>NZ_JBMDII010000014.1:0-132796 GCF_057808605.1 Comamonas sp. FG99
CCCCCCCCCCCCCCCCCCACGGCCGCCTCGAGCACCGCCGGCGAGGGGTAGCGCGAGGTGCCCAGCAGCAGGCGGCTGGCGAAGCTCTGGCCATAGAGCGTCAGGCGGTCGGAGGTGGGGGGTGTGGTGCTCATGTCGGTAGGTTTTCGATAGTCCATGCAGGCCTCAGCCGCCGGTCACCGGCGCGATGATCTCCAGCTTGTCGCCAGGCTGCAGCACCTGGGCGGCGTAGCGGCCCTTGGGCACGAACAGGGTGTTCACCGCCACTGCGAACGGCGGGCGCGGCTGCCACTGCGCGATCGCCTCGGCCACGGTGGCGCCGGGTGGCAGCTCGGCGGGCTGATTGTTGATCAGGATCTGGATCATGCTTGTCTCTTTAGTTTTGCAGGGTGGCGGGTGCGCTCAGCCCCAGGCGGGCGGCCAGCGGCGAGCTGCCCTGGGCGAGCAGCTCCAGCGTCGCATCGAGCATGGCCGGCGCGATCATGAAGCCGTGGCGGTACAGGCCGTTGACCTCCAGCACCCGCGGCGCCGTCTGGCGCACCGCGGGCAGGTTGTCGGGCAGGGCGGGGCGGCACTGCACATTGATTTCGAGGATGCGCGCCTCGGCAAAGCCGCTGTGCACGGTGTAGGCGGCGCTCATCAGCTCCATGGCCGAGCGCAGGCTGGCGGGCGACATGTCGTCGCTTTCGATTTCGGTGGCGCCGATCACGAAATGGTGGTCCTGCTTGGGGGCGATGTAGATCGGGTAGCGCGGATGCATCAGCCGCGTGGGGCGGGTGAGCGGCACCTCGGGCGCATGCACGCGCAGCACCTCGCCGCGCACGCCGCGCAGCTCGCGCCATTGCGGGCGTGCGCCCAGGCCGCGGCAGTCGATCACCCAGTCGGGCTGGCCCGGGCTGCCGGGCTGGAAGTCGGCGATCTCGCGCTCGGCGCCCCAGTGCAGCTGCACGCCGCGCGCGGCCAGCGTGGCGGCCAGCGCCTGCAGCAGCTGGCGGTTGTCGAGCTGGCCTTCGCCCGGCAGGTAGTAGCCCTGGAAGAAACGCTCGGCCAGCGCCGGCTCGGTCTGCGCCAGGCCGCCGCGGTCCAGCGCCTGCAGCGGCGGCAGCTCGGGGATGGCCGCTTGCGTGCGCTCCAGCATGCCGCGAAAGCGCTGGGCCTCGGCGGCGTCCTGGCGGTGCCAGACCACCATCGTGCCCTCGCGCTGCAGGAAGACCGGTTGCTGCAACTGCGCCAGCAGCTGCGGCCAGCGGGTGAGGGCATAGTGGCCCATGCGCACCACGCCGGGCTCGGTCACGGCCGATTCGGCCAGCGGCGCCAGCATCGCGGCGGCCACGCGGGCGGCGGCATGTTCGGCGTCCGGCCCGCCGCGGTCGTACAGCGCCACGGCATGGCCGGCGCGCGAAAGCTCCAGCGCCAGCAGGCGGCCCATCAGGCCGCCGCCGACGATGGCTATCGAGGCATGTTCAGGTAGCAAGGCAAGCGATCCCATATTTGTCATCACGCCGCAAGGCAAAGCAAAGCCGGGACAAAACGGGTGCGGTCTGCGAAAACTCCCCACGCCAGCATGATCTGGATCGGGTAACGGAGCGGCCTTGTGGCTGGGCCATGCTCCAGGGTGTGATCTCAGTCGCACAGCGCCATGGCGGGCATGAATGCTGCGGACACCCCTGTTTCGTCCTCAGCCCGCATTACAGCATAGGCGGCGGGCCATCGGGGGGCGATCATGTCAAATCGCAGCAACATCATGGATAATTTTGCGCTTATGCCTATCGATTCCATCACCTTGGCCCCACGGGCGCGCTATGCACGCGTGCTGTCCATCGCCGGCTCCGACAGCGGCGGGGGCGCGGGCATCCAGGCCGATCTCAAGACCATGAGCGCCCTGGGCTGCTACGGGATGACGGCCATCACCGCGCTTACCGCGCAGAACACCCGGGGCGTGCGCGGCATCCACGGCGTGCCGCCGGCCTTCCTGCGCCAGCAGCTCGATGCGGTGCTGGAGGATATTGGCGCCGATGCGGTCAAGATCGGCATGCTGCATGCGCCCGAGATCGTGCAGGAGGTGGCCGGCGCGATCGACCGCCATGCGCTGCGCAACGTGGTGCTGGACCCGGTCATGGTCGCCACCAGCGGCGACCGCCTGATCGCCGAAGCCACCGTGGGCGAGCTGGTGCGCGAGCTGTTCCCGCGTGCCGCGCTGGTCACGCCGAACCTGGACGAAGCCGGCCTGCTGCTGGGCCGCGCGATTGGCGGCGCCGACGAACTCGAAGGCGCGGCCCGGGCGCTGCTGGCCATGGGTGCGCCGGCGGTGCTGATCAAGGGCGGGCACCTGCCGGGCAACGAGGTGGTCGACCTGCTGGCGCTGGCCGATGGCAGCTGCCTGCGCATGGCGGCTGCCCGCATCCAAACCCACAACGGCCATGGCACGGGCTGTACGCTGTCGTCGGCGATTGCCTCGCACCTGGCCCTGGGGCTGCCGCTGGCGCAGGCGGTGCAGCAGGCGCGCGCCTACATCCTTGGCGCCATCGCGGCCGGGGCCCGGGTGCATACCGGCCATGGCCACGGGCCGTTGAACCATGGTTATGCGCCAGTGCCGCAGGTCGTGATCGATGCGGCCTGAATCCCGGCAGCCGCCGCCAGCGCGGCGGCCGCGGCAGTGCTCGGGGCTGGCGCTCACGGTTGCGCTATCGCTGGGCTGCCTGGTCGCGGCGGCGCTGCTGGATGCGAATATCCAGCCGTCGCTGGCGCAGGACCCGCCACAGGCCAGGACGGTGCCCGTTGCAAAAGAAGCCTCCCAGGCGGAGCTGTCCTTGTGGACGGCGGCCGCTCAGGGCGATGTGGCCGGGGTGCAAAGGCAGCTCGATGCCGGCGTGCCGGTGGATGCGGCCGACGCGCGCGGCAACACCGCCTTGCTGCTGGCCACCGCCCACGACCGGGTGGATGTGGCGCGGCTGCTGGTGGCCCGCGGCGCCAATGTCAACCGCCAGAACGACATGCGCGACAGCGCTTACCTGCTGGCCGGCGCGCAGGGGCGGCTGCGGATTCTCCGGCTCGCGCTGGCGCACGGGGCCGACCTGCGCAGCACCAACCGCTATGGCGGCACCGCGCTGATTCCGGCCTGCGAGCGTGGCCATGTGGAGGTGGTGCGCGAGCTGATCGCCGCAGGCGTTCAGGTGGACCATGTCAACCGGCTGGGCTGGACCTGCCTGCTCGAAGCGGTCATCCTCGGCGACGGCGGCGTGCGCCACCAGGATATCGTGCGCCAGCTGCTGGCCGCGGGCGCCAGTCCCAACCTGGCCGACAAGGACGGGGTGACGCCGCTGGCCCATGCCCGCAGCAAGGGCCAGGCCGCGATTGCGCAGCTGCTGCAGGCCGCCGGAGGGCGCTGAGCGCCGCACTTTGTTTTAATCGGGGTAAATTTTAATTTCTTAAATTATCGAAAATATCGGGTTTTTGCGGGGCTGGTGTCAACGGCTGCGGGAGCGTCCACGTTGTAGGTACATCGTATGGAGGTTTTTGTTATGAACACCACTGCAATTTTTTCGATCTGGCCTGAAGACGAACGTGATCGCAAGCGCGCTCCCGCCGCTGTCTGATCGCTTTTTTCCCCATTCACCCCTCTGAGAGACCCATCTTCCGAATCGATGCAAGCCTAGGCTAGCCATCCATTCCCTGATGCCGCCGGACACCGCTTCTGGCCCGCCTTAGGTCTCAACCCTCCGAAACTCCGCCAGTACCGGCCCTTCCGCCAGGATGGATGCTGCGTGCGGCGGAGTTTTGCGTTCCGGCCGATTTCCGGCTCAGGCCGCGTCTGCCGTCGAATACTGCAGCAGCCGCTCCAGTGCTCGGTCGTGTATGCCTTGCTCCAGCAGTGCCGAGTAGGTGGTGCGCGCATAGTCCAGCGTGCTGCCGTAGATGCCGTGGGCGACTGCGAAGATGCGGCGGTAGTCGTCTTCCGAGAGCAGGCCGGTGTGGCGCGGGCTGTCTTTGGGTAGCGTGAAGGCCAGCGCCTTCACCGGCCCCTGCGTGGTCTGGCAGTCGAGCCAGCGCGGCTCGTACTCGGCGGTGGCCATCTCGCGCTGCCACAGCTGCGGCATCATCTCCGGCACATGGCTGCGGGCAATGCGAAAAGCCATGCCGCGGCAGCTGCCGCCCGAGAACATGCCGAACACCAGCCCCGGGCATTCGGGTGTGCCCCGGTTGATATGGCTCCACATCTTCAGTGCGCGGTGCCAGCCGTAGACCCGTGCGTGGCGCTGCTCCTGGTACTGGAATTCGGGCCGCCAGATCAGCGAGCCGTATGCGAAGACCCACATGTCCTGCTCCCCGCCCCATTCGTGCAGCGTGCGCTGCAGCAGCTGCTGGGGGTCCGGGGTGCGATGCGGGGCGGAAATCTTGTGTGCCATGACTGCAGATGCGTGCTTGTCTTGCCAGTGTCAATAGGTATAGCACTGCAGCGGCGGCAATGCTAGCGCTTTGCTTTTGTTTGCCAGGATTGTCCGGGGAAAGCAACACCGGCCTGCGGTGCCAGGCCCCGGTACCGGTCCGGGTACCGCATTCTTACAGATAGAGAGAAAATATCTCGTGCGAACGCTATGATGTTAGGAGTAAACGCATGCGGCCGGCGCCGCGGCGGCTTATCATCGGGAATGTTAGCCATTCCGGAGTGATGGATTCCATTGGCGTTCGAGGAAAGAGTCCCGCAGTATGAATATCGTGATCTTGGACGATTACCAGGATGCCGTGCGCAAGCTACGGTGCGCCGAGCGCTTGGACCCATACTCGGCCAAGGTATATACCAATACCATCAAGGGGCTGGGGCAGCTGTCGGTGCGCCTGCGCGATGCCGACATCATCGTGCTGATCCGCGAGCGCACCCATATCGGCAAGCTGCTGCTGGAGAAGCTGCCGCGCCTGAAGATGATTGCGCAGACCGGCCGCGTCGGCGCGCATGTCGACCTCACCGCCTGCACCGAGCGCGGCGTGGCCGTTGCCGAGGGCGTGGGCTCGCCGGTGGCGCCCGCCGAGCTGACCTGGGCGCTGATCATGGCGGCCGCGCGGCGCCTGCCGCAGTATGTGGCCAACCTCAAGCATGGCGCCTGGCAGCAGTCGGGTTTCAAGGCCGCTTCGATGCCGCCCAATTTCGGGCTGGGCACGGTGCTGCGCGGGCGCACGCTGGGCATCTGGGGCTACGGCAAGATCGGCCAACTGGTCGCGGGCTATGGCAAGGCCTTCGGCATGGAGGTGTGCGTCTGGGGCAGCGACGCCTCGCGCGCCAAGGCCTTGTCGGATGGCTTGCGGATTGCGCCCAGCAAGGATGCGTTCTTCTCGCAGTGCGATGTGCTGTCGGTGCATCTGCGGCTCACGCCGCAGACGCTGGGCATCATCTCGTTCGAGGACCTGTCGCTGATGAAGCCCACCGCGCTGTTCGTGAACACCTCGCGCGCCGAGCTGGTGCAGCCCGATGCGCTGCTCGCCGCGCTCAACCGCTGCCGCCCGGGGCTGGCTGCGGTCGATGTGTTCGAGAGCGAGCCCATCCTGCAAGGCCATGCGCTGCTGCGCCTGGAGAATTGCATCTGCACGCCGCATATCGGCTATGTGGAGCAGGACAGCTATGAGCTGTACTTCGGCGCCGCCTTCGACAACGTGGTGAACTTCATCAAGGGGCGGCCGAGCAATATCGTCAATCCGGGTGCGCTGCAGGTAAGGCGCTAGCCACCGCCTGGGCAAATGCCTCGGGCTGGCCCAGCCAGCTGCTCGGCTCGATGCGCTGCAGCGGCTGATCAGGCGCGGTTTGCAGCGCCAGCGTGGGAAAGCCCTGGCCGCCAGCCGTGGCCAGCAGGCGGCGGCTGTGCGCGAAATGGGCCTCGGTGGCCGTGCCCTCCAGTGCCGCATAGGCCTGGGCAAACTCCTCGCGCGGCAGTCCCAGCTCCAGCGCCAGCGCTTGCAGCACCGCCGGCTCGGCGATGCGCAGGCCTTGCGCATAGTGCGCCTGCTGCAGGCGCTGCAGCATGGCCAGGCCCTTGCCCGCCAGCTGCTCGGCAGCGAGGATGGCGGTGGTGGGCGGGGCGGAATCCAGCAGCGCGCCGGTGTCGTTCAGCAGGCCGTCGGTATAGCCCGGGCCGAAGACCTGGCCGCTCATCTGCGCGATGCGCCGGTCGTGCGGCAGCACGTAGTCGCGCCAGTCGGGCGTGATGTGGCGGCGGCGCTCGCCGCTCAGCATGCCGCCGCCGTGCAGTGCGATTTCGAGGCCGGGCAGATGCTGGGCGGCGGCGATCAGCGGCGCGGCCGCATAGCACCAGCCGCACAGCGGATCGAAGATGTAGTGCAGCGTGCTGCCTGTCATTGCGGCCATTTCATTTCACCCTTGATGACTTTCGCGCCCAGCTCCAGCCCGCCCTCGCCGGGCAGGCCAGGATAGCGCTGTTTCATGGCCGCAACCAGCTCCTGCGAGTTCCTGGCCTGGGCGGCGGCCCGCTCGAACTGCGACAGGTAGTCGGCGGTGAAGCGCACCGACTCCAGGCCTTGCGGCGCCTTGCCGTCCTTGAGCCGGTAGTGGCCGGGCACCACGGTGCGGGGCCGCAGCGCGACGATGTCGGCCAGCGTCTGCTGCCACTGCGCGCGCGACTCGGGGGTCTGCGAATCGGCCATCCAGACATGGGAGTTGGCATTCACGACCACGCCGCCCACCACCGCGCGCAGGCTGGGAATCCAGACATAGCTGCGCTCGGGTTGCGGGCCCTGGAGGCCCTTGATCTCCAGGCGCCGGCCTTCGAGCAGCAGGTGATCGGTGTGCAGCGCCTGCGGCACCACGACTTTGCGCGGCGCGTTGTCCTTGAGCTGGGGGCCCCAGAAGGCGAGCTTGCCGTCCTTGGAGGCCTCGATCGCAGCCACGGTCTGCGAGGTGGCCACGATGCGGGCCTGCGGGAAGGCGGCCTGCAGCGTGTCCAGGCCGAAGTAGTAGTCGGGGTCGCTGTGGCTGATGTAGATCGTGGTGAGCTTCTTGCCGCTGGCCTTGACCATGTCCACCAGCTTTTGCGCATCGTTCTTCTGGAACTGGGCGTCGATCAGCACGGCTTCGCGCGCGCCGGTGACCAGCTCGGACGAGACCGCGAACATCGAACGGCTGTCGGGGTTGTAGACCTGCAGGTGCAGCGGCGTCGCGGCATGGGCGGAGCCCCAGGCGGCGAGCAGGCCCAGCAGGGCACAGGCGTGGGTGAAGCTACGGCGTTGCATGGATTTCTTCCTTGTCTGAATGGATCAAGGCGCTATCTTAGGTTGCATGATCTAAATAAAATAGCCAAGATAACGCAATGGATTGTTGCGTGTATCGATCATATAAGGAGGCCGGATGGACCGGATACGGGCTGCCGAGGTGTTCGTTACCGTGGTGGAGCGGGGCTCCATGGCGGCGGCGGCCGAGGCGCTGGACATGTCGCGCGCCATGGTCACCCGCTATCTGGCGGAGATGGAGGCCTGGGCCGGCGCCCGGCTGCTGCATCGCACCACGCGGCGCCTGAGCCTGACCGCCGCGGGCGAGGCGACGCTGGCGCGCAGCCAGCAGCTGTTGATGGTGTCGGCGCAGATGCGCGGCGCGGCCGAGCTGGAGAGCGCCGAGCCGCGCGGCAGCCTGCGCATGGCCTGTGCGCCGTCGCTGGCCCAGGCCAGCGTGGCGGCGGCCGCGGCGCAGTACCTGCAGCGCTATCCGCACACCACGGTGGACTTGCAGCTGAGCTACCGCTCGGTCAACCTGGTGGAGGAGCGGATCGACCTGGCGCTGCGCATCACCGGCGAGCTGGAGACTTCGCTGATCGCGCGGCCGCTGGCCAGCTGCCAGTCGGTGGTCTGCGCGGCGCCGGCCTATCTGCAGCGCCATGGCACGCCGCGCAGCGTGGCCGAGCTGTCGCGGCACAACTGCCTGGCGTATTCCTACCACGGGCGCAACTGGTGGCGCTTCGAGGCCGGGGCCGGCGGCGGGCAGCCGCCGCAGGCGGTGGCGGTTTCGGGCAATCTGGTGGCGGACGATTCCGTGGCACTGCTGCAGGCGGCGCTGCATGGCGCGGGCATCAGCCTGCAGCCGCGCTACAGCGCCGCGCCCCACCTGCGCAGCGGCGAGCTGGTGGAGCTGCTGGCGCAGCATGTGCCGCAGGACCTGGGGGTGTATGGCGTCTACCTGTCGCGCGACCGGCAGCCAGCCACCTTGCGCAGCATGCTGGACTTCCTGGTGCGCTGGTTCGAGACCGATGCCGCCTGGCTGGCCGCGCAGCGCCCGGCTGGCGGGCCTTGATCAGCCGCAGCGGAAGGCGGGTGCGAGGCCGTTGTCGCCGTCTGGCAGCCACACGGTGGGGGGCTGGGCGCCGAGGTCGAAAAAGCCCACGCAGTGCCGGGCCGCCAGCGCGAACATGTGCTGGCGCGCGCGCTCGGCCTGGCGGTTGGCGAAGGCGGCGTAGATCAGGTTGCGGCCGATGCTGTAGTCGGTGAGCACGCTGTCGTCATCGGGTTTTTCGTCCTCGGCGAACGGGCCGTTGAGCGCCGGGTACTGGCCGATCATGTCGAGGAACCAGGCCTTGAGCGAAGGGGAGGTGACGGCGGGGTCTTCGTAGTCGTGGTTTTCGGGCCATTCGGTCTGCGCGGCGAACCACTGCGCGAAGGCCTGCGGCTCCTTGGGCGCGGCGGTGGGCGAAAACACCATCAAGTCGTAGCTCATGCGCGTCAAACTCCCCGAAAACTGATGCTCGCGGGGCGCTCGCCGCGCTCCGCGCGAGGCTTTATTTGGTGCCGAAGATGCGGTCGCCAGCATCGCCCAGGCCCGGCAGGATGTAGCCGTGGTCGTTGAGCTCGCGGTCGATGGCGGCGGTGTAGATATCCACGTCGGGATGCGCCTTTTGCAGCGTGGCAATGCCTTCGGGCGCGGCCAGCAGGCACATGAACTTGATCGAGCGCGGCTGAAGCTGCTTGAGCCGGTCGATGGCGGCCGCGGCCGAGTTGCCGGTGGCCAGCATGGGGTCGACCACGATGATGTCGCGCTCGTTCATCGCGTCGGGCATCTTGAAGTAGTACTCCACCGGCTGCAGCGTCTCGGGGTCGCGGTACAGGCCGATGTGGCCGATGCGCGCGCCGGGCACCAGGCTGAGCATGCCGTCGAGAAAGCCGTTGCCCGCGCGCAGTATCGACACCAGCACCAGCTTCTTGCCGTCGATGACCTTGCCGGTCATGGTCTCCAGCGGGGTCTCGATCTCGATGTCCGACAGCGGCATGTCGCGGGTGATCTCGTAGGCCATCAGGCTGGCCAGCTCGCCCAGCAGGCGGCGGAAGCTGTTGGTGCTGGCTTCCTTGCGGCGCATCAGCGTCAGCTTGTGCTGTACCAGCGGGTGATCGATCAGGTGGACTTGGCTCATGGTGGGCGGAAAACTTGAAAAACGCCTGCATGGTAGCAGGCCGCAGGCGGGTTATGCGGACTGGTTGCGCGGTAGTTTTCAGCTGGCGCCGTGGGCCAGCAGCTGCGCGTAGCGCGCCAGGTCGACATTGCCGCCGCTGATGAGAATGCCGACCCGGGCGCCGCGCAGGTTAAGCCCGCTGTGGCGCGCGCCGGCCAGGCTGAGCGCGCCGGTGGGCTCGACCACCAGCTTCATGCGCTCGGCATAAAAGCGCATGCAGTCCACCAGCTCAGCGTCGCTGGCGGTGACGATGTCGGTGACATCGCTGCGGATGATGGCGAAGGTGAGCTCGCCCAGCGCCTGCGTCTGCGCGCCGTCGGCAATCGTGGCCGGCGTGGCGATCTTCACGATTTCGCCGCGGCGCAGCGATTGCTGGGCGTCGTTGCCGGCCTGCGGCTCCACGCCGTAGACCTGGCATTGCGGCGCCAGCGCCTTGGCCGCGAGCAGGCTGCCCGAGAGCAGGCCGCCGCCGCCCAGGCAGACGAAAAGGCAGTCCAGATCCGGCACGTCCTGCAGCAGCTCGAGCGCGGCCGTGCCCTGGCCGGCGATGACGTGCGGGTGGTTGTAGGGCGGGATCAGCGTCATGCCGCGTTCGGCGGCGATGCGCTGGCTGATGGCCTCGCGGTCTTCGCTGAAGCGGTCGTAGGTGATGACCTCGGCGCCATAGCCGCGCGTGGCGGCGATCTTGGCCGCCGGCGCATCGCTGGGCATCACGATGGCCGCCGGTATGCCCAGCAGCTGGGCCGACAGCGCGATGGCCTGCGCGTGGTTGCCCGATGAAAAAGCCAGCACGCCGCGCCGGCGCTGCTCGGGCGTGAACTGCGCCAGGCTGTTGTAGCCGCCGCGGAACTTGAAGGCGCCCATGCGCTGCAGGTTCTCGCATTTGAAGAACCATTGCGTGCCGGTGGCGGCATCGAGCTGGCGCGAACGCATCACGGGCGTGCGGTGGGCCACGCCTTGCAGGCGGGTGGCGGCGGCCTCGACGTCCTGGAAGCCGGGAAGTGCCTGGGTCATGGATGGACTTTCAAAAAGATGAGCTGCTGGCGCTTGAGTTCACTTGATTTCAGATGGTTTTTACATTGAAAATAAGTAAATTCATACGCTGATAGCTATTGTTTTTAATTGATGCCGGTTTTCAGCGCTTGCCGCCGAAGATGCCGCCCAGCACGCCGCGCAGGATCTGCTTGCCCAGGTTGGTGCCAATGGTGCGGGCCGAGGACTTGACCACCGTCTGCACGATGCCGTCGCGCTTGCCGCCGCGCGGGCCGGTGCTGCCGAACAGCACTTCGTTCACCGTGTTCATCAGGTCGCTGCCGTGGCCGCCGTCCTGCGTGCCGGCGCCGGCGGGCGCGCCCTGCGCCGTGGCGGCCGCGCGGCCCTTGAGGATCTCGTAGGCCGATTCGCGGTCCACCGCCTGCTCGTACACGCCGGCCACCAGCGATTTGCGCAGCAGCTGCTGGCGCTGCTCGGGCGTGATCGGGCCGATCTGGCTGCCAGGCGGCACCACGAACACCCGCTCGGTAATGCCGGGGCGGCCCTTGTCGTCCAGCAGGCTCACCAGCGCCTCGCCCACCGCCAGTTCGGTGATCGCGGCCTCCACGTTGAGGCCGGGATTGGCGCGCATGGTGGTGGCGGTGGCCTTCACCGCCTTCTGGTCGCGCGGCGTGAAGGCGCGCAGCGCGTGCTGCACCCGGTTGCCGAGCTGGGCCAGCACGGTGTCGGGCACGTCCAGCGGGTTCTGCGTGGCGAAGTACACGCCCACGCCCTTGGAGCGCACCAGGCGCACCACCAGCTCGATGCGCTCCAGCAGGACCTTGGGCGCGTCGTTGAACAGCAGGTGCGCCTCGTCGAAGAAGAACACCAGCTTGGGCTTGTCGGGATCGCCGATCTCGGGCAGCTTCTCGTACAGGTCCGACAGCATCCACAGCAGGAAGGTGGAGTACAGGCGCGGCGACTGCATCAGCTTGTCGGCCGCGAGGATGTTGACCACGCCCCGGTTGCCGACGGTCTGCATCAAATCGTCGATGTTGAGCATGGGCTCGCCGAAGAACTTGTCGCCGCCCTGTTGCTCGATCTGCATCAGCCCGCGCTGGATCGCGCCGATGCTGGCCGCGCTGACGTTGCCGTACTCGGTGGTGAACTGCTTGGCGTTGTCGCCCACATGCTGCAGCATGGCGCGCAAATCCTTCAGGTCGAGCAGCAGCAGGCCGTTGTCGTCGGCGATCTTGAAGACCAGGTTCAACACGCCGGCCTGGGTGTCGTTCAGATCCAGCATGCGCGCCAGCAGCAGCGGCCCCATGTCGGAGACGGTGGCGCGCACCGGGTGGCCCTGCTCGCCGAACACGTCCCACAGCGTGGTGGGGCAGGCCATCGGGGCCGGGGGCTCGATGCCGCGCTCGGCCAGAATGGCGGCCATCTTGGGGCTGATGCTGCCGGCCTGGCTGATGCCGGTGAGGTCGCCCTTGATGTCGGCCATGAACACCGGCACGCCGATGCGCGAGAAGCCTTCGGCCAGGGTCTGCAGCGTTACCGTCTTGCCGGTGCCGGTGGCGCCGGTGATCAGGCCGTGCCGGTTGGCCAGCGCGGGCAGCAGCAGGCATTCGGTGGCGCCATGTTTCGCAACCAGTATTGGGTCAGCCATTTGGGGTTTCCTCGCAAGCGTGGAGAAGTCAAAAGTAAAATCTTCGTCTGATCGACAAACGATACCAAAGGAATTCCTGTGGCAGGACACAGCAAGTGGGCCAACATCCAGCACCGCAAGGGGCGCCAGGATGAAAAACGTGGCCGTATCTGGACCCGTATTATTCGGGAAATCATGGTGGCCGCGCGCCAGGGCGGCGGCGACCTGAGCGCCAACCCCCGCCTGCGCCTGGCGGTGGACAAGGCCAAGGCCGCCAACATGCCGGCCGACAACATCAAGCGCAACATCGACAAGGCCACCGGTAACCTCGAAGGCGTATCGTACGAGGAAATCCGCTACGAGGGCTACGGCCTCGCCGGGGCCGCCATCATTGTTGACACCATGACCGACAACCGCGTGCGCACCGTGGCCGAGGTGCGCCACGCCTTCAGCAAGCACGGTGGCAACATGGGCACCGAAGGCTCGGTGGCCTTCCAGTTCAAGCACTGCGGCCAGCTGGTGTTCGCGCCCGGCGCCGACGAGGACAAGGTGATGGATGTGGCGCTGGAGGCCGGCGCCGAGGACGTGATCGCCGACGACGACGGCGCGATCGAGGTGCTGACCGCGCCGGGCGACTTCGAGGCGGTGAAGAACGCGCTCGAGGCCGCCGGCTTCAAGGCCGAGATCGCCGAGGTCACCATGCGTGCCGAGAACACCATCGAGCTGGATGAGGAGAGCGCCGCCAAGATGCAGAAGCTGCTGGACGTGCTCGAAGATCTGGATGATGTGCAAGAGGTTTACCACAACGCAGCGCTATGAAGGTTCTTGTGATTGGCGGCGGCGGCCGGGAACACGCAATGGCATGGCGGCTCGCGCAGTCGCCCAAGGTGCACAAGGTCTACGTGGCGCCCGGCAATGCCGGCACCGCGCTCGACAAGCGCCTGGAAAACCTGCCCATCACCGATGTGCAGGAGCTGCGCGCCTGGGCGCAGCAAGAAGGCATACAGCTGACCGTGGTCGGCCCCGAGGCGCCGCTGGCGGCGGGCGTGGTCGATGAGTTCCGCAACCACGGCCTGCGCATCTTCGGCCCGACCCGTGCCGCCGCGCAGCTCGAAAGCTCCAAGGCCTTCTCCAAGGACTTCATGGCGCGCCACGGCATTCCCACCGCGCGCTACCAGACCTTCACCGACCCGGTGGCGGCCCATGCCTATGTGGAGCGGCTCGGCGCGCCCATCGTCATCAAGGCCGACGGCCTGGCCGCCGGCAAGGGCGTGGTGGTGGCCGCCAGCCTGCAGGAGGCCCACGAGGCGGTGGACTTCATGCTGGTCGACAACAAGTACGGCGTGGCGCACAACGAAGGCGGCGCGCGCGTGGTGATCGAGGAATTCCTCGAGGGCGAGGAGGCCAGCTTCATCGTGCTGTGCGACGGGCAGAACGTGCTGGCCCTGGCCACCAGCCAGGACCACAAGCGCCTGAAGGACGGCGACACCGGCCCCAACACCGGCGGCATGGGCGCGTACTCGCCCGCGCCGGTGGTCACCGCCGATGTGCACGCCCGCGCGATGCGCGAGGTGATCATGCCCACGGTGCGCGGCATGGAAAAGGACGGCATCCCCTACACCGGCTTCCTCTACGCCGGGCTGATGATCGACAAGAGCGGCCATCCGAAGACGCTGGAGTTCAACTGCCGCATGGGCGACCCCGAGACGCAGCCGATCCTGATGCGCCTCAAGAGCGACCTGGTGGACGTGCTCGGCGCCGCGGTCGACGGCAAGCTCGACCAGGTCGAGCTGCAGTGGGACCGCCGCACCGCGCTGGGCGTGGTGATGGCTGCCCACGGCTATCCCGAGAACCCGCGCAAGGGCGATGCGATCACCGGCCTGCCGGCCGATGCCGAGGACGCGGTGGTCTTCCATGCCGGCACCGCCATGCAGGACGGCGCGCCGGTGACCAGCGGCGGCCGCGTGCTGTGCGTGACCGCGCTGGCCGACAACGTCAAGCAGGCGCAGCAGCGTGCCTATGCCGTGGCCGGGCGCATCCATTTCGATGGTGCGCAGTACCGCCACGACATCGGCTTTCGCGCGGTGAAGCACAGCTGATGGGCGCGACAGGCAGCCAGGCCGGCGTGGTGCTTGACGGCGACCGCGTGCAGGCCGCATCCCGCTACCTGCAGGGCCTGCAGCAGCGCATTGCCGATGCCGTCGAGGCCGTTGAAGGCCAGGAGGGCGCGCGCTTTCTGAGCGACGCCTGGCGCAAGCCGCCCGGCGAGAAGCTGCAGGGCGAGGGCATCACCAAGATCCTGGAGGGCGGCCGCGTGTTCGAGCGCGCGGGCTGCGGCTTCTCGCATGTGCGCGGGCCGCAGCTGCCGCCATCGGCCACGCAGCACCGGCCCGAGCTTTCGGGCGCGCCGTTCGAGGCCATGGGCGTGTCGCTGGTGTTCCACCCGCGCAACCCGCATGTGCCCACGGTGCACATGAATGTGCGCATGATTGCCGCAGGCCACGCCGGGCAGCTGCCCACCTGCTGGTTCGGCGGCGGCATGGACCTGACGCCGTTCTACCCGGTGCAAGAGGACGCGCAGCATTTCCACCGCAGCTGCCGCGATGCGCTCAATCCGTTCGGCGCCGGGCTGTACCCGCGTTTCAAGCGCTGGTGCGACGAATACTTCTACCTGAAGCACCGCGACGAGCAGCGCGGCATCGGCGGCATCTTCTTCGACGACTTTGCCGAGCTGGGCTTCGAGCGCAGCTTGGCGATGCTGCAGTCGGTGGGCGATGCCTTCCTGCCCGCCTACCTGCCGATCGTGGAGCGCCGCCAGGCCACGGCCTACGGCGAGCGCGAGCGCGCGTTCCAGCTCTACCGCCGTGGACGCTACGTGGAGTTCAACCTGGTGTGGGACCGCGGCACGCACTTCGGCCTGCAGTCGGGGGGGCGCACCGAATCCATCCTGCTGTCCATGCCGCCGCTGGCGAGCTGGAGCTACCAGCGCGAGGACCCCGAGGGCTCGCCCGAGGCCGAGTTGCTGCGCAGCTACCTGGTGCGCCGCGAGTGGCTATAGGCCCGCATAGGCTCGCATAGGCCCGTAAATCTATAATCCCCCGAATTCCCTAACTCTCCTTCACTGATGAGCACCACCAAGAAATCCGAATCCGCGGCCAAGAAGGACGTCACCAAGCTGCAGCGCGCCATTGTCGACGGGCTTGAGGATGTGAAGGCGCAAGACATCCAGGTCTTCAATACCGAGCATCTGTCGCCCCTGTTCGAGCGCGTGATCGTGGCCTCGGGCACGTCCAACCGCCAGACCAAGGCCCTGGCCGGCAGCGTGAAGGATGCGGTCAAGGAGGCCGGCTTCGACAAGCCCCGCGTCGAGGGCGAAGACAACGGCGAGTGGATCATCGTGGACTGCGGCCCGGTGGTGGCACACATCATGCAGCCGGTGATCCGCCAGTACTACCGCCTGGAGGAAATCTGGGGTGAGGTGCCGGTGCGCGTCAAGCTCGGCAGCGCCAAGCCCAAGCTGCGCGCCGCCGAAGATGGCGATGCCCCGGCCGCCAGGAAGCCCGCCGCGCGCAAGCGCCCCGCCGCCGAGCCGGCCGCGGCGCCTGCCGCCAAGGCGGCGCCGAAGAAGAGCGCTGCCAAGCCGGCCGCCAAGAAGACCGCGGCCAAGCCGGCTGCGAAACCCGTAGCCAAGAAGCCTGCGAGCAAGGCCGTGGTGAAGACCGTGGTCGTCAACAAGCCCGCGGCCAAGAAGGCTCCGGCCAAGAAGGCGCCCGCGCGCAAGACGGCTGCCAAGTAGGCCCGGCCAGCGGTGAAGATACTGATCGTTGCGGTCGGCCAGCGTGTGCCCGATTGGGCGCAGACCGCGTACGACGACTATGCCAAGCGCTTCCCGCACGAGATCAGGGTCGAGCTCAAGGCCGTCAAGACCGAGCCGCGCGGCTCCAAGACGCTGGAGACCCTGTACGCGGCCGAGCGCGAACGCATCGAGGCCGCGATACCCAAGGGCACGCGCATCGTGGTGCTCGACGAGCGCGGCACCAGCCTGAGCACCAAGGCGCTGGCGCAGCGACTCAAGGACTGGCAGCTCGGTGGCGACGACGTGGCGCTGGTGATCGGCGGGCCCGACGGCATCGAGCCGGCGTTCCGCCAGTCGGCCCATGAGCGCATCCGCCTGTCCGACCTGACGCTGCCGCATGCGATGGTGCGGGTGCTGCTGATCGAGCAGCTGTACCGTGCCTGGTCGGTCAACGCCGGCCATCCGTACCACCGCGAATAGGCGCTGCCTGCCATGCAAGCCTCCTACATCTACCTTGCCTCCCAATCGCCGCGCCGCAGCCAGTTGCTGGAGCAGATGGGCATCGCCCATCGCCTGCTGGTGGTGCAGGGCGACGATCCGGAGCCCGACCCCGAAGCGCTCGAGGCCGCATGGCCGCGCGAGGCGGCCACCGGCTACGTGCAGCGGGTGACCGGCCTCAAGCTCGACGCGGCCGTGGCCCGGCTGCGGCGGCGCGGGCTCGCTGCCGCGCCCATCCTGTGCTCCGACACCACGGTGGCACTGGGCGGCCGCATCCTCGGCAAGCCCGAATCGCCGGCGCAGGCCTGCGAGATGCTGGCCAGGCTCAGCGGCCGCACGCACCGGGTGCTGACGGCGGTGGCCGTCCAGGCGGGTGCCAGGCGCCTGTCGGCGCTGTCGGTGTCGCAGGTGCGGTTTGCGGCGATGAGCGAGGCGCAGATCGCGGCCTACGTGGCCAGCGGCGAACCCATGGGCAAGGCGGGTGCCTACGGCATCCAGGGCCGGGCCGCGGCCTATGTCGAGCGGCTGGCGGGCAGCTACTCGGGCATCATGGGCCTGCCCCTGTTCGAGACCGCGAACCTGCTGCGCGCGGCGGGCTGCGAAATTTGATCTAGGGAGAACCCGCGCCCGCTACACTCGACGGCAATCCATGGAAAAAACGGAATTGCCGTGCACAACGATATCTTGATCAACTGGTCGCCGCAGGAGACGCGGGTCGCCGTCATCGAAGCCGGGGCGGTGCAGGAGCTGCACCACGAGCGCACGCTGGAGCGCGGCCTGGTCGGCAACATCTACCTGGGCAAGGTGTCGCGCGTGCTGCCGGGCATGCAGTCGGCCTTCATCGACATCGGCCTGGAGCGCGCCGCCTTCCTGCATGTGGCCGACGTGTGGCAGCGCCAGGAAAACGGCGAGGCGCCGATGTTCGCGCGCAAGAACAACGAGCCGCCGGTGCCGATAGAGCGCCAGGTGTTCGAGGGCCAGTCGATCATGGTGCAGGTCATCAAGGATCCGATAGGCACCAAGGGCGCGCGGCTGTCCACGCAGATCAGCGTCGCGGGGCGGCTGCTGGTGTTCCTGCCGCAGGACGACCATGTCGGCGTGTCGCAGAAGATCCCGCAGCAAGAGCGCGACGCGCTGCGCGGCCGGCTGCAGGCGCTGGTGGGCACCAAGGAGAGCGGCGGTGGCGGCGGCTTCATCCTGCGCACCAATGGCGAGGACTCCAGCGACGCCGAGCTGTCCGACGACATCGCCTACCTGCGCAAGGTGTGGAAGCGTATCAAGGAGTCATCGCTCAAGCTGCCGCCGCGCACCCTGCTGCACCAGGACCTGAACCTGATGCAGCGCGTGCTGCGCGACATGGTGAGCGACGAGACCACCTCGATCCGCATCGATTCGCGCGAGCAGTACGAGCTGCTGCTGCACTTCGGGCAGGAGTTCATGCCCGCCGCCGTGCCCAAGCTGCAGCACTACAAGGGCGAGCGGCCCATCTTCGACCTGTACGCGGTGGACGAGGAGATCGCCCGCGCGCTGGGGCGGCGGGTCGACCTGAAGTCGGGCGGCTACCTGATCGTCGACCAGACCGAGGCGCTGACCACGGTGGACGTGAACACCGGCGGCTACGTGGGCGCGCGCAACTTCGACGAAACCATCTTCAAGACCAACCTCGAGGCCGCGCACGCGATCGCGCGCCAGCTGCGCCTGCGCAACCTGGGCGGCATCATCATCGTCGACTTCATCGACATGCTGCGCGACGACCACCAGGCCTCGGTGCTGCAGGAGCTGCGCAAGCAGCTCGAGCGCGACCGAGTCAAGACCATGTGCGGCGGCTTCTCGCAGCTGGGCCTGGTGGAGATGACGCGCAAGCGCACCCGCGAATCGCTGGCCCACATGCTGTGCACGCCGTGCCCACTGTGCCAGGGCGTGGGCCAGGTCAAGACGGTGCGCACCGTGTGCTACGACATCCTGCGCGAGATCCTGCGCGAGGCGCGCCAGTTCAATCCCAAGGAGTTCCGCGTGGTGGCCTGCGCCAAGGTGGTGGAGATGTTCCTCGACGAGGAAAGCCAGCACCTGGCCGGGCTGTCGGACTTCGTCGGCAAGCCGATCTCGCTGCAGGCGGACAACGCGCTGGGGCAGGACCAGTACGACATCGTGTTGCTGTGATGTTCGAGGCGCCTCGGGGGGGCTAGCCGTGTGCGTGGACAAGCGGCTGTGCGTTGTGCGGCTTTCACGCTCAAGGCCAAACGCTCAACTTTCACCAGCACCATGGGCGCTTGCAACCGGTGCAGTGCCTTGAAAGGGGTAGGCATAAGGCCCTCCCGGCATCTTCCTTCGGTTTGTTGAGGCAACTCAAGCAGCCGCCGATCCGCGGGCTGCATGCATCCTGTTTTGCGCATGGGGCCGCCATGTAGGACCTGTATTCATATTTTAAAAGTATGCAGAACAGGTGTTTCAGATATTTGATTTTATGAGGAAGCGCACCTAGGATCGCCGTCGGCCGTGCTCAACCGGCATGAATCCAATCCAACCAAGAGACAAACATGCGAGCAAAATTCTCATGGCGAGCGCTTCTTTCCCTGTCCCTGGCCGCCGTGCCCGGCCTGTGGAGCAGCCCGGCGGCCGCGGCGGCGTTCACGCCCGGCAATGTGGTGGTCTTTCGCGTGGGCGACGGCAGCAAGGCGCTGGTGTCCACCGGCAACCCGGTGTTTCTCGACGAGTTCCAGCCAAACGGCACGCTGGTGCAATCGATCGCCATGCCCACGGCCGCCCAGGGCTCCCAGCTGCCGTTCGCGGGTGGCGGCACCGCCGGCTCGGAAGGCTGGCTGACGCGCTCGCAGGACAAGCGCTGCCTGCTGGTGCCCGGCTATGGGCGCGATCCGGCGGTGACCAGCGGCAACCTCGTGAGCGCAGCCGGCATCGCGCGTGTGGTGGGCATCGTCTCGCGCGCCGGCGCGGTTGATACCTCCACCGCGCTCACCGATCTGAGCAGCGCCAGCGCCAACAATTTCCGCGGCGCCGCGAGCACCGATTGCACCAATCTCTGGGTGAGCAGCAGCCTGGATGGGATACGCGCCGCGCTTGCCGGCGCGGGCAGCTCGACCCCGGTGGCCGCGGCACCGGCGAGCGCCCGCGCGGTGATGCTGATCGATGGCCAGCTCTACAACAGCGCGAACACCGGCACCAACAGCTACAAGGGGGTGAATCGCATCGGCAGCGGCACGCCGACCACCGCCGCGACGGCTACGCGACTGCCCGGCCTGAGCGATGCGCTGACGCCAAGCCCCTATGGGTTCGCCTTGCTCGATCTCGACGGCGCCCCCGGCGTGGACACGCTCTACGTGGCCGATGACAGCAAGGGCATCACCAAGTTCTCGCTCGAATCCGGCAGCTGGGTGGCCAAGGGCACGGTGGGCGATGCGGCCAGTGCCTACCAGGGCCTGGCGGCTGCCGTATCGGGCGGCACCGTGACCCTGTACGCAACCCGGGGCGCCAGTACGCTGGAGTCCATTGTCGATGCGAGCGGTTTTGGCGGCGCCTTCACCGGCACGCCTGTCGTCATCGCCACCGCGGGCGCCTCGCAGGCGTTTCGCGGCGTGGCGCTGGCCCCCGAGGTGAGCGTGACCGCGACAGCCTCGGCCGGCGCGCACGGCAGCATCAGCCCGGCGAGCAAGACCGTGTTCCAGGGCGAGACGGCCAGCTTCGCGGTCGCTGCCGATTCCGGCTACGTGCCGGTGGTGGCCGGCAGCTGCGGCGGCAGCCTGAGCGCCGGGGTCTACACCACCCAGGCGCTTGCCGCGGATTGCACGGTCAGCGTCAGCTTCACGCAGCAGGCCACCTATACCGTGACCCCTTCGGCCAGCGCGGGCGGCACGATCCAGCCGGCGCTGCCGGCCACGGTGATCGGCGGCGATACGGCTGGTTTCACCGTCAGCCCGCAGCCAGGCTATGCCGCGCAGGTTGGCGGCAGCTGCGGCGGCACGCTGAACGGCACGAGCTACACCACCTTCGCCATCGGCAGCGACTGCACGGTCGAGGCCACATTCTCGCTGCAGCGCTTCACCGTCACACCCAGTGCCGGCGCCCATGGCTCCATCAGCCCGGCGAGCGCGCAGGCCTGGGACTATGGCAGCACGGCCGAGTTCACGGTCACGCCGCAAAGCGGCTATTCGGCCTCGGTGGGAGGCACCTGCGGGGGCACGCTTTCGGGCTCGACCTATACCACCAACCCGATCACCGCCAACTGCTCGGTCAGCGCAACGTTTGCGGCATTGCCGGTCTTCAGCGTCACGCCCACCAGCAAGGGCCACGGAAGCATTTCCAGCAGTGCGCCGCAGAACGTGGTGCAGGGTAGTTCGGCCAGCTTCAGCGTGGTGCCCGACGAAGGCTACGCTGTCGCGGTGCGCGGCAGCTGCGGCGGCCAGCTGCAGGGCACGACCTACACCACCAACCCGGTGACCGAGGCCTGCACCGTGGATGTGAGCTTCGCCAAGAAGGTGATCCTGTTTCTTGGCAACAGCTATACCTTCGGCCGCGTCGATCCGGTGATGAGCTACAACACCGGCCATGTGACCGACCTCACGCTGGCGATGTGGCAGCGCGACGCGACCGGCTCCAATGCCGACGAGCCACACCCCTGGGGCGGCATTCCCGGCGTGTTCAAGAAGCTCAGCGATCAGGCGGGGCTGGACTACGATGTGTCGATCTCCGCGCGCAACGCCGCCTCGCTGCGCGGGCATCTCCTGAACTCCAACCCGGCCGGCTGGGATCTGCGCGGCAATGCCGCGTCGCAGAAATGGACCACCGTCGTGCTGCAGGATCTGAGCGACGAGCCCCTGCCGGCGGGCCGCAGCCACAATGCCAACCTGCCATACTTCAACGCCTATGCCGACAAGTTCCAGCAGTGGATCCAGAACGGCGCGGGCGGCTCGTTCACCGAAACGCAGATCTTCGGCGCGAACTGCCCGGCGATCACCGGCGCGTCGCAGAACACCTGCGATGCGGTGCGCACCGTGCCCGGCTCCAATCCGAACGCCGACCCCAAGACCGACATCTATCTCTACCAGACCTGGGCGCGCCCGGACCTGGTCGGGCCGAACGGCTCGAACGCCAACGGCACCACCTATACCGCCGCCGAGGGGCTGGAGGCGATGACCGCCGACTTCCATGCGAGCTACTTCGGCCGGGCCGCTGCAAACCCGGGCTTCAAGGGCGTGTCTCCGGTGGGCGATGCCTTCCTGCGCGCGGTGACCTCCGGCGTGGCGATGCGCGACCCGTATGTGCCCGAGGCGGGCAAGATCAACCTGTGGCATACCGACTATTTCCATCCGAGCAAGTACGGCTCCTACCTGAGCGCGCTGGTGCATTTCGGCCGCATCTCGGGCATCGACCCGACGACGCTGGGCGCCGCAGAGCTGGCGGCGGCCGACCTCGGCATCGCGCCCGCGGATGCGGTGGCGCTGCAGCAGGTGGCCAAGGCGGCGCTGATCCCGGCGGCGCCGGCCGTCACCGGCGTGACCGCCGGCGATGGCCAGGTGCGGGTGGACTTCACGCCCGCAGACAATGGCGGCAATCTCGAGCTGCTCGGATTCACCGCGACCTGCGGCACGCAAAGCGCCAGCGCCACGGCAGCGCCGATCACGGTCCCGGGCCTGGCCAACGGCACTCCCGTCAGCTGCACCGTTGCTGCGCGCAACAGCATTGGCACGGGCGAGGCATCGGCCGCATCGGCGCAGGTCACGCCCGCCGGGGCGCCGTCCGCGCAGTGCGGCAGTGCGAATGGCATTGCCAGCGTGGTGGCGCCGCGCGCGAATCTCTGCGCCATCGGCAATGCTTCGGCCGTGGCGTCTGCGGACGGCTCGTACCAGTGGAGCTGCGAGGCTGCCGGCGCGCAGCCCGCCGCATGTTCGGCTCCATGGGCGCAGACGGCCACTTCCTCCGGCGCGGCGTCGGCCGATGTGGGCGCGGGCTGGACTTTCCGCTCCGCCGCCTTCATCGCCGCATCGGCCGTGGGCTCGTCGCCCGCCAACGTGGCTTTCCCGCACGGCCTGTTCGATTTCGTGCTCGAAGGCGGTACGCCGGGCAGCACCGCCGAGCTGCAGCTGAGCTATCCGGCGGCATTGCCGGCGGGCGCGGTCTACTGGAAGTACGGCCCGACCCCGCTGGGCCATGGATGCGGCGACGCGGCCGCCTGTGCCGCGCCGCACTGGTATGTGCTGCCCGGCGCGGTCATCAGCGGCCGCACGGTGCGGCTGAGCATCGTGGATGGCGGGCTGGGTGACGATGACCTCAGCGCCAACGGCGTGATCGCCGATGCAGGCGGCCCCGGCGTGGTGGCTACGGTGACCGGAGCCGGCGCGGTCGCGGTGCCCGCGCTGTCGCACTGGGCGCTGTCCATCATGGTGGCGCTGCTGGCATTGGCTGGCGCCGCGGTGATGCGCCAGCGGCGTTCGAGCCGGGGCTGACCGCGCTGCCGAACCAGGGCCTCGGGCTTGCGGGCGGCAGGCTGCTCCGGCATGGCAATGCAGTCTTCTCCGACAGGGCGCGGCGGCCAGGTGGCGCAGCATGGGGCATGTGATTGCAGCGCCGAAAGGAGTCCTGACATGCCATGTGGTGACCGATCTGCCGATATCGACAGCTATGCCGACAGCTATGCCGACAGCTACACCGACAAGCCAAGGCGCCAGGCGCAGGCTGAGGGCGTCGCGGTGAAGCCTGCAGCCCATACGCCGCAACCCATTGCGGATGATGGCGGCCCGCCCGCTGCGCCGCCTGGCGAGCCCGCCAGGCCGCAGCCCATCGATCCGCCGGGCGATGCGCCGCCGCTGGAGCTGCCGCCGGCGCAGCAAGCACCGGCCTGACGCTCAGGGCGCCGGCTTCTTCTGGCCGAGCGGCCGGCCATCCTTGCCACGGGCATCGGTGTCGGCCAGGCCCCGCTTCACATCCCGGTAGGCCTGTTGCATTTCCGGATGCTTGGCGCCATCGGTCATGGCGGTGGATTGGTCTCGCTCGTGCGGCAGCTTGGCGTTCTCGCCCGGATCGCCAGGGTGCTGCCTGGTGGTGGTGCTCACCCGTGTCTCGGGCGTATGGGATGGGGGTTGGCGGGTCTTGCTCATGAAGCCTCCTTGAGAGCGGTGGTATTGCGCCCCGTGGGGCAGGCGCTATTGCGGCCGGTTCAATGGAAGAACAGGGCAATCAGGATGATGATGGGAATGGGCACGCCCAGCAGCCACAGAAGTATCGATCGCATGTTGTTTCCTTGGGTTAATGGATGGGTAGGGGTAGGAGAGCTCAGAACTTGTCGCGCTGGCGGCCGCCAAAGGTGGCGCACAGGCTGCCCACGAAGGCGCCTACCAGCAGCACCACGACGCCGTGCCGGGCCACCAGCTGGGCAACATAGTCGGCGTCTTCATCGGACAGCTTGCCCGCCTGCAGCGAGTGGGCAAATATCACGCCGACCTCCTTGGCGTCGTCGGCGGCGGAGCGAGCCTTGCGGGCGGCCTGCTGCACATCGTTTTGGGCCTGCTGCTTTTGTTGTTCGCTGGGGCCGCCATTGCGCAGCAAGCCGCCGATCCAGTACTGCAGGTCGCCGCCTTCGCCCCTGGCATTGCTGGATACGGCCGCACCCACGGCGGCAGATGCCGCACCGGCGGCTACATTGCCTGCCGCACCCGCGGCGCTGCCAATGGCCTGGGCCCCGCCCGAGGCGACGGTGGCCGTATTGCGCGGCGGGTGACTTCCATATTCGCCGGCGCGGGCAGCGCCCAGATTTTGCATCGACGGCGTGCGGGTGGCGCACGGGTGCCGTGAGGCGGCCGGCACATCCTGTTTCCTGCACATTGGCGGCCACCACCATCCGGTATTTCGCGCGCGCTCCTGGCACAAGGCCTTGCCCGCGATAGTGCATGACGGGCAGCGGCTGGTATTGCCGGCGTTTGCCGAATTGGCGTTGGGCGCGCGGGCCTGGTGGTGCGGGTGCGGTAGGACGGTGCCGCTATAGGATCACATGGCCTTGAAGCGCTGCGCATAGACGCGGCTCACCGCCAGCCGCTCGGGGCGGCCGCGCAGCTGCAGGTGCAGCCGGCCGGCCTCGTCGCGCGTGGCGGTGGCGATGGCGCTGGCGCGCACCACGGTGCCGCGGTGCACCTGCCAGAACGCGGCGGGGTCGAGCTGGGCGATCAGCTCCTTGAGCGGCATGCGGATCAGGTATTCCTGCGCGGCGGTGAGCACGCGCAGGTACTTGTCGGCCGCTTCCACATAGATCACTTCGGCCACCGGCACCAGGTGGATCTGCGCGCCCTGGCTGGCCTGGATCACCTCGAGCCGCGGCGGGGCTGCGACTGCCGCTGCCGCGCCCAGGCCCGGCGCGGCGAGCAGCGCGCGCAGCTGCTCCAGCGTGGCATCGAGCTGGGCGCCAGGCCTGGCGGCTTCAGGCGCCTGCTGGGAGAGCGCCGCGCGCAGCTTCTGCACGGTCTTGTCCAGGCGGGCAGGCTGCACTGGCTTGAGCAGGTAGTCCACCGCCTGTGCTTCGAAGGCCTGCACGGCGTACTGGTCGTAGGCGGTGACGAAGACCAGGGCCGGAAACGGCTCCTGCGCCGGCCAGGCATCGGCCAGCTCGGCGGCTGCATCGAGGCCGCTTTGGCCCGGCATGCGGATGTCGAAGAACAGCACGTCGGGCCGCAGCGCCAGGGCCTGCCGCACCGCGCTGAGCCCGTCGCCAACCGTGGCGGCGATGGCCAGCTCGGGCCAGGCGCGGGCCAGCTCCTGCCGCAGTGCGGCGGCGAGCAGGGGTTCATCCTCGGCTATCAGGGCGCTTGCTTGCATATTGCAATGGAAAGGTAATGGTGGCGCAGGTTCCGCCTGCGTTGGCGGCGCTCAGCTCAAGCGTGCCGGCGCTGCCATACAGCGTGGCCAGGCGTTCGCGCACCTGCTGCAGGCCAAAGCCTGCGTCCACGCCCAGGTCCACAATGGCGGCCGCGCCGTCCAGTCCGGCGCCGCTGTCGTGCACGCTCAGCAACACCCTGGCACCGTGGTCCAGCAGCCGTGCCTGCACATCGATGCGCCCGCCGGCCAGCTGCGGCTCCAGCCCATGGCGGATCGCATTTTCCACCAGCGGCTGCAGCAGCAGCGGCGGCACGAGGGCGCCGTGCAGCGCCTCGGGCAGGTCGAAGGAATAGGCCAGGCGCGGGCCCATGCGCACCGCCATCAGCTCCAGGTAGTCGCCAAGCCGCGCGAACTCGTCGGCCAGCGGATGCTGGATGCTGCGCGATGCCGCAAGCGTGGCGCGCAGGTAGGAGATCAGGCGGTCCAGCATGTGCTGGGCGCGCGCCGGATCGGTGGCAATGAGCGCGCGCAGGTTGGCCAGGGTGTTGAACAGCATGTGCGGCTCAAGCTGGGTCTCCAGCAGCCGCAGCCGCGCCTCGGTGGCCTGGCCGTGCGCCTCGGCCATGCGAGCCTCCAGCCAGGCGCTCTTGCCGCGGGTATGGAACCAGTAGGTGGCGGCGGTGCCTGCCAGCAGCGTGATGGCGATGGAGATGCGCAGCTGGCCGCCGCCCGCATGCCAGGTGGAGTATCCGGTCCATAGGTCGCCCAGCAGCGTGCCCAGCAGGAAACCCAAGGCGATGCCGCATGCGCAAAGCGCAATGCCGCGCCAGCCCGAAGGCCAGCCGGTCTCAGCGGCAGAGGGCAGCAAGTCGCGGCCGAAGTCGATGAATGCCCAGCACAGCACGCCGATGCACAGCGAGTACTTGAGCGCCACCTCGTACGGCCGCTCGGGCTGAAAGGCGTACTGGATGGCCGGAATCACCAGGCAGAAAGCCAGGGTCTGCAGCAGGTAGCGCAGCTTGTCGAGCCAATCGATGCGCATGGCCTCAGCGCCTTTCGTTGCCGTGGCCGCGCTCGCGCCGCAGCTTCTCGCGCTCGCGCTGCACCATGCGCTCGCGCAGGCCGCTGCCGCTGCCCAGCACGAACACCGACACGCCATGCAGCGCCAGCCCCAGGCCCCAGCCCAGCAGTGGGAACACCGACCAGGGCCGCTGGCCCCAGCCATGGCGCGAGAAGGCCAGCAGCGCCAGGTTGACGAGCACATAGACCAGCGCATGCAGGTACCAGCCGAGCTTGGCGCCGGCGCGCTTGCGCGCCAGGCGGTCGATGTCGTCGTCGGAGATCATGGCGGTTATTGTAGGGATCGCCATTGGGTTTCAGGGGCGCTGCCTGGGCTCGATCCGTTCCCGCTCGGCGTTCACCATGCGCTCGAACCAGTCGCCGCCGCAGCGGGCATACACGACAAAGCCGTGCACCGCCAGCCCCAGGCCCCAGCCCAGGGCGGGGAAGATCGCCCAGTGGTGGCCGCTGGCGGCAGACAGCACGGCCAGCAGCAGGTTGACGCACAGGTATACGCAGGCATGGATATACCAGCCGAGCTTGGCGCCGGCGCGCCTGCGCGCGAGGCGGTCGAGGGTGTCTTCGGGCAACGGATGTGCATGCATGGCAATTTCTCCTGGTGGATGGATCAGAGCGGGGCGGCCATGGAGCGCGCCGGGCTGGCGCCGTGTGCCAGCCGCCACAGCCGGGCGGCGCGCGCCGCGAAGAGACCGTTGCACAGGCCGTAGAGCGCGGCGATCTCCAAAGCGAAGGCGGTGTCGCGTGCCAGCGCGGGCTGCAGCGCCAGTTCGACCCCGACCAGGTACTTGGTGAGGAAGATGCCGAGGATGAGCGCGAGCGGCACCATGCTGCCGGGCAGCTTGAAGCTGCGCGAGGCCGCGTCGTAGCTGGCGCCCGATGGCGGCCGGGGCCACAGCGCCAGGCTGGCCACGGCGAGCAGCGCCGCCGCGGCCAGCCAGATGGCGAAGACGCTGGCGGCCGAGCCCGCGGCGCCGAATGCGGACACCAGCCCGTAGGCCGACAGCCCGGCCATGGCCACGGGCATGAGCAGCACCCGCCCCGCGCTGGCTTGGCGCTGCGCGAGCTGGCTGAGGCCCAGCCACAGCAGGGCCGCCAGCAGGCACCAGACCCACAGAGGCGTCTTCTGGACGATGGCCGCCAGCATCTGGGGCTGGTGGAGGATGAGTGTGAGCAGCATGGCGGGTTCCTTGTGGTGAGGGGTTGCGCAGCTGAGGGCTTCTGGAGCTGGCCGGGCTTCGCTGCGGGCATGTAGGCACTGTGCCCGGGGCGCCGGGCACGGGCCAGTGCCTTGCGATGAACGGCGACTGGCGTGGCGTGAAATGCCGGCCGGGCGGGATGAATGGCACGCCGCTATACTGCTTGCCCCGATGACAGCAGGATCTCCCGGCATGCGCTTGACCGCCTTATTGCGCCCACTGGCCTATGTGGGCTGCCTTGGCCTGGCTGGCTGCGGCGGCAATCCTCCGGCCGCGCCCGTGGCGGTGGCCGGGCCCGCGGCCGCCGCGCCGGTGAAGATCGGCGTCGCGCTGGGTGGCGGGGCGGCCAAGGGCTTTGCGCACATCGGCGTGATCAAGATGCTGGAGGCCAATGGCTTCGCGCCCGCGGTGGTGGCGGGCACCAGTGCCGGCAGCGTGGTGGGGGCGCTGTATGCCAGCGGCATGAATGCCTTCGAGCTGCAGGAAAAGGCGGTTGCGCTGGACGAGGCCAAGATCCGCGACCTGCAGCTGTCCTCCGGCGGACTGGTGCTGGGCCAGAAGCTGGAAGACTATGTGAACGAGCAGGTCCACCGCAAGCCGCTGGAGCAGTTGGCCAAGCCCTTCGTCGCGGTGGCCACGCGGCTGGAGGACGGCGAGCGCACCGTGTTCGCCCGCGGCAACACGGGCCAGGCGGTGCGCGCGTCCAGCAGCGTTCCCGGCGTGTTCCAGCCGGTGGCCATCGGCAAATACCATTTCGTGGACGGCGGCATCGTCAGCCCGGTGCCGGTGGATGCGGCGCGCCAGCTGGGCGCCGATGTGGTGGTGGCGGTGGATATCTCCAACAAGGCGCAGGGCCAGACGCCGAGCAGCGCGCTGGGCACGCTCAGCCAGTCGATTGCCATCATGGGCCAGAAGCTGGGGCAGGCGGAGCTGGCGCGCGCGGACGTCATCGTGCGCCCCCAGGTGCTTGATATCGGCCCGGCCGACTTCGGCCAGCGCGCGAATGCCATCTTGCAGGGGGAAAAAGCGGCCCTGGCCGCCATGCCGCAGATCCGCGAACGGGTTGCGCAATGGCAGGCGCAGCGCGCGCAAGCCCGGCACCAGGCCTGCCTGGAGCAGCGCAGCCGCCTGCAAAGGCTGGCCGGCATGGCCGGCCTGGGCGACGCCTGCACGGCACCCTGAGCCTCCCTTTTGGGCACTGAGCACCATCCCTTTCATGGTGTTGTGCCGTTGCGAGTACCCATGGCGCTGGTGAAAGTTGTGCGTTGAGGGTTTGGCGTTGAGCGTGAAACCCGCAAAATCCAAAACGCAAAACGCAAAACGCAAAACGCAAAACGCAAAACGCACAACCTCTTCACTGCGTACAGGGCGCCTATTCAACTCAAGACCTTGAAAAGGGGGCATTGGGCATGCCTCGCCTCGTCGGGCGAGGTGCGTCTTGCGCAGTCTGGAACGTTGCGTAGAACGCACTGTGAGTAATAAGAATATTGAGAGTATTTTGTGT
Source organism: Comamonas sp. FG99 (assembly GCF_057808605.1). Lineage (NCBI taxonomy): Bacteria > Pseudomonadati > Pseudomonadota > Betaproteobacteria > Burkholderiales > Comamonadaceae > Comamonas > Comamonas sp. FG99. Next base: position 28,949 of record NZ_JBMDII010000014.1, read on the forward strand.
AAATTTGTGTGATTTTGTAGATTGTTGAATTTCCATTTCATAAAAAAATAATTACCTGCAGCCAAATCTGGTAGCAAGCGGCTGGGCAAGGCCGGGCTTGCGGCAGGCTTTCATGTCATGCCGCTGCTTGGGCAGCGGCGTTGGCCGCGGGCGGGCCGGCGCCAGCCGTGGCGGCGCAGCAGGCTGTACACCGTGGACAGCGCGATGGGCTTGCCCAGCATGGCTTGCAGTTCGGCCCTGAGTTCGGCGACGACCAGCGTGCCTCCCATGCGCTCGCGCTCCAGGTGTGGCGCCAGGGCCTGGCGTTCCTGCTCTTCGCTCATGTGCTGATTGCGGCGCCCGCCACGGGCGGCTGGTGCTCTGTCGGCGATGGACTGCCCGGCCAGGAAGCTGCTGCGCGCCCGGCAGGTCCAGGCCAGCGAGCGGCCTATGGCCTGTGCGGTTTCCCGCAGGCTCAGGCCATGGGCCAGCGGCAGTACCACCGCCTGGGCCTGGCGCAGTTCCTCCGCGGTTCGCGCCTGCGCCAGCGCTTCGCGGGCCCGGGCCAGGTGGTCCGCGCCTCTTGCGGTTCTTGCCATGTCAAGCTCTCCGGTGGATCGATATCGTAATTATTGATATTTTGATTTGAAAATCAGATGAATCACCCGTATTCAACCCTGGGAAATTCCACATAAATGTGTCGAAGCTATGTGGTTGCGGTTGCAATCATGGATACATATGGAAGCGTTGGCGCCTGCCTGCCCCGTGATTTCTCACTAATATGAAAAAAGACCGAAGGGATCGGTGTTTATTCATATTTTTCAACGTGTTATGTCTTTTCCGGTGTTTGCGCGCAGTTCGCAGTTGGCAGGCACTGGAGCGGGCATCGGTGAGGGAGGGCTGTGACCGATAGCGAAGCTGATGCAGAGTTGCCAGCCTGGTTCGTGGCCTACGCGCGCCCCAAGCAGGAGGCGGTCGCGGTCCACAACCTTGAAGCGCAGGGCTTTGCTGCCTACCTGCCGCTGTACAAGCGCCTGAAGCGGGCGGAGGGCGGCGCCAGGGTGGTTTTCGAGCCGATGTTTCCCCGGTATGTGTTTTTCCGCCCCGCGTGCGTGGAGCAATCCATTGCGCCGGTGAGCGCCACCCGGGGCGTGTCGCATGTGATCCGTTTCGGCACCCAGATCGCGACCGTCCGCCCGGAAATCCTGGCGGCGCTCCGGCGTTTCGAGGCCGAGCGCAATGCGATCGACGAGGCCGGGCTTGCTGCCTTGCGCCCCGGCAACCGGGTGCGCTTCAGCGACCCGGCGTTCCAGGGCCTTGAAGGCCTGGTCCAGTCGGCTTCCAGCCGCCGTGTGTCGGTGCTGCTGGAGCTCATGGGCCGCCCGCAGCTTGTCAGCGTCGAGCCGCACCGGTTGGAGGCGGTCTGACGGCTTCGTGAAAAGGCCCTGCCGGCGTTGCCGGTCAGGTTCGAACAACAGCAGAAAAGTCCCGTGCCTCACCGCCAAAACGGTGCAGACATTGCGGTAGCCTGCGCGCCCGTTTGCCGCGTGGGGCCGGCCGGGCCCCGGGGTTCCGTATTTCCCCGCCCATGGCGGCCTTGGCCAGGTGCCGCGGCCATGGCCTTATTGCTTAATTTCCATGCAGAAAAAGAAACTTGCCTTCGCATCCTGTTCGACATCCATCCGCTGGCCGCTGCTGGCGCTGGCGCTGGCTGGCCTGGGTGGCTGCGCCTACGCGCCCGGTGTGTCCATGCACAAAGGCCTGGAGGCCCGGCAGGCTGTATCCGAGCCGCAGCCCGGCGGCTCGGATGCAGCTGAGGCGGCGCCGGCCGGCGCGCTGCTCTCGATCACGCCGGATCTCATCCGCCAGCAGCGGGCGGCGCAGGCCACCGATGTGAGCGCCGAGGTGCGCCGCCTGTTCGGCGTGGCCAAGCCCTACCAGATCGGGCCCGGCGATGTGCTCAACATCGTGGTCTGGGACCATCCCGAGCTGGCGCTGGCGCCGGCCGGCTCCTCGCTGGCCACGGATGCGTCCAGCCTGTCGCCGGTGGGCAATGGCTACAACGTCAGCTCGGCCGGGTACATCCAGTTTCCCTATGTGGGCGGCGTCAAGCTTGGCGGGCTGACGGAGTTCGAGGCCCGCGACCAGCTGGCGCAGCAGCTGTCCAAGTACGTCAAGCAGCCGCGCATCACGCTGCGCATCCAGTCCTACCGCAGCGGCCGGGTCTATGTCGATGGCGAGGTGCGCAGCCCCGGGCTGCAGGCCATCAACGATATTCCGATGACCCTGCCCGAGGCCATCAACCGCGCCGGCGGCTTCACCGCGCTGGCCGACCGCTCCAGCGTGACGGTTTCGCGCAGCGGCAAGACCACGCGCATCGACCTGCAGCAGCTGAGCGAGCTGGGCATCAACCCCTCGCGCATTCTGCTGGGCAAGGGCGACATGGTGCGGGTGCTGAGCAAGGAGGATTCCAAGGTCTACGTGCTGGGCGAGGTCACCCGCCCGCTGGCGCAGCCGCTGCGCAATGGCCGCTTGAGCCTGAACGAGGCGCTGGGCGAGGCAGGCGGCATCAGCACCACCACGGGCGACCCCAAGCAGGTTTACGTGGTGCGCGCGGTGCCCGACGCGCAGGCGCAGATATTCCACCTCGATGCCAGCTCGCCCATGGCCTATGCGCTGTCCGAAGGCTTTGCGCTGCAGCCGCGCGACGTGGTGTACGTGGATCCGGTGCCCGTGGTGCAGTGGAACCGGGTGATCAGCCAGATCCTGCCGAGCGCGCTGGCGATCAACAACACCTCTGCCGCGGCGAGTCGATGAGCGGGCCCGCCATGCAGCACATCCTGGTTTTGTGCGTAGGCAATATCTGCCGCAGCCCCATGGCCGAGGCGCTGCTGCGCCGGCATTTGCCCGGCAGGGCCGTCTGGTCCGCCGGCCTGGATGCCCTGGTGGGCAAGCCCGCGGATGCCGAGTCGGTGGCGGTGGCGGCCCGGCATGGCTTGGACCTTTCCGCGCACCGCGCCCAGCAGCTGGCCTCGTGGATGTGCCAGAAGGCGGATCTGCTCCTGGTCATGGAGCAGGGCCAGAAGGCGGGGCTGGAGCAGCGCTATCCCTGGGTGCGCGGCAAGGTCTTTCGCCTGGGCGAGTGGGGGGCATTCGATATCGCCGACCCCTACCGCCATCCCCGCGAGGCCTTCGAGGCCGCCTATGCCGGCATCGCCCGGGGCGTTGCCGATTGGGTGCCCCGCATCCAGCAGCTGGGCTAGCGGGCTGCGGCCCTGAGTTGCGCGCCGCGGTCTTGAGCTGCGCGCCCATCCACACACGGATCAGAAGACATCGAACGTATGAATTTTCCTCCTTCCCGCCAGAACGCCACGCAGCCTGCGCAAGCCATGCCGTCCAACGCTCCATCGCCGGACGACGGCGACGACATCCACCTGCTGGACCTGCTTGACGTCGTGCTGGACAACCGCTGGCTGGTGCTCGGCATCACCGCACTGGTTCTCGCCGTCGGCGTGGGCTATGCGCTGCTGAGCACGCCGATATACCGGGCCGATACCTTGATCCAGGTCGAGGACACCAAGGTGGGCGGCGCCAACGGCCTGCTGAGCGACGTGAGCGGCATGTTCGACATCAAGTCGCCCGCCACCGCCGAAATCGAAATCCTGCGCTCGCGCCTGGTGGTCGGCCAGGCGGTGGCCAATCTGCAGCTCGATCTGGATATCGAGCCCAAGTACATCCCCGTGGTGGGCAGCTGGCTGGCGCGCCGCGCCAGCGGGCTGTCCAATCCGGGCTTCCTGGGCATGGACGGCTATGTCAGCGGCACCGAGGCACTGCGGCTCGCCCACTTCAACGTGCCCAAGGCGCTGGAGGGCGGCCGCTGCACGGTGGTGCTCGGCGCCGAGGGCTATGCCCTGATGTCGCCCGACGGCGAGGTGCTGGGCGAGGGCCGCATCGGCCAGCCCTTGACATTCAAGTACCAGGGAGCGGAGGGCGAGCTGCTGGTGTCCGGCGCGCAGGGCAAGCCGGGGGCGGCCTTCTATGTCACGCGCTACTCCAGGCTCGATGTCACCGGGCGGCTGCAAGACAAGCTGAGCATCGGCGAGCAGGGCAAGCAGTCGGGCATGATCCGCAGCACGCTGGAGGGCAGCGACCCCGCGTTGATCGCCCGCACGCTCAATGAAATCGGCACGCTGTATGTGCGCCAGAACATCCAGCGCAAGGCGGCCGAGGCCGAGAAGTCGCTGGCCTTCCTCGACACCCAGCTGCCCCAGCTGCGCAAGGAGCTGGAGGCGTCGGAGAAGAAGTTCAACCAGTTCCGTGGCCAGAACCATGTCTTCGACCTGGACGGCGAGGCCAAGGTGATGCTGGAGCAGGGCGTGAAGCTGCAGACCAGCCTGATCGAGCTGCAGCAAAAGCGCAAGGAGCTGGAAGCCCGCTTCACCAACGCCCACCCCAGCGTGCAGGCGGTCGATGCGCAGATCAAGACCATCAACGGCGAGCTGGCCAAGCTCAACACCCGCGCCAAGACCTTCCCCACGGTGGAGCAGGATCTGCTGCGCCTGACCCGCGACGTCAAGGTCAACAACGAGCTCTACACCACCTTGCTCAACAGCGTGCAGCAGCTGCGCCTGGTCAAGGAAGGCCGGGTCGGCAACGTGCGCATGGTCGACGAGGCCGCGGTGCCCGAGCTGCCCGTCAAGCCGCGCCGCGCGCTGGTGGTGGCGCTGGCCGGCGTGCTGGGCCTGCTGGCCGGGCTGGCGCTGGCCTTTGTGCGCAACAGCCTGCGCCCCGGCATCAAGGACCCGTCCGAGATCGAGCAGCACAGCGGCCTGCATGTGTTTGCCACCGTGCCGCACTCCGACGTGCAGGTGCAGCAGGCCAAGGCCATCAAGGACAAGGTGGGGGGCACCCATGTGCTGGCGGTGCTGGCGCCCGCCGATCCGGTGGTCGAAAGCCTGCGCAGCCTGCGCACCGCGCTGCAGTTCGCGATGCTCGATGCCGGCAGCAACCTGGTGTTGTTCACCGGCCCTACGCCGGGCATCGGCAAATCGTTCACCAGCGTCAACTTTGCCGCGGTCGTGGGCGCGGCCAACAAGAAGGTGCTGCTGATCGATGCCGACATGCGCAAGGGCCACCTCAACAACTACTTCGGCCAGGGCCGCGAATGCGGGCTGAGCGAGGTGGTCAGCGGCAGCGTGCCGCTGGCCAGGGCCTTGCGCCCGGATGTGGTGCCGAACGTGGATTTCCTGTCCACCGGCATCCTGCCGCCCAATCCGGCCGAGGTGCTCATGACCCCGGCCACCCAGGCCCTGCTGCAGCAGGTCTCCAGCCAGTACGACCTCGTCGTCATCGACGCGCCGCCGGTGCTGGCCGCCTCCGATGCCGGCATCCTGGCGCCGCTGGTTGGCGCGGTGTTCATGCTGGCGCGCGCCGAGGTCACCAGCCTGGGCGAGCTGCAGGAGGCCTCCAAGCGCCTGCTGCAGACCGGCGTGCAGGTGCGCGGCGTGGTCTTCAACGACCTCGACATGGCCAAGCGCCGCTATGGCTATGGCCTGGGCTACAAGTACAAGTACCGCTACACCCAGTACCAGTACTGAGCCTGCACCGGCGTCCGGACCGAGGCGATCCACACCGTTCTTTCTGCCATCGGCGGCTGGCATGCCAGCCCGCGTTTTCTTCAATATCAAAAAACATAGCTTGCTGCGCTTTCATATCAACGAATTCAGATTGTTTTATATCTGAATCTATTGATAGTTAAGTGCCAATAGCTATGGTTTTAATAACTTGCGAAACCTTCCATGAAGATACTCCTGGTATTCGGTACCCGGCCCGAGGCCATCAAGATGGCGCCGCTGGTCAAGCAGCTGCAGGCACTGCCGGGCTTCGACGCCCGGGTCTGCGTCACCGCGCAGCACCGGCAGATGCTCGACCAGGTGCTCGGCCTGTTCGGAATCGAGCCCGAGTTCGACCTCAACCTGATGAAGCCCGGGCAGGACCTGAGCGACATCACCACCGGCGTGCTCGCCGGCATGCGCACCATACTCGCGCAGTGGCGGCCCGACGCGGTGCTGGTGCACGGCGATACCTCCACCACGTTGGCGGCATCGCTGGCGGCTTTCTACCAGCGCATTGCGGTGGGCCATGTCGAGGCCGGCCTGCGCACCGGCAACCTGTATTCGCCCTGGCCCGAAGAGGCCAACCGCAAGCTCACCGGTGCCCTGGCGCGCTGGCATTTCGCACCTACCGCCGCGGCGCGCGGCAACTTGCTGGCCGAGGGCGTCGCGCCCGAGGCCATCCATGTCACCGGCAACACGGTGATCGATGCGCTGCTGCAGGTGCAGGGGCGCATCCGCGGCGACGCGCAGCTGCGCCAGGGCTTGGCTGAGCGCTTCGGCTTTCTCGACCCGGCCCGGCGCATGGTGCTGGTGACCGGGCACCGGCGCGAGAACTTCGGCGCCGGCTTCGAGCGCATCTGCGCCGCGCTGGCACGCATTGCCGGCCAGCATCCGGAGCTGGACGTGGTCTACCCGGTGCACCTGAATCCGCAGGTGCAGGAGCCGGTGCGCCGCCTGCTGGGCCAGGTCGGCAACGTCCACCTGATCGAGCCGCAGGACTACCTGCCTTTCGTCTACCTGATGGACCGCAGCAGCCTGATCCTGACCGATTCCGGCGGCATCCAGGAGGAGGCCCCCTCGCTGGGCAAGCCGGTGCTGGTGATGCGCGACACCACCGAGCGCCCCGAGGCGGTGGCCGCGGGCACGGTCAAGCTCGTCGGCACCGATGCCGACCGCATCGTGGCGCAGGCGCACGAGCTGCTGAGCGATGCCGGCGCCTACCGCGCCATGGCCCGCGCGCACAACCCCTACGGCGACGGCCAGGCGTGCCAGCGCATCGCCGCGGCACTGCAATCCGCTTCGTCCCTTTCTCCGCTCTCATCCGTCAACGCATGAACTTCAAGCACATCTCCGTCATCGGCCTCGGCTACATCGGCCTGCCCACTGCCACCGTATTTGCGTCGCACAAGATCAAGGTGATTGGCATCGACGTCAACCAGAAGGCGGTGGACACCATCAACCAAGGCCGGATCCACATCGTGGAGCCCGACCTGGATACCGCCGTGCGGGCCGCGGTCACCGAGGGCTACCTGCGCGCATCGACCCGGCCCGAGCCCGCCGATGCCTTCCTGATCGCGGTGCCCACGCCGTTCAAGAGCGGCGCCGGCGGCGACCATGAGCCGGACATGGGCTACATCGAGTCCGCCTGCCGCTCGATCGCGCCGGTGCTCAAGCGCGGCGACCTGGTCGTGCTGGAGTCCACTTCGCCGGTGGGCGCCACCGAGCAGATGGCCGCCTGGCTGGCCCAGCAGCGGCCCGAGCTGAGTTTCCCGCAGACGCATGGCGAGGAGTCCGACATCCGCGTGGCCTACTGCCCCGAGCGCGTGCTGCCCGGCCATGTGCTGCGCGAGCTGGTGCACAACGACCGCGTGATCGGCGGCATGACGCCGCGCTGCTCCGCCGCCGCCGCCGCGCTCTACCGCATCTTCGTGCAGGGCGAATGCGTCATCACCAATGCGCGCACCGCAGAGATGTGCAAGCTCACCGAGAACAGCTTCCGCGATGTGAACATCGCCTTCGCCAACGAGCTGTCGGTGATCTGCGACAAGCTCGGCGGCATCGATGTCTGGGAGCTGATCCGGCTGGCCAACCGGCACCCGCGGGTCAACATCCTGCAGCCCGGCCCCGGCGTGGGCGGCCACTGCATCGCGGTCGATCCGTGGTTCATCGTCAGCGCCGCGCCCGGGCAGGCCCGGCTCATCCGCAGCTCGCGCGAGGTCAACGACGGCAAGCCCGAATGGGTGATCGCCAAGGTCAGGCAGGCGGTGCAAGAGCACCTGCGCAGCCGCACCGGCCAGCGCGCCCAGGACGTCACCATCGCCTGCTACGGACTGGCCTTCAAGCCCGACATCGACGACCTGCGCGAAAGCCCGGCGCTGGAGATCGCGCGCCGGCTTGCCGCCCTGTACCCGGGGCAGGTGCTGGCGGTCGAGCCGCATGTCCAGAGCCTGCCCGAAAAGGCCGGCGCGCTGAAAAAGGCCACGGCCGAAGCCGCCTATGCGAAGGCCGACATCCATGTGCTGCTGGTGGACCATACCGCCTTCAAGGCCGCGCGCCCGGACGCGGGCCGCATCGTCGACACGCGCGGCGCCTGGACCAGGCCCCAACCCTGGGTGACCGCTTGAGCCTGCTCGCTGCCGCATCGAAGGTCGCCGGGGGCGTGGTTGGCGCGCAGCTGCTGAGCGCGCTTGCGGTACCGGTGCTGACGCGCCTGTATGCGCCCGAGGCCTTTTCCCTCTTTGCCTACTATTTCTCGCTGTCCTCCATCCTGTCCGCCGTCTGCTACCTGCGCCTGGACGTGCTGGTGTCGCGATACGGCGAAGAGGCGTGCACCCGCCGGATACTGCCGGCCCTGGCGCAGATGCTCAAGCTCACCGTGCCGCTGCTGCTGGCGCTGGCATGCCTGGCGCAACTGCTCTTTCCCCCGCCCGCGGGGGCGGCGGCGATGCCGCTGGGGGCGCTGCTGATCGGCATCGCGGCCACCAGCTTCGCCAGCTTCAACGTATATGCCATCCTGCTGTCGAAGCAGCGCAAATTCTCGGCCATGGCCGGCGCGCGCATGCTGCGGGCCAGCGTGGCGATCGCCGCGCAGCTGGCCCTGGTCTTTTGCGGCAAGGCGGTTTTGCTGTTCGTCGGTGAAGTTGTCGGCCGGGTGCTGGGCTGCCTGCGCATACGCCGCAGCACCGGTGGCTGGCGCAAGGGCAGCTGGCAAGGCTTCGTGCAGGTGTTCAAGGAGCACCTGGAGCTGGTCAAGTACGGCTTTCCGGCGCTGCTGCTGAACTCCGCGGCGCTGAACCTGTACCCCATCCTCCTGTCGGCCAGCTACCCCCCCAGGCTGGTCGGTGTGTACTTTCTGGTGCACAAGATGCTTGCCACGCCGATCACCCTGGTTGCGCAGTCGATCTCGGTGGCCCTGCTGGGCGATATCGGCCGGCACCTGCCGCACAACAAGCAGGCCCTGCGGGCCGAAGTGCTGCGGGTATTTTTGCTGCTGCTGCCGCTCGGGCTGCTGTTCTTCGGCCTGCTGTGGCTGGGCATGGACAGGTTCTCGCACTTGCTGTTCGGCCCGGGCTGGGATGGCGCCGGCGACATCGTGCTGCTGCTGGTTCCGCTGCTGGCGCTGCAGGTGTCGACGACGCCGTTTTCCCAGCTGCTGAACGTGCTGGCCCGCTCCGGCCGGCAGCTGGCCTGGGATGCGGCCCGCCTGGCGCTGGTGCTCGCCTCGGTCGCGGGCCCGCTGGCACTGCGGCCGGAGCAGGCACCGGAGCAGGCGTTCCGCCTCACGCTCGCCATTTACTCCTTCGGCTCGGCGGCCCTTTATCTCGTCCACATGCTTTTGATCAGAAATGCGCTCTCCGACAAATAGCCAGCCCAGGTACCAGAAAGTCGTTCTCTACCTGAAGACGATTTCCTTTGCCCGCGACAACCGGGCAAAAAAGGAAATCGAATCGCTGGTGAAGACCGGTGTCGAGGTCGAGGCCGTGATCTTTTGCGACGACGAGGCACCGGCGCATTACGCCGGCGCCCGCATCATCCAGTACCGGGGGCTGGAAAAATCCGCGCCTGCCAATCTCGCCTTGCGCGCCGCAGCCGCCTTGCGCTTCAGCCTGTTTGCGCTGCGGCATGCTCGGCGCGCAGCCGCCACTGCCGCAGGCACAACCCTGTACTGGGTGGCCGACCCGATTCTCTTTCCCCTGGTGATAGGGCTGAAGAAATGCGGCTGCGGCGATGTGCTGTGGGACCACCACGAGCTGCCGCCCAGCTGGATTCTGCGCGGCGGCGCGATGGCCAGCCTGTTCGTGAAGGCATACCAGGCCGCCGATATCGTGGTGCATGCCAACCAGAGCCGCTGGCATTACCTGGAAGAAAAGACCGGCGCCAAGGCAAGGCGCGTGGAAATCATCAACAACTACCCCAAGGCGAGCGATCTTTCGAGCGAGCGACAAATCGATGCGCTGGCCAGGCTGGCCGAAAGCGAAAGATTCGTTTTCCTGCAAAACAGCCTGACCGAGAATCGCTGTGGCCCATCGATTTTCGCGGCCATCAAAAAGGCTGGCCTGAAAATCATCCACGCAGGCAATGTCAGCGCACAGCAAAAGGCAGAGCTCGAAGCCAGGGTCGGAGATGTCGACCAATTCTGCGTTTTCGCCGGCTCGCTGAGCCTGCCGGAAATCAGCTGGCTGCTCAGGCGCGCATTCTGCACCGTCATCTGCTACAAGAAGACCTCGGCCAATCAAATCTATTGCGAGCCCAATCGTCTCTACCACGCCATGGGCATGGGGGCAAGGATTATTGCGGGAAATAACCCGACCATGGCGGAGGAAATGGCTGACTATCCACGAGGCATTGTCCTGGGAGACGATGGCGCGGCCGCCGATGGAATATTTTTCGCACTGCAGGCAATCGTGGATTGCCCGGTGTTTGACGATGCGTCGATCAATGCCATAAAAACCTGGATGGATTGTGAGCGGGTTGTGCTTTCCATCGTCTGCGAGGGTGAATGAATAAAGTAAAAACAATTGCCCTGTGTATTGTTTTCATGCTTCTTTTGAGTCTGGTTTTCAATAATTATGTGGCTGTTTACTATGATTATTGGTTCAGGTCGCATGAATCCAGTTTTTTTGCCTATATTCCAGCAGTGGTTGCGGTGTTTTTGCCGCTCTGGTTTAACTATTATTTAAATAATCCTTCGGATTTTTTGTGCTGGGTATATTACGTTCTGGTGGTGTTGCCTACTGCCGTGCTGACGCCTCAGTTGGGCCTTCCTCTTGATGCTGTTTACACTGCCGGATTGATTGTGATCGTGGCAAATATATTTGTTTTGTTGGCGGGGAAGATTAATATTGTATACGCTGAAAGAGGCATGCGGCTGTTGAGTTGGCGCTGGTTCTCAATCATTTTCATGGCTTTGGGCTTTGGGGCTGTGATTTTGATAATGGGCTCATACAAGCTGAATATCGATGAGTTGATGAGCCTGAAGATTTTTGTCGATACCTATGAGATTAGATCTGATTTCAGGGATGCAAAAGCCGATGGTTTGGTGGTTTATGCCGTTTTTTGGGCTGCAAAGATCATTTTTCCGGGAATTATTGCCTATGGTCTTTGCTATCGGAAGCGATGGTATGTCTGGATAGGAGTAACGTTCCAGTTGGTACTGTTTTCAGTGTCGGCGCATAAAAGTTTCTTGTTCAGCATAATTTTGATATTTTTTGTATATTTCTTGGTTGGTAAAAATATAACGTTCAAGGCGTGGATGGCATGCGCGGCATCGTTTGTGGGATTTTCATTGTTCGCATTCCATGTCTTTTCTTTGAATTTTTTTGTTGACGTGTTTGTGCGTCGGGCCTTTGCGGTTCCAGGGATTCTCTCTGGTTGGTGGGTGCAATTTTTTTCTGACAACCCGTATGCCTGGTTCGCGGGCGGGGCGCTTGGAGGATTGTTTGGCGGAAAAGATCAAGTGCCTGCAGCCTTCAGGATTGGCGACTTCTATCTGGATAACTCATGGACATCAGCGAATGTGAATTTCGCGATTGATGCATTCGGGAATGGTGGAATGGTTTTTGTGCTGCTGGCATGTGCAATTGTCTTTGTGTCGCTGACTATCATCAATAGCGCGGCCAGGCTGGGGAGACGTGAGCGTATTTTCTTTATCTGCATTTCCGTTCCGCTGTTCTGGACTCTTGTGGAAACCTCCTTGATAACTGCCATGATTACACATGGATTATTTATTCTGTTGGCATTGGCACTTGCCTGGAGAGCGCCGCGCCCGGAGCGTCTGGCCTAGTTTCTGCTTGGAATGATCTGATTTTTGGCTTATGGGTGTTGCTGTATGAAATTGAAAAAATCTCTTCTTCATATCGGTTTTCTTCTGCTCCCGCTTGGGGTGCTGGCCCAGGATAAGCCGGCTGATTTTTCCTGTGGCGGCGACCTGCATCAGCGTGTGAAAGCGCAGTGGGCCAATGCCGTAAAGAAGGAGATCAGCCAAAACCAGATCAAGCGATTGATGCTGGGCGAGGGGGATGTCTACCCCCTGTATGACATGCAGGCCTATCTGTACAACTTCGTGGCCATGAGCCAGCGCTGCAAGGATGGAAAAACCCTGTCCGACATCGCGCAGACGCTGCTGCCCGCATTTGATGCGCTGAGCAGCAGCCCCGACGGCCGTGGTCAACGATGGATTTGCAAGGGCGGCCCGCGTTGCAATGCCAAGAACAAGCTGCTTGGAAAAGAAGTGGATTTGAACAGCCTGCAGTTCCTGGGCATGTCGACCGCAATTGCCGCAGCCCTGGCCAGCGACACGGCCAGCCCGCCATCCGGCCCGGTGAAGGCTTTCATTGCCAAGAGCACGAAGACCGCTTTCGACAAGCTTGGCGACTACAGCAAAAACCAGGGCTACATGGCCCGGCTTGGAAAGAACATCCGGATCGACAGCCGCGATGCCGGCGCCAATCCCAACAGCCATATCCTGCGCGACCATGAGGTCTGGATGCTTGCGATGCTGGCCAATCTGGCCGGCACCCGCTCCAAAGAGGTGGATACCGCGCCGTATGTGGATTCGGACATGCAGCAGCTGGCACGCAATCTCAATGCCTTGTTCAAGAGCCGGACCTTCCTGGGCGAGGACGCGAAGACAGGCAGGAAGACCGCAGAAATCGACCGCGGCTTCTGGCGCTTGCGAGACGACACCCGCTACGCGGGCTATGAAGCAAGCGCACCGCCTTCGGGCCCATGCAGCGATTCGCGCCTGCCCAGCATCTCGCCGCAAAGCAAGCTGGCCCGCGCGGCTGCGGACCAGGACCAGGACGCCCCGCCGGTGAAGCCGAGCCCGGTGGACAGCGTGGGCTGGGACATCAGCCATGCCCGGCGCCTGGTGCCGCTGTTCGATGCGCTGCGCAACTACGGCGATCGCTTCGCGGCCGCCTACCGCGTGCCGGCGCCGGAAGTGGTTGGCGGCGAGATCGCCAAGGCCTATGCCCACCAGCTGACGGCGAAGCTGTGGAACCAGGACCGGCAAAAGCCCCTGTTCCGCAACTTCTGGAGTGGCGCGAACGGCTGGTACCGCGTCGGCTACCAGGACGGCGTGAAGTGCAACACCGGCTATCCGCCCTATGGCCTGTCGATTTCGGTGCCGGTGGGCGGCTATCTCACCTGGGCGGGCATGGAAGGCGAGCTCGCCGGCATCGGCCAGGCGCTGTACGCCCGGGTCAACAGCGCGGATGCGCAAAGCAAGGCCTTTGTCGAGCGGTACTACGAAGGGCTGTCGCCGGCCGCCACGCCGCGCACGCGCGACCTGAACCAGTTCATGTTCTACGCGAGCCTGGTTCGCTGAGCGGCCGTCCGCCACATTTTTGAAGGAGCGTATGAGGGTTCTTTATTTTCACCAGCATTTTTCGACGCCCAAGGGCGCGGCTGGAATTCGCTCGTACGAGATGGCCCGCCATCTGGTCGCGCGCGGGCATCGGGTCACCATGGTGTGCGGCAGCTACGGCGGGGGCGAGACCGGTTTGTCGAGGCCGTTCCGGCGCGGCCGGCGGCAAGGGCAGGTCGATGGCATCGATATCGTGGAATTCGATCTGGCCTATTCCAATCGCGCCGGCTTGGCCGCGCGCACGCTGCTGTTCGCCAGGTTCGCGCTGCGCAGCGTCGGCCTGGCCCTGAGCGCACCGTGCGATCTGGTGTTCGCCACCACGACGCCGTTGACCGCGGGCATTCCCGGCATCGTGGCGCGCTGGCTGCGGCGCAAGCCCTTCGTGTTCGAGGTGCGCGACCTGTGGCCCGAATTGCCCAGGGCCATGGGCGTGGTCCGCAATCCGCTGGTGCTGGGCGCCATGTCGCTGCTTGAATGGGCCAGCTACCGCTCTGCCCACAGGCTGGTAGGCTTGTCGCCCGGAATCGTGGAGGGGATTGCGCGGCGAGGCGTGCCGCGCAGCCGCATCGCGCTGGTGCCCAATGGCTGCGACCTGGGCATCTTCGGCCAGCAGTCTTCGCAGGCCTCCTTGCCATGGAGCCCCCCAGGCATCGGCGAGAGGGATCTGCTGGCGGTGTTCGCCGGCACGCATGGCATGGCCAACGGGCTGGATGCCGTGCTCGACGCGGCGCTGGAGCTCAAGCGCCGCGGGCGCAGCGACATCAAGCTGCTGCTGATCGGCCAGGGCAAGCTCAAGCCGGCGCTGCAGCGGCGCGCCGCGCGCGACGGTCTGGAGCAAGTGATCTTCCACGAACCCGTGGGCAAGGCGCGCCTGGCAGGCCTGATGGCGCGTGCCGACATCGGGCTGCAGGTGCTGGCGAATGTGCCCGCGTTCTACTACGGCACCTCGCCCAACAAGTTCTTCGACTACATTGCCGCCGGGCTGCCGGTGTTGAACAACTACCCGGGCTGGCTGGCCGACATGATTGCCGAGAACGGCTGCGGCTTTGCCGTGCCGCCCGAGGATCCCGGGGCTTTCGCCGATGCGCTGGAGCAGGCCGCGGCCGACCGCGCGGCGCTGAAAGCCATGGGCGAGCGCGGCCGCGCCCTGGCGCAAAGCGAGTTCGAGCGCAGCCGGCTGGCCGCGCAGTGGGCCGACTGGGTGCTGGCGGCAGCGCCGGTGCCGCCAGTGCTGGTGGAGCAGGGCAGCAAGAGGGCGGATGTGCAATGAAGCGGCTTGTCGACATGCTCGTATCCGCGGCGGCGCTGCTGGTGCTGGCCGTGCCGCTGCTGGTGCTGGCCCTGCTGGTGGGCGCGAAGCTGGGCCATCCGGTGCTTTTTCGGCAACGGCGCCCGGGCCTGCATGGCAGGCCCTTCGAGATGCTCAAGTTCCGCACCATGACCGATGCGCGCGGCCCCGATGGCCAGCTGCTGCCCGATGCCGAACGGCTCACGTCCTTTGGCCGGCTGCTGCGCGCCACCAGCCTGGATGAGCTGCCCGAGCTGTGGAATGTGCTCAAGGGCGACATGAGCCTGGTGGGCCCGCGCCCGCTGCTGATGGAGTACCTGCCGCTGTATTCGCCCGAGCAGGCGCGCCGCCACGAGGTGCGCCCCGGCATCACCGGCTGGGCGCAGGTCAATGGCCGCAATGCGCTGGGCTGGGATGCCAAGTTCCAGCTCGACGTGTGGTACGTGGAGCACCGCTCGCTGTGGCTGGACCTCAGGATCCTGTGGCTGACGCTGCGCAAGGTGCTGGTGCGCGAGGGCATCAGCGCCGCGGGCGAGGCGACCATGGCCCGTTTTACCGGCAGCAAACGATAGCAGCTTGCGCTGATGTGGCAATGATATCCATGCAAAAAGTATTTGAAACCATTGCGTATGCTGTGCTTGAAGCTATTGAAATTGATTCTCCAGGAGGTTGCCCATGCAACAGCATGAGCTGTATGGCGTCTATGGCGCCAGCGGCTGCGGCCGCGGCGTGATGCCGCTGGCGCGCGCGCAGCTTGCGCGCGCCGGCGTGCCTGGCGAGCGGCTGGTCTTCATCGACGACACGCCGGGGCCCGAGCGGGTCAACGGCCAGCGGCTGCTGAGCTATGCCAGCTTCCTGGCCGAGCCCGCCGCTGCGCGCCGCGCGGTGCTGGCGATCGCCAACGGAGCGGTGCGCGAGATGCTGGCGCGGCGCTGCGAGCAGGACGGCGTGCGCCCCTGGAGCGTGGCTGCTGCCAATGTGGTGCGGATGGACGACGTGCAGCTGGGCGAGGGCGCCGCGCTCAGCCCCTTCGTCACGCTGACCAGCAACATCCGCATTGGCCGGCACTTCCACGCCAACCTCTACAGCTATGTCGAGCACGACTGCGTGGTGGGCGATTTCGTTACCTTCGCGCCGGGCGTGCACTGCAACGGCAATGTGGTGATCGAAGACCACGCCTACATCGGCGCCGGCGCCATCCTCAGGCAGGGCCGGCCGGGCCAGCCCCTGGTGATCGGCCGGGGCGCGGTGGTGGGCATGGGCGCGGTGGTCACCAAGAGCGTCGCGCCGGGCGCCACCGTGGCCGGCAATCCGGCGCGGCTGCTGCGCAAAGTCTGAATGGTTCTTACCCGTTTTCATCGAGGCAATCCTATGCTGAACACTCCGCTTTCCCCCTGGCCCAGCTTCACCGCCGAAGAGGCCGATGCCGTGCAGCGCGTGCTGCTGTCCAACCGGGTGAACTACTGGACCGGCACCGAGTGCCGCGAGTTCGAAAAGGAGTTCGCCGCCTGGGTGGGCGTGCCGCATGCGGTGGCGCTGGCCAATGGCACGCTGGCGCTCGACGTGGCGCTCAAGGCGCTGGGCATCGGCCCGGGCGACGAGGTCATCGTGACGCCGCGCACCTTCATCGCCAGCATTTCCTGCGTGGTCAACGCCGGCGCCACGCCGGTGTTCGCCGATGTGGAGCCGGACAGCGGCAACCTGTCGGCGGCCACCATCGCGCGGGTCCTCACGCCGCGCACGCGGGCCGTGGTCTGTGTGCACCTGGCGGGCTGGCCCTGCGACATGGACCCGATCATGGCGCTGGCCCAGGCCCATGGCTTCAAGGTGATCGAGGACTGCGCCCAGGCGCACGGTGCCCGCTACAAGGGCCGCTCGGTCGGCGCCATCGGCCATGTGGGCGCCTGGTCGTTCTGCCAGGACAAGATCATGAGCACCGGCGGCGAGGGCGGCATGGTCACCACGCAGGACGAAGCCCTGTGGCGCGCGATGTGGGAGTACAAGGACCACGGCAAGAGCCACGAGGCGGTATACCAGCGCCAGCATCCGCCGGGCTTTCGCTGGCTGCATGAGAGCTTTGGCACCAACTGGCGCATGCTGGAGATGCAGGCCGCCATCGGCCGCATCCAGCTGCGCCGCATGCTCGAGTGGACGGTGCGGCGCACCAGCAACGCCAAGGCGCTGTGGGCAGTCTGCAGGCCGCATGCGGCGGTGCGCGTGCCCGATTTCTGCACCATGCCCGTGGGCAGCATGCATGCGCACTACAAGTGCTACCTCTATGTGCGGCCCGAGTGCCTTGCGCCAGGCTGGAGCCGCGACCGTATCGTCGAGGCCGTGCAGGCCGAGGGCGTGCCCTGCTACCAGGGCAGCTGCTCCGAGGTGTACCTGGAAAAGGCGTTCGACGGCACCGGCTGGCGCCCCGCCGAGCGCCTGCCCGTGGCGCGCGAGCTGGGCGACACCAGCCTGATGCTGCTGGTGCACCCCACGCTCGGCGCCGACGAGATCCACCACAGCTGCCGCGCGCTGGACAAGGTGCTCGCGCAGGCATCGGCCCCGGCGCAGGCGGCGCTGCTGGCGCCAGCCTGCGACTGCGTTTAAGCACTCACCGGTGCCTGCATAGGCCCCTGTAGGCCCTTGTAAGCCCTGTAGGCGCCGCTAGGCATCCCCGGTTTCTTTCTGCTGCCGCCCGTTCGCGCGCGGCAGGCGGTCTGGCGCGCGGTCGCAGCGCGCGGGCCGCAGGCACCCAAGTCTTGGCAGTCCCGAGCTCCGTGGCCGATGGCGGGCCAGGAGGGCTGCCGCATGGCGGGCACCACCCCTTGGAAGGTGGCGGCCGCCCGCAATCGCTTTGGCCATGGCGCAAGGAAAAGCAATGTTGGAAAACAACTCGGTAGTCAATTACCTGGTGCGCATGCCGCGCCCGATCAAACGGCTGTTGGCACTGGCCGTCGATTCGCTGACCTGCCTGGCCGCGGTGTGGCTGGCGCTGTGCCTGCGGCTCGAAGGCTGGGTTGCGCTGCAGCCCGCGCACTGGGAGGCGGTCATGGTCGCGATTGCGCTGTCGGTGCCCATCTTCCATTGGTACGGGCTGTATGCCAGCGTCTTTCGCTACGCCGGCTGGCAAGCCATGCTGGCGCTGATCCGCGCCATGGTGGCCTACAGCCTGCCCTACGTCATCATCTTCACCTGGCAGGGGGTGGCTGGCGTGCCGCGCGCCATCGGCATACTGCAGCCGCTGCTGCTGTTCGTGGGGGTGAGCATCAGCCGGGTGGTGGTGCGCTTCACCCTCGGCGGCCTGTACCGCAGCATCGTCAACAAGCGCAAGGCCTCGGGGGTCATGATCTTTGGCGCGGGCTCGGCCGGCCGGCAGCTGGCATCGGCCCTGCGCCACTCGCCCGAGCACCGGCTGCTGGGCTTCATCGACGACGACCCCGACCTGCAGGGGCGCCAGCTCGACATGGTGCCGGTGCATGCGCCGGCCGACCTGGCGGAGCTGCTGCAGGACGATGCGGTCTCGGACGTGCTGCTGGCCATTCCCTCGCTGGGCCGCAAGCGCCGGCGCGAGATCGTGGACTCGCTGCGTCCCTTCCCGGTGCATGTGCGCACGCTGCCGGGGTTGGCCGACCTGGCGAACGGCCGGGTGGACCTGAACGACCTGCACGAGATCGATGTCGAGGAACTGCTCGGGCGCGACGCGGTGGAGCCCGATGCGCAGCTGATGAACCGCCATGTATGGGGCAAGGTGGTCATGGTCACCGGCGCCGGCGGCTCGATCGGCCAGGAGCTGTGCCGCCAGATCGTGCAGTGCGCGCCCCGCTGCCTGCTGCTGGTGGAGCAAAGCGAATACTCGCTGTACCAGGTGCGCCAGGACCTGCAGGCACTGCTGCAGGCACAGGCCGGTGCGCCGGTGGAGCTGATACCCCTGCTGGCATCCGTCGCGGACGAAAGCCGCATGACCGAGATCGTCGCCACCTGGCGCCCGCACACGGTCTACCACGCGGCCGCCTACAAGCATGTGCCGCTGGTGGAGCACAACATGTTCGCGGGCGTGCGCAACAACGTCTGGGGCACCTGGATATGCGCCCGCGTGGCCGCGGCCCACGCGGTGGAGAATTTCGTGCTCGTCAGCACCGACAAGGCCGTGCGGCCCACCAATGTGATGGGCGCCAGCAAGCGCCTGGCGGAAATGGTGCTGCAGGCCATGGCGCACCGCGGCCGCAGCGGCAGCAACGGCGGGGCAGGCCGGGGCACCTGCTTTACGATGGTGCGCTTCGGCAACGTGCTGGGCTCGTCGGGCTCGGTGGTGCCGCTGTTCAGAAAGCAGATCGCCCACAACGGCCCCATCACCCTGACCCACACCGGCATCACCCGGTATTTCATGACCATCCCCGAAGCCTCGCAGCTGGTCATGCAGGCCGGGGCCATGGCCAATGGCGGGGACGTCTTCGTGCTCGACATGGGCGAGCCGGTGCGCATCTACGACCTGGCCTGCCGCATGGTCGAGCTGTCGGGCCTGCGGGTGCGCGACCACAGGCATCCGGAAGGGGACATCGAGATCCGCATCACGGGCCTGCGCCCCGGCGAAAAGCTCTACGAAGAGCTGCTGATCGGCGATGGCGCGCAGCCCACCAGCCATCCCCGCATCATGAAGGCGCATGAATCCTTCCTGCCGTGGCCGCAGCTCGAGCGCGAGCTGCAGGCGCTGGAGTCGGCCATGGCAAGATTCGACATGCAGGCCACCCGCGAGCTGCTGCTCAAGCTGGTGTCGGGCTACCAGCCGGCCAATGGCCTGGTCGACTGGGTCTACCTCGAAAGCCAACGCCAGCAGGGCAGGGGCCTCGCGGTCCATGGCGGCTACCCGCAGCGCTACGTGGCCCAGCCGGGCGGCGCGGGCCGGTAGCCGGGGCATAGTGGCGGCGTAGTGGCGGCGGCGCCACGCCGGCGGCAGGCTGATGTGGCGGGAATCGCGCGCAGTGCAGAAATACTGTATATTTCAACAGTATTCCCACTTCAGAGACCGCCATGGAAGTCATCGACACCCTGTTCACCGTCGTGCTGCACGACTACCCCGAAGACCTGCCGGCCAAGGAACGCGCCGCCGCCGAGGCGCGCTACACCCGCGAGCTCACGCGCCAGTTCGGCTCGCCCGAGCAGGTGGCCGCGGCCCTCGACACCCTGCACGGCCTGGAAGAAGCCGCGCCCGACGCGGTATCGCCCGGTGAGCTCGCCCTGGTCAAGCAATGGGGCAAGGCCACCAACGCGGCGCGCCAGGCCGGCTTTCGCGACCTGGGCGACGCACAGGAGGCGTACTTCGAGGTGCGGCTGGTCTGAAATCGGCAACACGTTCTGATATCTGGGCGGCAGGCCGATGCTCGCACCCCACCGCTTCTACTACCTGCACAACTTCCAGCGCGCGCTGGACTGGATCGCCGAGCGCTACGGCGACCTGCTCGACGCCGCCGAGCAATCGTTCCTGGCCGGCTTCGCGCAGCTGCCCCAGCCCTCGCAGGCGCTCATGGTGCGCCTGCTGATGCGGCGCGGCCCCTGGTTCCGCGCAGACAAGCTGGCCTACGACGAGATCGCCGCCAGCGCCAGCATCGACGCCGCGGCCGCGCGGCTGCTGGCGCTGGGCTGGCTCGATGCGGACCAGCCCATGGCGCTGCAGGAGCTGTTCGCGCTGTACACCAAGCCCGAGCTGCTGCAGCTGTTCGCCGGCGAGCCGGTGCATGCCGGCATGCGCAAGCCCGAAATGCTGCTCGCGCTGCAGGCCGCGCACGGCGCGGCGCAAACCCCGGCCGAGTGGTTTCAGCGCCGGCAAGCGCCGGCGCGCGGCGCCGCCTGGCGCGTGATGGTCGGCGAATGCTGCGAGCGCCTGCGGCTGATGTTCTTCGGCAACCTGCACCAGGGCTGGTCGGAGTTCGTGCTCGCCGATCTCGGTGTGTTCCGCTACGAGCATGTGGCTTTCGATGCCGCTTCGCGCGCCTTCCAGTCGCGCGCCGATGTGGACTGCTATCTCGCGCTGCATGCCTGCCGCACCGCGCTCGATGACGGCGCCGACCTTGCCGCGCTGCTGCAGGCCGCGCAGCGCTGTGCACCGGCCCAGGCCTGGCTGCAGCAGCGCCGCGCCAAGCTGCTGCTGCGCATCGGCCAGGCCGGCGAGCGCGCGCAAGACTGGGCGCTGGCGGCGCAGGCCTATGCGCAATGCAGCTATCCGGGCGCGCGCCACCGGCGCATGCGGGTCTACGAGCGCATGCAGCGCTTTGCCGATGCGATGGCGCTGGCCCGGCAGGCGCTGGCCCAGCCCGAGAGCGACGAGGAAAGCCAGCGCGTGGCGCGCATGCTGCCGCGGCTGCTGCGCGGCCTGGGGCAGGGCGGTGGCCCGCGGCCCGCGGGCCTGGCGCCTGATGTGGCGCAGATGCGCATCGACCTGGAGCTGGACTTGCCGGCAGAGGCAGCATCGGTCGAGCACGTGCTGCGCGACCACTGGCACAGCGCGGCCGCGCCCGTGTTCTATGTCGAGAACGCGCTGCTCAACTCGCTGTTCGGCCTGCTGTGCTGGCCGGCGATCTTCGCGCCGCTGCCCGGCGCGTTCTTCCACCCTTTCCAGAGTGGGCCCGCCGACCTTGGCGCGCCCGGCTTCGTGCAGCGCCGCGCCGCGCTGTTCGATGCCTGCCTGGCGCGGCTCGACGATGGCAGCTGGCGCGAAGCCATCCTGCAGTGCTTTGCCGACAAGCAGGGCCTGCAGTCGCCCTTCGTGTTCTGGGGCGTGCTCAGCGAGCCGCTGCTGGCGCTGGCGCTGCACTGCATTCCGGCGGCGCACCTGAAGCTGCTCTTTGCGCGCCTGCTGCGCGACGTGAAGGCCAACCGCAGCGGCTTTCCCGACCTGGTGCGCTTTTGGCCCGCCGAGCGCCGCTACGAACTCGTCGAAGCCAAGGCGCCCGGCGACAAGCTGCAGGACAACCAGATCCGCTGGCTGCAATACTGCGCCGCGCATGGCATACCGGTGCGCGTGTGCCATGTGCGCTGGCGCGCGCGGCCGGCCGGGGCCGCGGCATGAACTACACCGTGGCGGTGCGGGCGCTGTGCGAGTTCACCGCGCGCGCCGGCGATCTCGACCTGCGTTTCACGCCCGCGCCCAGCGCGCTCGAAGGCATGGCCGGCCACAGCCTCGTGCAGGCGCGCCGCGGCGCCGGCTACGAGGCCGAAGTCGCGCTCGCCGGGCAGTACCAGGAGCTGCGGGTGCGCGGCCGCGCCGACGGCTTCGACGCGCAGGCCGGCCAGCTCGAAGAGATCAAGACCTACCGCGGCGCGCTCGACGGCGTGCGTGCCCACCACCGCGCGCTGCACTGGGCCCAGGCCCGCATCTACGGCCACCTGCTGTGCGAGGCGCGCGGGCTCGCGCGCCTGAAGCTGGCGCTGGTGTACTTCAACCTGGGCACCGAGGAAGAGAGCGTGCTGGTCGAGCCGCACGAGGCCGATGCGCTGCGCGCCTTCTTCGAGCAGCAGTGCACCCGCTTTCTGGCGTGGGCGCGTGCCGAGGCCGCCCACCGCGCGGCGCGCGACGCGGCGCTGGCGGCCCTGGTGTTTCCGCTGGAGCGCTTTCGCGCCGGCCAGCGCGAGCTGGCCGTCGCCGTCTACCGCTGCGTGCGGTCGGAGCCGGGCGGCCAATGCCTGATGGCGCAGGCGCCGACCGGCATCGGCAAGACGCTGGGCACCATCTTCCCCATGCTCAAGGCCGCTGCGTCGCCCGGCCTCGACAAGCTCTTCTTCCTGACCGCCAAGGGCACCGGCCACGGCCTGGCGCTGCAGGCGCTGGCCAGCGTGAACAGCCGGCTCCAGCCCTTGCAGCTGCGCGTGCTCGACGTGCTGGCGCGCGACAAGGCCTGCGAGCACCCCGACAAGGCCTGCCACGGCGAGTCCTGCCCGTTGGCGCAGGGCTTCTACGACCGGCTGCCGGCCGCGCGCGCCGCTGCGCTGCGCCAGCCCCAGCCCTGGGACGCGCCGGCCGTGCGCAGCCTGGCGCTGGCGCACCGGGTCTGCCCGTACTACCTGGCGCAGGAGCTGGTGCGCTGGAGCGACGTGGTGGTGGCCGACTACCACTATTTCTACGATGGCGCGGCCATGCTCCATGCGCTGGCCCAGGCCCAGCAGTGGAAGGTCGGCGTGCTGGTGGACGAGGCCCACAACCTGCCCGAGCGCGCGCGCCGCATGTACAGCGCCGAGCTCTCGCAGTTCGCGCTCGCCGATGCCCGCCAGGCAGCCGCGGGCACCGCGGCGATGGGCGCGGTGGGCAAGGCGCTGGATCGGCTGCAGCGCAGCTGGAATGCCTTCAACAAGGCGCAGGCCGGCCAGGCCTACCAGGCCTACGAGGCCGTGCCCGCCGCGCTGCTTGGGGCGCTGCAGCGCGCGGTGGGCGCGATCGCCGACGCGCAGGCCGAGCGGCCCCTGCTGCCCGGCGATCCGGTGCTGGCCTTCTACTGGGCGGCGCTGCATTTCATGGCGCTGGCCGAGCAGTTCGGCAGCCATGCGCTGTTCGATGCCAGCCTGGCGCCGGCGCGGGCCGGCGCGCGCCGTGCGCCTTGCTCCACGCTGTGCATCCGCAACGTGGTGCCGGCGCCGCACCTGGCACAGCGCCATGCGGCGGCCCATGCCACGGTGCTGTTCTCGGGCACGCTGAGCCCGCCGCATTTCTACCGCGACATGCTGGGCCTGCCCGAAGGCACGGGCTGGATCGAGGCCGATTCGCCGTTCCTGGCCGAGCAGCTGTGCGTGCAGGTGGCCGGCCATGTCTCCACGCGCTTTCGCGACCGCGAGCGCTCGCTGCAGCCCATCGCCGATCTGGTGGCCGCGCAGTATGCGCGCCAGCCCGGCAACTACCTGTGCTTTTTCAGCAGCTTCGACTACCTGCAGCGCGCGGCCGAATGCCTGCAGCGCAGCCACCCGCAGCTGCCGCTGTGGCTGCAGGCGCCGGCCATGGACGACGCGGGCCGCGCCGCCTTTCTCGCGCGCTTCACCGAGCAGGGCCGGGGCATAGGCCTGGCCGTGCTCGGCGGCGCCTTCGCCGAGGGCGTGGACCTGCCGGGCCGGCGCCTGATCGGCGCCTTCGTGGCCACGCTGGGCCTGCCCCAGGTCAATCCCGTCAACGAACAGATGAGGCGCGCCATGGACGCGCATTTCGGTGCCGGCAAGGGCTATGACTACACCTACCTCTACCCCGGGCTGCGCAAGGTGGTGCAGGCCGCGGGCCGCGTGATCCGCGGCGAGCACGACCGGGGCGTGGTGGTGCTGATCGACGACCGCTACCGGCGCCGCGAGGTGCGCGCGCTGCTGCCGCGCTGGTGGCGGCTGGACGCGCGGGATTGAAGCCGCTTGGCATTCGCAGCCGGAACCAGGCACGAAGCCGCAGACCGTATTGGCATGCGGCAAGGCGAAGCAGCGCAGTTATCGCCTTGAAGGCGAATCGGCATGCAGCGCTGGCGCATCAAATCACCCGCGCCTGGCGCAGCTGTTCGAGCTGGGCCTCGTCCAGTCCCAGGGCCTGGTAGATGCGGGCATTGTCCTGGCCGGTCTCGGGGCCCACGCACGGCTGCGGAGGGGTGCGGCCGCTGAAGCGCGGCACCGTTGCCGGCGCCTTGATCGGGCCGAGCGCCGGGTCCTGCAGCGCGATGAAGCTGCCGCGCGCCGCGAAATGCGGGTCTTGCAGCGTGTCGGCGGCCGAATAGATCTTGCTGAACGGAATGGCGTGCAGCGACAGCGCCTGCTGCACCGCCTCGAAACCGCGGCTGCGGCACCATTGCGCCACGGTGCCGTCCAGGGCCTGCAGGTTGCGCATGCGCGCGGCATTGTCGGCAAAGCGCGGGTCGGCGGCCAGCTCGCCGCGGCCCATGGCCGCGCACAGGCGCGCGAACATCGCATCGCCGGTCGCCACCACGGTGATCCAGGCGCCGTCCCGGGTCTGGTAGACATTGGACGGCGCGGTGTAGGTGGCGCAGGAGCCGGCGCGCTGGCGCGCCTGGCCGCTGAACTGGAATTCCGCCGCCAGCGGGTCGAGCAGGCGCAGCAGGGCCTCGGTGGCGGACAGGTCGATTTCCACGCCGCGCTGCTCGCTGCGCGGCCGGGCATTGCGCTCGGCCAGCGCGGCCGCGATCGCGAATGCGCCGAAGAGCCCGGCCACCACGTCGCCCATGGGGTAGTTCATGTGCTGCGGCGGGCCGCCGGCCTCGCCGCTCAGGTGGGCAAAGCCGCTCATGGCCTCGAAGATGCGGGCGAAGCCGGGCCGCTGGGCATAGGGGCCGGTCTGGCCGAAACCGGTCACGCGCAGCACGATCAGGCGCGGGTTGTGCGCATGCAGCGTGGCCAGGTCCAGCCCCCAGCGGTCCATGGTGCCGGTGCGGAAGTTCTCCACCAGCACGTCGAAGCCGCCGATCAGCCGCAGCAGCAGCTCCCGGCCCCGCGGCTTGCGCACGTCCAGCGAGATGCCCTGCTTGCCGCGGTTCGCGGTTTTCCAGAACAGCGAATGGCCCTCGTGCACCGGCGCCAGGCTGCGCAGGGTGTCGCCGCCCTGCGGCAGCTCCAGCTTCACCACCTCGGCGCCCAGGTCGCCGCACAGCGTGGCCGAGAAGGGGCCGGCCAGCACCGTGGCCATGTCCAGGATGCGCACGCCTTGCAGCGGATAGCCTTGCGCGTCCATCAGTTGCCTTTCAGGTCGGCATGCTGGAGCACCGGCTCCCAGGCCTTGCGGTCATCCCGGATGCGCTGCTGGAATGCGGCCGGCGTGCTGGGCAGCGGCGTGGCGCCCAGCCGGGCCAGCTTGTCCCGGGTGTCGGCCTGGGCCATTACCTTGGCCAGGGCCTGGTTGACGGCTGCGACCACCTGGGCCGGCGTGCCCTTGGGCGCGACGATGCCCATCCACAGGCCGGCATCCAGGCCGGGCACACCCAGCTCGCCGAAGGTGGGGATGTCCGGCGCCGCGGCGGAGCGGGCCTTGCCCGTCTGCGCGAGGATGCGGATCTGCCCGCCTTGCATATAGGGCAGGGTGCCGCCCAGGTTGTTGCACATCACCGGTATATGGCCGGCCATCAGGTCGTTCACCGCCGGCGCATTGCCCTTGTAGGGCAGGTGCTGCATATGGAGCTTGAGCTGGTGGTTCACCATCTCGCACACCAGGTGCGAGGGTGTGGCCACGCCGGCCGAGCCGAAGGACAGCGAGCCCGGCCTGGCCTTCTCGGCCGCCGCCAGCTCGGCCAGCGTCTTGTACGGCGTCTGGGCATTGACCGCGATCACATTGGGCAGGTCCGCCACCAGGCCGATGTACTCGTAGTCGGTGAGCGGGTTCCACTTCAGCTGCTGGTGCACATAGGGCAGGAACACATTGCTCAGGCCGGCCATCAGCAGGGTGTAGCCGTCCGGCGCGGCCCGCGCCACCATCTCCGAGCCCACCAGGCTGCCGGCGCCCGGCTTGTTCTCCACCACCACGGGCTGGCCCAGGGCCTGGCCCAGCCCCACCGAAATGGCGCGGGTGACCAGGTCGGTGCTGCCCCCGGCGGGGAAGGGGACGATCAGGCGGATCGGCCGATCGGGGTAGCCGGCCTGGGCGGCCGCGCTGGCGGCGCACAGCAGGGCCAGCACGGCAAGGCGTGGGGCGGTCGGGTGTGGCATAGGGTTTGTCTCCTTCTGGGGGGTACGGGGAATCGGCGCCGCGGCATTCAGGCGGCACTGGTGCTCAGGCGGCGCCGTGCTCGCGCAGCGCCAGCTTGGCGATGTTCAGCTGGTGGATCTGGCTGGTGCCTTCGTACAGGCGGAACAGCCGCACATCGCGGAAATAGCGCTCGATGGGGCTGAAGTCGGCCACATAGCCCGCGCCGCCGAACATCTGCACCGCGCGGTCCGCCACGCGCCCGCACATCTCCGAGGCGAAGTACTTGCACATCGAGGCCGTGAGCGCCACTTCCTCGCCGCGGTCGCGGGCGCGGGCGGCCTCCAGGATCATCGATTGCGCGGCGAAGATCTCGGTGCGGCTGTCGGCGATCATGGCCTGCACCAGCTGAAAGCTGGCGACCGGCTGGCCGAACTGCTCGCGCCGGCCCACATGCTCCATCGCCAGCTCCAGCATGCGTATCGCCGGCCCGGTGCACAGCGCGGCCAGGTGCAGCCGCTGCTTGTTCAGCACCTTCATCACGGTCTTGAAGCCCTGGCCCTCGCGGCCGCCGATGATCTGCTCGGCATGGACGCGGCAGTTCTCGAAATGGATGTCCGACACCGGCGAGCCGGCCTGGCCCATCTTGCGGTAGGGCCGGCCGGTGGAGAGGCCCGCGCCGCGCTCCACCAGGAAGGCGGTGAGCCCGTCGCTGCCCGAGCTGCCGCCGGCGGTGCGGGCGATCACGGTGAAGACGTCGGCCAGCGGCGCGTTGGTGATGAAGCGCTTGGTGCCGTTCAGCACATAGTGATCGCCTTCGCGGCGCGCGCTGGTGTGGATGTTGGAGGCCTCCGAGCCCGCATCCGGCTCGGTCAGCGCCAGGCAGCCGGTCAGCTCGCCGCGCGCCATGCGCGGCAGCCAGCGCTGCTTTTGCTCCTCGGTGCCGTCGGCCACCAGGGCTTCGGAGCCGATGCCGGTGTTGGTGCCCACGCGGGCGCGCAGCGCCACCGAGGCCTGCGACAGCTCGAACGCGCAGCGCACCAGCTCCTCCGTGCTCAGGCCCAGGCCGCCGTAGGCCTCGGGAATGCTCCAGCCGAAATAGCCCTTGTCGCGCAGTTCCTGGACCACGGCGGCTGGAATATCGTCTTCGAGGTCGATCTGGTTTTCGAGCGGATGCCAGCGTTCGCGCACGAAGCTGCGGATGTCGGCTACCAGGGCTTGCAGGCGGTTGGGGTCTTTGATCATGTCCCGCACTGTAAAAAGCCCGGCGGGCAAAGCTGAAACATGGTTTCAAATATTGAAATACAGATTCAAATCCATCGTGCCCGCCGTCACAATCGCCGCATGAGCCCCGCCTTGCCCGCCTACCAGTTCAGGGACGAGCGCGACGTGCGCCGCGTGCGCGCCGACGATCCCTATTTTTCCGGCACCCTGGCCAAGGGGCTGATGATCCTGCAGTGCTTCGTCAGCGATCCGCGCCCCCATGCCAACAGCGAGCTGGCCCGGCGGCTGGGCCTGCCCCGGCCCACGGTGTCGCGGCTGTGCCGCAGCCTGCAGACCATGGGCTACCTGGACCACGACGAGCGCCTGGACCGCTATTTCGTCGGCCCCGCCGCGGTGGCGCTGGGCTACCCCTATGTCATCAACACGCCGCTGCTGGGGCAGCTGCGGCTGCCCATGCAGGCGCTGGCGGACCAGGTGCAGGGGGCGGTGTCGGTCGGCGTCGTCATGGACATGGACGTGGTCTATGTGGAAACCTGCACCTACCAGGACGGCACGCTCAAGCGCCCCGGCGTGGGCGCGGTGCGCAGCGTGCTGGAGACGGCCATGGGCCGCGCCGGCCTGGCGCAGCTCAAGGCTGCCGAGCAGGGCCAGTTCCTGCGCCGTGCGCGCCGCGACCGGCCGCAGGAATACGCGCGTTGCATCGATGCCGCCCGGGAGAGCCTGGAGCATTACGGCAGCCGCGGCTTTGCGGTCAATCTGGGCGACAGCGGCTTTGGCGTGCTGGCGGTGGGCGTGGCATCCCGGATCGCCTACGGGCCTCGGCGCCTGCTGTTCAACTGCGCCGTACCCGGCCTGCAGGTGCGCGGCAAGGATTTGCTGCAGAAGATCGGCCCCGGCCTGGTGCAGCTGGTGGGGCTGGCCGACAGGCTCTCCGTGAGCCGGTAGGCGGCGGCTACACTCGGAGACCCCAGCCACACCTGCGTTTTCCATGCCCTTCGAATCCATCGTGGTGATCGTTCTTGCCGCCGGCCGCGGCGAGCGTTTCCGTGCATCGGGCGGTAGCGTGCACAAGCTCGATGCCCTGCTGGGCGGTGCCACGGTGCTGCAGCATGTGCTGGGCGCGGTGCAGGCCGCCGGGCTGGCCGCCCATCTGGTGCGCCCGCGAGAGGGCAGCCCCGGCATGGGGGATTCGATCGCCATGGGCGTGCGGGCCAGCGCGCAGGCCGCGGGCTGGCTGGTGCTGCCTGGCGACCTGCCGCTGGTGCGGCCTGAAAGCCTGCGGCGGGTTGCCCAGGCGCTCGCCGCGCAGCCCGTGGTGGTGCCATGGTGGCAAGGGCGCCAGGGTCACCCGGTGGGGTTCGGCGCGCAATGCTTCGAGGCGCTGGCCGCACTGAGCGGGGATACCGGCGCATCCGCGATCGTGCGGGCCAGCCGGGCTGCGCACAAGGTCGCCGATATCGAGCTGGACGACCCAGGCATCCAGATGGATATCGACACCGTGGCCGATCTGGAGCGGGCCGAGGCGTGGCTTCGGCGCCGCATGGCGGGGTGATGCCCGTGCCGCCGCCATGGGTGGCCTGCAGGGGCGACGATGCAAAAACCAAATTTCTTTGCCTTCACGGAGAATTGATTAGCCAATAGCGTGCATGTATGAATCAGCTTAGGCTATAAATCCGTTTGTTCGATTTGCAGAGTTTTCGGGAGCCTTGCGCCGCAGCCTGTGCGCGGCTTCCATCGGTACCCAGGAGTTGGATGCATGCATGAAGATTTTCCGGAAATCCATTCCGGCTTGTTGGACCGCTGGCAGGGTTTGTTGCGCAACTATGCCGATCTGTTGCAGCTGTCGGCGGCGCGGGTGCTGCGGCTGCAGGACGGTGCCTGGAGCCTGATGGCGGCTGCCGGGCCGGCGGCCGACAGGCTGGAGGCCGGCCCGGTGGCCACGCAGCCGCCGCCATTCGCGCAAGAGCTGGTGGCGGCCCAGAAGCTGGTATGCAAGGATGCTTGTGGTGACGTTGGTTTCTTTTTGAAGCATAAAGATGCCAACTATGGCGTGCAGAGCTATATCGGCATTCCGGTGTACTGGCCCAGCGGCAGCCTGTTTGGCGTGCTGGACGCGCTGAACGACCGGCCCAGGGCGTTCAGCGATGCCGAGCAGCGCCTGCTGGTGCAGATCCGCGACGATATCGAGGACCACCTGGTGCTGCTGCATGGCAACCGGGCCGACCTGGTGACCAACCATGTGACCCGTGCGCGGCTGCAGGCCAGCGAAGAGCGCTTTCGCTTGCTGGTGGAGAACGCGGGCGACGACTATTTCCTGCACGACGATCAGGCGCGCTTCATCGATGTGAACGACCGCGCATGCCACAGCCTGGGCTATTCGCGGGCGGAACTGCTGGCCCTGCATGTGCACGATGTCTCCATCGGCATGACGGCGCAGCAGAAGCTGCAGTTGTTCAGGGATTTCCAGCCCGGCAGCTCGATGGTGGTGAAAAGCCGGCATCGCCGCAAGGACGGCAGCCTGTTTCCGGTCGAGGTGGTGGTCACCTGCGTGGAGGTGGGCGGGCGCAAGCTCTTCATGGGGCTGGCGCGCGACATCACCGAGCGCGAGCGGGCGGAGCAGGCGATACGCGAGCTCAACGCCGACCTGGAGCAGCGCGTGGCCGCGCGCACCGCGCAGCTGCAGGATCTGTCGAGCACGCTGCAAGGGGTGCTGAACAGCGCGGCGGACGTGATCTATGTGAAAGACCCCGAGGGCCGCTACCTGCTGTTCAACCGGGCCGGCGAGCGGTTTCTGGGGCGCGGCGCCGACGAGGTGATCGGGCGCAGCGATTTCGAGCTGTTCCCCGATGGGGTCGCGGCCGGCTTCGTCAGCGGCACCCTGCAGGTGCTGCAGTCCGGCGACAGCCTGACCGTCGAGGAAGTGGTGCCGTCCGTGCGCGGCATGCGCACCTTGCTGACCACCCGCAGTCCGCTGCGCGACGAGCAGGGGCGCGTGCATGCGGTGATGGGCGTGGCGCACGATATCACCGAGCGCAAGCAGGCCGAGCTGGAGCTGCAGCTGCAGCGCGAGCGCATGGCCCTGGCGATCGACGTGGGTGCGCTGGGCGTGCTGGACGTCAACCTGGACACGCAGGCCGTGCTCTGCAATGCCCAGGGCCTGGAGATCCTTGGCCTGCAGGCCGGCGCCGCCCTGGGCTGGGACGCGGTACTCGGGCAGGTGCACCCGCAGGACCGGGCGGCCTGGGATGCCCATGTGCGCGATATCCGCCGCGGCAGCGGCGCGCAGCGGGTGCAGCTGCGCATCGTGCGGCCGGATGGTGGCATGCGTTGGGTGTCGGCCGCGGCCCGCTATGTGGCCGGGCTGGGGCAGGCGCCGGACCGGCTGATCTGCGTCATGGTGGACGAAACCGAGAGCCACCGCGCCGAGCGGCAGCTGCAAAGCAGCTTCGACAGCCTGCAGCAGGCCGAGCGCCTGGCGCGCATGGGCTCGTGGACGCTGGATATCCAGCGCCAGGTTTTCTCCGTATCCGACATGCTGCGCGAGATCGTGGGCTTCGCGCCGGATGAGGAGGTAACGCTTGCTCGCCTGACCTCGGTGATGTCGGAGGACAGCTACCGCAAGGTCAAGGCCGGGCTGGAGGACTGCGCCACCCAGGGCGGCGAGTTCGCGATAGCGTTCGAGCACTACCGCACCGACGCCAGCACCTTCGCCGCCGAAGTGCGGGCCAAGGGCATCCGCGACGACAGCGGCCAGGTGACGAGCGTGACCGGCACGGTGCAGGACGTGAGCGAGCGCGAGGAGGCCCGTGCGCAGCTGGCTTCGCTGGCCGACCGCCTGCCCAGCGGCGCGCTGTACCAGCTGAGCTATGTCAACCCCGAGATCGGGCGGGGCGGCCTGGTGCGCAGCCAGGACCTGCGCGTGCACTACATCAGCGGCGGCATCGAGGCGCTGGTGGGCATAGCGGCGCAGCAGCTGCAGGACGATCCGGCGCTGCTGTTCAAGGCGGTGCACGAGGAAGACCTGCCGGCCTTGCTGGGCGCATCGCGCGAGGCCACTGCGGCGCAGAGGCTGCTCGAATGCGACTTCCGGCTGCGCCGCCCCGATGGCTCGCTGATCTGGCTGCGCATCCGCTCGGCGCCGCGCAGGGTCAAGAGCGGGCTGATCTGGGACGGCATCATCTTCGACATCACCCGCCAGCACGAGGTGGAGTCGGCGCTGCGCCAGGCCAAGGAGGCCGCGGAGCTGGCCGAGCGGGCCAAGGCCGACTTCCTGGCCAACATGAGCCACGAGATACGCACGCCGATGAACTCGGTGCTGGGCATGACGCGGCTGGCGCTGCAGACCGACCTGTCGCCGCGGCAGAAGAACTACCTCGAAAAGATCGATGTCTCCACCCGCGCGCTGCTGTCCATCATCAACGACATCCTGGACTTCTCGAAGATCGAGGCCGGCGGCTTCGACCTGGACGACACCGACTTCGAGCTCGAACAGGTGCTCGAAGCCGTCTCCAACGCCACCTCGCTGCGGGCCGACGAAAAGGGGCTGGAGGTCGTGTACGCGATCGCGCCGGACGTGCCGCGGGCCTTGCGCGGCGACCCGCTGCGCCTGTCGCAGGTGCTGATCAACCTGGTGGGCAATGCGGTCAAGTTCACCGACGCCGGCGAGGTGGTGGTGTCCGCCAACCTGCTGGCCGAGCGCGCGGACGGCGCCTGGCAGATCCAGTTCAGCGTGCGCGATACCGGCATCGGCCTGAGCCAGCAGCAGATGGACCGCCTGTTCGTGCCCTTCCACCAGGCGGATGGCGGCACCTCGCGCCGCTACGGGGGCACGGGCCTGGGCCTGACCATCTGCAAGCAGCTGGTGGAGAAGATGGGCGGCGGCATCCGCGTCGAGAGCGAGAGCGGCCGTGGCAGCCTGTTCTCGTTCACCGTGGAGCTGGGCCAGCCGTCAAGCGACATGGCGCTGAAGATCCGGTCGCTGCACGGCTACCGTGTGCTGGTGGTGGACGACAACGCCACCTCGCGCGAAAGCCTGTCCGACATGATCAGCAGCTTCGGCATGCAGGCCGACTGCGTGGATTCGGGGCGGCATGCGCTGGCGCAGATCGAGGCCGTGGCGCAGGGGGGCGAATCCTACGACCTGGTCCTGATGGACTGGCAGATGCCGGAGATGGACGGCATCGAGGCCACCCGCCGCATCCGCCAGGACAGCCGCCAGGAGCGTGTGCCCGCGGTGCTGATGGTCACCGCCTACGGCCGCGACGAAATCCTGAGCCAGGTCGCCTCGGCGGGGCTGCAGGGCATCCTGGTCAAGCCGGTGACCGAATCGGTGATGTTCGATACGGTGCAAGACGTGCTGGCGGGCCCGCGCACGCATGCCAGGCATTTCAAGACCTCGGGCCAGGTGCGCAGCGTGCTCACGCCCAGCATGCGCCGCATGCTGGGCGGCAAGCAGGTGCTGGTGGTGGACGACAATGCGCTCAACCTGGAGGTGGCCAGCGATTTCCTGGTGCTGGCGGGCGTCAAGGTCGACACGGCGGTCAACGGCCGCCAGGCCATCCGCTGCCTGGAGATGAAGGACTACGACGCCGTGCTGATGGACATGCACATGCCCGAGATGGATGGCGTGACGGCCACGCGCGAAATCCGCCGCAACCCGGCCTGGCAGGATCTGCCCATCATCGCGTTGACGGCCCAGGCCCGCGCCGAGGACCGCGAGGCGACCATCCGCGCCGGCATGACCTCGCACCTGTCCAAGCCGATCGAGGAGCACCTGCTGTACCAGACGCTGATCGACATCTTCGCGGGCGATGCCGCCCAGGGCCGCAGGCCGGGCCCGGCCGCGGCCTGCGCCGCGGCGGATGCATCCGCCCGCCCCGCGCCGCACCAGCAGGGGCCGGTGGACTTCGATGCCGCGCTGCACCGCATGGGCGGCAACCGCGAGCGCATGCAGCGCCTGCTGCATGGCTTCGTGCGCGACTTTGCCGACGTGCCGCAGCGCTTGGATGCGGCGGTGGCGGCGCAGGACGGCAAGAACGTCGAGGCGCTGGCCCATCTCGTCAAGGGCGCGGCCGGCTATGTGCAGGCCAAGGCGCTGACCCATTCGGCCGACGCGCTGGAGCGCCAGGCCAACCGGGGCGATGCGGCCGCGATCGAGCGCCTGGCCTTCACCTTCCGCGCCGACCTGACCGCGGTGCTCGAAGCCATCAGCGACCGCCTCAAACGCCAGGCCAGCGCGGCCGCCAAGCAACTGCCGGCACAGGCCTGCCAGCCGGTGGCCGGCGCGGACACCGCGAGGGCGCTGTCCCTGATCGCCAGGGCCGAGCCGCTGATGCAAAAGGGCGACTATGCCGCGACTTCACTGCTCGCCGACCTGGCCCATGAACTGAAGGACCACCCCGCATCCGGGCAGCTCGAAGAGGTGCGGGTGCTGTATGAGGATATCGAATTGCCCCAGGCATTGAAGGCGCTGGACCAGCTGCGCCAATCGTTGGAATCGGCGGCCGCTGCCGCTGCGAGGGAGCAGTGATGGTGGTTGCCGATCTGCCCACGGTATTGATCGTGGATGACGAGCGCATCAACCGCACCGCGCTTGCGGAGCTGCTCAAGGACGAATGCCGGGTGGTGCTGGCCAAGGACGGCGCCTCGGCGCTGCAGCGCGTGGCCGAAGAGAAGATCAGCCTGATCCTGCTCGACGCCTCCATGCCCGATATGGATGGCTACGAGGTGCTGCGCCGCCTCAAGTCGAGCGAGAAGACGGCCAACATCGGCGTGATCTTCGTCACCGGCCAGATCGAGGAGGCGCACGAGGAGCGCGGCCTGCTGCTGGGCGCGGTGGACTATATCGCCAAGCCGGTGCGCCCGCTGCTGGTCAAGGCGCGCGTGCGCAACCACCTGGAGCTGGCCCGCCAGCGCGAGGAGCTGGAGCGCCTGTCGATGCAGGATGCGCTGACCGGCATCAGCAACCGCCGCGCCTTCAACCAGGCCTTCGTGCGGGCCTGCGGCCACACGGTGCGCACAGGCATGCCGCTGGGCCTGGCGATGATCGACGTGGACTACTTCAAGAGCTTCAACGACTTCTACGGCCATGGCGCCGGCGACGACGTGTTGCGCCGCGTGGCCCAGACCCTGGTCAAGGCGGCCCAGCGGCCCTACGACATGATTGCCCGCTACGGCGGCGAGGAATTCGTGCTGATGCTGCCTTCGGGCATCGCGCTGCAGACGGTGCTCGGCCGCCTGTGCGAAGCCGTGCATGCACTCGGCATACCGCACGAGAAGTCGGAGGTGAGCGCCATGCTCACCATCAGCTGCGGCGGCGTGGTGGCCGGCTACGACAGCGCCAAGCGGCCCGAGTGGCTGCTTGAGCGCTGCGACGAAATCCTCTACCAGGCCAAGAACGCCGGGCGCAACCGCGCCATCGTGCAAGACCTCAATTAGCCGGCATGATCGGCGCTGCGGCTGGCGCGGCGCCGGCTGCCTTGCTGCGCCGCCAGGCCTGTGCATAGCCGGCGGCAACCGCATTGCTGGGGTCCACCTCGGTGGCGGGCTGCGGCTCGGCGCCGGGCAGCACGCCGCTGCTGCGTGCCTGGCGAATGGCCTGGCCCAGCTCGATCACCGACATGGCGTAGAAGCTCGACCAGTTGTAGCGCGTGACCACATAGAAGTTCTGCGTGCCCGCCACATAGCTGGCGGCATCGCTGCCGTTCTTCAGCTCGATCAGCGCCAGCGGGCCGGCGCTGGCGCTGCCCTCGCCCTGCACGGCAGCGCCGTTGGCCAGCATCTCGGCGGCGCTGAAGCTGGGGTTGATATCGGGCGCCAGCAGCGTTGCCAGCTGCTGCGGGCTGCTGTCCACCTGCACGCGGTAGTAGGTGGGCAGGCCGCGCTTCCAGCCATGGCTGACGAAATAGTTCGCCACCGAGCCGATCGCATCCACCGGGCTGTTGAAAAGATCGATGCGGCCGTCGCCGTCGTAGTCCACCGCATAGGCGGCCCAGCTTGACGGCATGAACTGCGGTATGCCCATGGCGCCGGCATAGCTGCCCTTGGCCTCGAAGGGATCGACCCGCGTGAGGTAGGCATTGGTCAGGAACTGCTCCAGCTCGCGGCGGAAATAGGCGGCCCGCTCGGCCGCCTTCGGGTGGCTGGCCGGAAAATCGAAGGCCAGCGTGGCCAGCGCATCGGCCACGGTGAAGCCGCCCATCTGCTGGCCGTAGATGGTTTCCACGCCGATGATGCCGACGATGATTTCCGCCGGCACGCCGAATTCCCTTTCGGCCCGCTCCAGCGTGGCCGCGTTGTCCTGCCAGAAGCGCAGGCCGGCGCGGATGCGGATCGGCTCGACGAAGCGGCCGCGGTAGGCGCGCCAGTTCCTCACGCCGGCCGGGCCGGTGCGCGGCGTCATCAGGCTTTGCACGCGGGAATTGAATTGGGCCTGGTTGATGGCCGCCTGCAGCCAGCCGCGGTCGATGCGCTCGCGCGCGGCAACCTCGTTGACGAAGGCCTGGGCTTCGTCGCGCTGCGCGTAGCTGCTGGCGGCATTCGGGTTTTTCTGCGCGCTGGCCAAGGTGCAGCAAGCGCTGGCAGCTATAAAAACAAGAGTTTTCTTCAAAAGGGCATGCATACCGCTTTATACCTTGCGGCCGGGGCCCGGCAGCGTGTTCCAGGGCAGGGCATTGAACTGTTTTTGCAATTCGCGCAGCCCGCCGGGGCCATGCGGCTGGCCCGCATAGCGAAAGCGCTCCATGGCCTGCAGCCAGGCCGCGAAGGGCTGCGCCCGCTCGCCGTGCAGCGCCTGCAGCCGCTGGGCCAGGGCGCGCGGCGTGGCGCTGGCCGGCAGCTCGACCTGCCGCCGGGCCAGCTCGACGCGGGCGCGCTGCAGCAGGGCCAGCCAGGGGTCCGCCGGGCGGCGGCGCCACAGCACGCTGGCGCAGGCGATCAGCGCCGCGGTTGCGAGCAGCCCCGCCAGCAGGCGCACCAGGTCCTGCCAGCCGGGCGCCTGCATGCCCCAGGCGCGCAGCAGGTTCATCTGCTCGCGCTGGGCGTAGTTCAGCACCCACTGGTTCCAGCCATTGTTGGCCGCCTCCCACAACGCGCGCAGCTGCTGCCGCAGGCCGAGCGCGACCGGGTTGGTGACGCTAATGCCGAAAACCCCCTGCGGCAGCGCCAGGCGCTGCGCCGAGCCGAGGCGGCCGGGCGCCACCGCGCCGGTGGGATCCACCCGCAGCCAGCCGCGCTCGCTGCCCATCCACACCTCGGCCCAGGCGTGGGCATCGGCCTGGCGCACCGTCCAGTAGCCATCCACCGGATTGCTGCTGCCGCCCTGGTAGCCGGTCACGATGCGCGCCGGCACGCCTGCGGCGCGCAGCGCGATCACGAAGGCCGAGGCAATGTGCTCGCAAAAGCCCTGCTTGCGGTCGAACCAGAATTCATCCGCCGCCTGCGGGCCGTAGCGGCCCGGCTCCAGCGTGTAGCGGTAGCCCTGGCTGCGCAGCTGCGCCAGCAGCCGCTCGACCAGCGCCTGCGTGGGCTCGAGCCCGGACTCGGGAGATAAGGCCAGCTCGGCCTGCAGCTGCCGCACCCAGGCCCGGGTGCGGGGGCTCGAGCCCGCCGGCAGCTGGCGGTTGCGCGCCAGCTCTTGCGCGCTGGCCTGCATGCCGAAGCGGTAGCCGGTGTGGCTGTGCATGCGGATGCGGGTCACTTCGTTGAACGGCTGGCTGCTGAGCCACTGCATGTCGGCGCCAGCCAGGCTGCGGCCGCGGGGCAGGGCGGGCGGCTCGGTCATCAGCTCCAGCGGCAACAGCCAGCGGCGTTTGCTGGCTTCGAGCGTCATCTCGTAGGCGATGGGCTCGCCCTGCAGCTGCAGATTGCCGGCGTTGGGCGGCGCCTCGGCGCGTTGCGTGATCGCGGCGCTCCATTTGCGGCCATCGAAATGGCTCAGCACCGGGCCGCGAAAATACAGCACGCCCAGCGGCGGCGGCTGCTTGCCCGGCGTGAGAAAGCGCACACGCAAGGCGATCGCATCGTCCATGGCCAGCGCCGCCAGGCTGCCCACCTCCATCTCCTCGGACAGGCCGGTCTTGCCCGCGCCGTCGCCCCACTGCATGCCCCACAGCGGCGCCATGCGCGGAAACAGCAGGAACAGCGCCACGGTGAGCGGCGCGCCGATCAGCATCATCTTCAGCGCCAGGCCCGCCGCCTGCGCCAGCGCGGGCCGGCCCACCGGCATGTGGGCCAGGATCAGCGCGGTGAGCAGGCCCAGCATCCCCGGCAGCATGGCCAGCGCGGTCAAGAGCGACTGCGAATGCAGGAAGTTGCCGAGCATGGTGAAGAAGCCAAGGAAGAAGATCACCATCGCATCGCGCCGGCTGCGCAGCTCCAGCGTCTTGAGCGCCAGCAGCATCACCACCAGCGTGACGCCCGCCGCCGGAGCCATGACGGTCTTGAAGGTGGCCAGCACCAGGCCAAGCACCAGGGCCAGCAGCGCAAGCCGCAGCCAGCGGCCGGGCAGGCGCCAACCCCGTACCGCGATAGCGCCGCGCCCGAGCAGCATGGCCAGCGCCAGCACGCCGGCCCAGCCGGGCAGGCTGCCCAGCTGCGGCAGGATGATCCAGGCCAGCACGCACAGCAGGAACACCGTATCGCGCACATCGCGCGGCAGCTTGGCGATGGGCGGGGCGAAAGCGCGGGCCTGCGGCATCGCTCAGGCCAGCGCCAGGGCCCGCAGACAGGCCTGGGCGTGTAGGGCGCCCTGGCCGGGCGGAATGACTTGCGCGGCCAGGCGCAGGCCGAAGCGGCAGCCGCCGGCCTCGGCCTGCAGCACCCAGGCGGCCAGGCGCGACAAGCGGGCCTCGCGCTCGGCCAAGCCGCAATCGCGCTCGTCCAGCCACAGCTGCTGTGGCAGCAGCTGCTGGTTGTCGCGCACCGGCAGTGCATCCGAGCCGCTGGCCAGCGCGGTGGCCGCTTTCTTCCACAGCACCAGCTTGCGCGGATCGCCGCGCCGGTAGCTGCGCACGCCGTCCAAGTCGCCGGCTGGCGCGTGGCGGGCGGCATGCGCCTCACCCGACGGCAGGGCGGCTGGCAGGGGCGGCGGGCGCAATTCCGGGGCCGGGTAGATCAGCACCTCGCCGGCCGGCCGCCATACGCTCCACAGCCGGAAGACACCGAGCGGAAAGCGCGTTTCCACCACCAGCGCCGGCAGCGGGTGCAGGCCGCGTTGCGCCGGGGGCGTTGCCAGCTGCAGGCTGGCCTGGCCGTATGCAGCCAGGTCCGCCAGGTGCCACTCGCCGCTGCCGCGCATGGCGCAGGCAACGGCATGGCGGCTGCGGGCGGCGGCATTGTGCAATTGCAGCGCGAAATGTACCGGTTGCCCGGCGAACTGCGCTGCGGGCGGCGGGGCGCGGAGCGACAGGCCGAGCAGCGTGCGGTAGCCTACGGCGACCGAGGCCAGCGCGCAGCCGGCCAGCACAAAGCTCAGCAGGTAGCCGAGATTGAGCTGGAAGTTGATGCTCGCCACCAGCAACACCAGCAAGGTGAGCGCCAGCATCCAGCCGGCGCCGGTGGGCAGCAGGTAGAGGTTGCCGCGGTCGATGTGGTGCTGGTCGCTGCGCGGCAGCCGTGCCAGCCACCAACCGCGCCAATGGCGCCAGCGCGAGCAAGAGGTGGTAGCGAAGGCAGCGGCCATGCCTATTGCAGCGGCACGCTGTCCAGCATGGCGCGCACCTGCTGCGGCGCACTGCGCCCGGCGTGGCCCACCGGCACCAGGCGGTGCGCCGCCACCTGCGGCAAGATGGCCTGCACGTCGTCCGGCGCCACATAGTCGCGCCCGGCGACCAGTGCCTGCGCCTTGGCCGCGCGCACCAGGGCGATGCCGGCGCGCGGCGACAGCCCCTGTGCGAACCACTGGCCCGAGCGGGTCGCGGCGATCAGCGCCTGCACGTAGCGGATCAGCGCATCGCTGGTACGCACCGCCAGTACCTGCTGCTGCAGCCGCTGCAGCTCGGCCTGCGGCAGCAGCGCCGGCAGCCGGTCCACCAGATCGCGGTGGCTCTGGCCGCCATGGCCGGTCAGCAGCTGGAATTCGGCCGCCTCGTCGGGGTAGCCCAGCGAGATGCGCATCAGAAAGCGGTCGAGCTGGCTTTCGGGCAGCGCATGGGTGCCGAGCTGGCCCTGCGGGTTCTGCGTGGCGATCACGAAGAAGGGCTGCGGCAGCAGGTGGGTGGCGCCTTCCACCGTCACCTGCCTTTCCTCCATGGCCTCCAGCAGGGCGCTTTGCGTCTTGGGGCTGGCGCGGTTGATCTCGTCGGCCAGCAGCAGCTGCGTGAACACCGGGCCGGGGTGGAACACGAAGCCTTCGCGCCCGCGCTCGTAGACCGACACGCCGCTCAGGTCGCTGGGCATCAGGTCGGCGGTGAACTGTACGCGGGCGAACTGCAGGCCCAGGGTGCGCGCCAGCGCATGCGCCAGCGTGGTCTTGCCCACGCCGGGCACGTCCTCGATGAGCAGGTGGCCGCCGGCCAACAGGCAAGTCACGCAGTCCTGCACTTGAGCCGGCTTGCCGACGATAGCCGTGTTAAGCTGGTCCAGTAGTCGGGTGATGGTTTGCATCGCTTGCATGGCGCAACCATAAACGACAAATAAAACAACGGAGATGATGACGGTGAGCAGGACAGGTTATTTCACCCACCGCGACTGCTGGAAGCACGACATGGGGCCCGGCCACCCCGAGTGCCCGGGCCGGCTCGATGCCATCGAGGACCGCTTGCTGATGACCGGCGTGGGCGATGCGCTGGACCGCCGCGACGCGCCCCGGGCCACGGTGTCCGACCTTGAGCTGGCGCACGAGCGGCTGCATATCGCGGCCATGCGCGGCATGTCGCAGCTGGCGGCCGACAACAAGGCGGTGGGCGGTCCGACGACGCTGATGCTCGACACCGACACCTCGGTCAACGAGTTCACCTGGGATGCGGCGCTGCGCGCGGCCGGCTCGGCGCTTGCCGCCACCGATGCGGTGATGAGCGGCGAGCTGGAGAACGCCTTCTGCGCGGTGCGCCCGCCCGGGCACCACGCCACGCGCAACCAGGCGATGGGCTTTTGCTTCTTCAACAACGTGGCGCTGGCCGCCAAGTACGCGCTGATGCGGCACCAGCTCAAGCGCGTGGCCATCGTGGATTTCGACGTGCACCACGGCAATGGCACCGAGGATATCTGCGCGGGCGATCCGCACATCCTGATGGTGAGCATCTTCCAGCACCCGTTCTACCCGTTCAGTGGCGACAAGCACCCGGCCGCGAACATGGTGAACGTTCCAGTGCCGGCCTATACCAAGGGCATGGAGATCCGCGAGATCGTCGAGATGCACTGGATACCGCGGCTGGAGGATTTCCGCCCCGAGATGATCTTCATCAGCGCGGGCTTCGATGCGCACCGCGACGACGACATGGGCCAGCTCGGCATGACGGAGAGCGACTACGCCTGGATCACCCACCGCATCAAGGATGTGGCGCGGCGCTTTTGCATGGGGCGCATAGTCTCGTGCCTGGAGGGCGGCTACGTCATGGGGCCGCTGGCCGCCAGCGTGGAGGCCCATGTGCGGGTACTGGCGGATTTGTAAGACACCCCCTGTGTCGCGGCGCTCCTTCCCCCTCGCTGGCGCTTCGCGCCGGAGGGGGACGACGCCCTCGCTGCGGGGCGGCCCTTGCTCGGCGTCCGCTGATGGGACGGTGCCAGTTTCTCCCCTTGAAGGGCGTGCGCATGGACTTGGATAACCGAAGGAGTGATGCGATGGATGCCATCTTGAGAGAGCAGCGCGACGAGCGCGGCGTGGTCACGCTGACGATGAACGATCCCCAGCGCTTCAATGCGCTGGGCGACGAGATGCTGCGGGCGCTGCAGGGCGCGCTCGATGCGCTGGCGCGCGACGAGGGCGTGCGCGTGGTGGTGCTGGCCGCCGAAGGCAAGGCCTTTTGCGCCGGGCACAACCTCAAGGAGATGGCGGCCCATCCCGACCAGGCCTGGTACCAGCGGCTGTTCGAGCGCTGCAGCAAGATGATGCTGTCCATCCGCAGGCTGCCGGTGCCGGTGATCGCCCGGGTGCAAGGCATGGCGACGGCCGCCGGCTGCCAGCTGGTGGCGCAGTGCGACCTGGCCGTGGCGAGCAGCAACGCCAGCTTTGCCACCAGCGGCATCCAGTACGGTCTGTTCTGCGCCACGCCCAGCGTGCCGCTGGTGCGCAACATGCCTTTCAAGCCCGCGATGGAGATGCTGCTGACCGGCGAGTTCATCGATGCCCACGAGGCCCGGGCGCAAGGCCTGCTCAACCGCGTGGCGGAGCCCGGGCAGCTCGATGCCGAGCTGCAGCGGCTGGTGAGCGCCATCGTCGCCAAGCCCCGTGCCGCGGTGCAGATGGGCAAGGCCCTGGTCTACCAGCAGCGCGAGCTGGGCCTGGAGGCCGCCTACCAGCTGGCGGGCCAATGCATGGCCGCGAACATGATGGATGCCGATGCGCAGGAGGGCGCGCAGGCCTTTGCCGCAAAGCGCCCGCCGCGCTGGCGCTCAGGCTTGGGCTAGCAGCGTTGCCAGGCCGCTGGCCAGGGCCTCGAACGCGGCCTGGCAGCGGGGGCTGCGGCGCAGGTCCTCATGCATGGAGACCCAGGTTTCCAGCCGCATGCTCCAGCCGGGCAAGACCCGCACCAGCACGGGATCGCGGCGTGCCAGATGGGCCTGGCAGACGCCGATGCCGCAGCCGGCCCGCAGCAGCGCGAGCTGGGCCAGGTCGCTGTCGGCGCGCAGGCTGAAGGCCTTGCGCTGCCACAGCGGCAGCTGGCCGCGCGCGGTGCGCAGGTAGGGGGTCTCGGTGTCGAAGCCGATCAGTGCATGGCCCGCCAGTTGATCCA
This sequence comes from Comamonas sp. FG99, assembly GCF_057808605.1. Lineage (NCBI taxonomy): Bacteria > Pseudomonadati > Pseudomonadota > Betaproteobacteria > Burkholderiales > Comamonadaceae > Comamonas > Comamonas sp. FG99. The sequence continues at coordinate 71,445 of NZ_JBMDII010000014.1, forward strand.
GGCTGGCAGGAGTGCCATGGGCGGCGAGGTAGTCGGCATGCGCATGCATTCCCACTTCGATGGCGCCGATGCGGCGGGCGATCAGCGCGTCCTGCCCGGGCGGCGCCATGCGCACCGCGATGTCGGCCTCGCGCTGCAGCAGGTCCTGAACCCGGTTGGTGGCTGCCAGCTCGATCTTCAGTCCGGGGTGGGCATGCCGCAGGCGCGCCAGTATCGGCGGCAAGACCTCGACCGCCATCACCTCGCTGGCCGAGATGCGCACGGTGCCCGCGATGCCGCCGCCGGGGCTGGCGGCGGCGCGCTCCAGGGCCATCGCCGCGTGGCGCATGGCCTCGGCATGGGGGCGCAGCTCCAGTGCGGCCTCGGTGGGCAGCAGCCCGGCCGGTGAGCGGGTGAAGAGCGGCTGGCCCAAGGCGGCCTCCAGCGCGGCGATGTGCCGCCCCGCGGTGGGTTGGGTGATATCCAGTGCCCGCGCCGCGCCCGAGAGCGAGCCTTCCGTGAGTACGGCCAGGAAGCTCCGGTACAGCTCCCAGCCTATGCGGTTTGAGGTCATGCATAAATGTATGGACATTGGGTTGCTTTAGGTAATTTCTTTTTTGCTCGCTGCTTCCCAGAATACGTGCCATGCATCACTTTCAGCGAACAGGGGCAGGCGATGATTCAACGGCAGGATCGAACGGACGAGGGCAGGACGGCGCTGGTGCTGGGCGCCACCGGCGGCATCGGCGGCGAAATCGCGCGGCAGTTGCGCGATGCGGGCTGGTCGGTACGGGCGCTGCGGCGAGGGCTTGCCGGGCCGCCGGTGCTGCAGGACGGAATCCGCTGGCTGGGCGGCGACGCGCTGGACCCAGGTGCCGTGCTGGCGGCGGCACGCGGCTGCGGCGTCATCGTGCATGCGGTCAATCCGCCCGGCTACCGGCGCTGGGCCGAGCTGGTGCTGCCGATGGTGGACAACACCATTGCCGCCGCCATTGCCGGCAAGGCCACCATCGTGCTGCCGGGCACGGTATACAACTATGGGCCCGATGCCTTCCCCTTGCTGCAGGAAGATGCGCCCCAGCGGCCGCTGACCCGCAAGGGCGCGATCCGTGTGGCGCTGGAGCAGCGCCTGCAGCAGGCGAGCGCGCGCGGCGCGCGCGCCATCATCGTGCGGGCCGGGGATTTTTTCGGCCCGCGGGCCGGCAACAGCTGGTTCTCGCAGGGCTTGCTGCAGCCGGGCAGGCCATTGCGCACCGTGCGCCTGCCGGGGCGGCGGGGCGTAGGCCACCAATGGTCGTACCTGCCCGATGTGGCGCGCACCATGCGCCTGCTGCTGGAGCGGCGCAACGCGCTGCCGCACTTTGCGCGCTTTCACATGGCCGGGCACTGGGATGCGGATGGCACCGAGATGGCGGCTGCGATCTGCCGGGTGGCCCGGCGCCACGGCATGGCGCCGCGTACGCTGGCCTTTCCGTGGTGGCAGCTGCGCCTGGCGGCCCCTTTCATGCCGACATTGCGCGAACTGCTGGAGATGCGCTACCTGTGGAATGAGCCGCTGCGCCTGGATGGCGGCGGCCTGCAGGCGCTGCTGGGCCAGGAGCCGCATACGCCGCTCGATGCCGCGGTGGAGGCCAGCCTGCGGGGCCTGGGGTGTTTGCCGGCGCCACTTCCATAGCCAACAGAAAGTTGCTAATTCCAATGGAAAGCATGTGATTTGTGAATGAATCCATGGAAATTGACAATAGATGAAGATTGTGTTTCGCAATGTTATTTTCTTTGTTGATAGCCAGGGATAATCTTGGCGCGGCTAGGACAGATGTGATGCAAGTGCGCTAAAGCTGAGGCAGGCCCGGGTCTGCCCGCGATCCGCCGGTTTGCCGCCGCCATCAGCGCACTTCCAAAGAAGCACCTGTTTGCTAAGAACTACTTTACAAATAACTTCTGAGGAACTTGCGATGAAACCGGAACAAGGGCGGTACTTGCCCGCCTCTTGGCCGTCCAGGGGCGGCTCGCGGCCTTCTTTGGGTGGGCGATGGCTGCGTGGAGCCCTGTTCGCGGCGGCTGTCTTGCCGTTGAGCGCATTGGCTGCCGTGGTGGATTTGACGGATACGGTGACATTCAGCCCCGTGTCGTTCAATCCCGGCGCAACGACGCAAATGACGGTGCTGCTGATCAACAACAATACCGATGCGTCGACGGGTACGGCAATTGCGAACACGCCTTTGCCGGCGGGATTCAGCATTGTGGGTACCTCTACCACCTGTGGCGGCTCACCCAGCTTTCCGATGGCGGGTGCTACTTCGTTCTCGGTGTCGGGCTTGACCGTTCCCGGTGTGACCGGCGGCACGAGCGGCAATTGCGCGCTGGTCTATACCTTGACCTCGCAGACACCCGGCAACTACAACGCCACGGTGGCTTCGGGCTCGATCAGCGGCACCGTTGGCGGCGTGGCGGTGACCAACCAGTCCACCAGCGATGTTTCCGCCTCGGTGGTCGTCAATACGCCGAGCCGTATGGGGCTCAGCAAGGGTTTCAATCCTGCAACGGTGACGATCGGCGGCGAATCGACGTTGACCTTCAGTGTCGGAAACCCGAACAATTTCGATATCGCTGGGGTATCGGTGCCCGATACGCTGGATGCCAATTTGTCGTTGGTGGGCACGCCTACGTATGCTTGCAACAACGGGGGCCCATCTGGCAATGCCACCGTATCGGGGCAGACGGTGTCGCTGCCAGCCTTGACGCTGACCGCTGGCAGCACTTGCACGGTGACCGCGGGAGTCCAGGCAGCCGCGGGCTTTCAGGGGACGATCCCCAACACGATCAAGGCCGCGGAGGTCACCAATACCTCGGCTGGGCCTTCGGTCACGCCTGGGGCGGATGTGAGTGCCAGGCTTAGTGTGCAGAATGCGCTCGAATTGGCCAAGGGCTTCAATGCAGGCACGGTCTATGCCCCGGGGCCACCCATCACGTTCACGCTGACCTTGTACAACAATCTGCAGACCCCGCAGACCGGTGCGCAGATCACGGACATCTTTCCTGTGGAGGGCGGCGTACCGTTGTTCAGCCTGGTCGCAGTCAATGGCAGCCCGGTGCAGCAAAATACCTGTGGATTCGCCAGCAGCAGCCTTCCTTTGGACGGCGATACGCAGTTGGCCGTCACCGGCGGCACGGTGCCAGCCTTGGGCTCATGCCAGATCACGCTGTGGATCAGCATGAATGCCGTTCCTTCGGGTGGCGTGCTGACCAATACGGTCTATGGTACTGCCCCGAATGGTCCGCAGGCGAAAACCGATCAAACCGCGGTTGACCATGACGTCTCGGCAAGCGTCACGGTCTCTGGGGCCACGCCAGCAGCGCTGTCGCTACCGGTCGACAAACTATTCTGTCCCGCGACCGATCGCAATTGCTGGTCCCACAATGGGGGCTCGTACAACCTGACGGTGTTGGCTCCGACAACGCCGGGTGCAGTGGTGGCCTATGTCAACACCTATGTGGCCAACCAGTACTCCTATACGGGCTTGACGCAATGGCGCGTGCAGGACGACCTGAACGAAACGGGCGATGCCAACAACAGCGGCAAGATCTTGAGCTTGCCGGCCGGATTCAGCGCCAGCGATATCCAGGTTTTTTCGTACAACGGAAATTCGAAGTGCGATCTCTCGGCCATGAATATCCAATTGGGGCCGAATATCTCGCCTACGCATTTCGATGCCACTTTTGGCGGGGCGGTGAATGGGGCTGTCAACCCGGGCACCATCAGCTACTGCATGATTTCGTTCCCTGTGGTGCTGGATGCCAGCGCCACGCCCCCGGAATCGGTCTATGGCACATACCGCAACAGCATTCTCCAGCCAAGCGATTCGTCCAATCCTTATGGGGCCAGCAATAACAAAGGCATTGTGGCCACTGCCACCTCGCCGCAAAACGGACCCAGCCTGGCCTTGGGCGAGGCGGTGACGAACCGCTCCCTTACGGTCTTGGGTCCGCTGCAGGTGAGCAAGAGCTTCCAGACGCCGCAAATCGGGTCTGGCGGCGTGTCGCGCATGGTGATCACGCTGCTGAACTACAGCGCCCAGCAGATCGATGGCGTGAGCTTTCAGGATATCTTGCCGGCCGGATCCGCCGGCGGCCAGATGCAGGTGGCGCCGGGCGGCGGCAACCCCAGCTTCAGCTCATGCAGCGGCCCTGCTGCGGGCCCCGCCAGCAACCCGGGCGTGACGGGTGGCACCACGCTGGCTTTCAGCGGCATCACATTGCTGGCCGGATCGCCGGCCACTCCGAGTCAGTGCGTGGTGAGCATCGATGTCACTGGCGACATCAACGGCAGCTATCCCAATACGATTGCGGCGAATGCGGTCAGTGGAACCGCTGCGGGCAAGACCATCACCAATTTCGCTGCATCCAACACCGCCACGCTGACGGTGACAGATCTGGCCTTGACGCTGACCAAGCAGTTTGACCGGACGACGGTCAAGACGGGTGAGTACGCGGTGATGACGTTGACACTGATCAACAACCAGTCGGCACGCGGAGAGCAACTGAACAATGTGTCGCTGACCGATACCTTCCCTGCAGGCATGTTCCTTTCTGCCAATCCGGCGCTGACTGCCAGCTGCACGGCCCCAGGGGCGGCAACCAACGCCAACGTGGTGGCAAACGGCACGGCAGGCATTCAGGTCAGTGGCATGACCATGGCGCCCGGCGGCACCTGCACGATCACGGCGCGGGTGGAGACCACCAGCACGGTGACCTTGAACAACGTGATACCCAAGGGCACCGTGACCACGGTGGAAAAAGTGACCAACCCGAGCGATGTGAGCGCACCGCTGGCCACTCTTGCCGGTACGGTGGTCACCAAGAGCATTGCTCCGGCTGCAGTGGCCGTGGGCCAGCCTGCGACGGTCACTTTACGGCTGACCAATGCGACCAATGGCACGGTGACCGGCATCAATGTGTTTGACCAGATCAACCCGGCAGGTGGCTATGGCGATGTGGTTGGTGCAAATACCTATCCGATCGCGGTTCCGGCCGGCGATTTCGTGCCGCCGAACGCGCCGTGGCAAGTCGTGCCCGGCAGTGTCAAGCTGCTTCCCAAGGCGGGGTGCAGCCTGACTGGAACGCCCGCGGTGGTCGCAGGCACCAGCAATGATTCGGTTCAGGTAAGCGGAATTTCTGCGGCACCGGCCACCTTCTGCGATGTGACTTTCCAGGTGGTGGTGCCTGCCGGCACGAGCAATGTGATCGGCACGTATTTCAACGCGGTGCCGCAGAGCAATGTGGCAGGTGGTGCGAATGCTTGTGCAGACCCGGCCAACACCCACGCTGGCAGCCAGGCTTGCTATACGTCGGCGGAATTGAGCGTGATGGCCTCCGGCAAGCTGCAGATCACCAAGTCGGTCAAGCCTTCGGGGACGCTTGATGGATTCACCTTCACCATTGCCTCGACGAATGGCTGTGATCTGAGCAATCTGACGTTGACGGGCACGACCGATGCAACTGGCGTGCTCGCTTTCAACCTGCCGGTCTTTACCGATAGCACCAAGGCCGCGAAATGCCAGTACAGCGTGACCGAAACGCCGAAAGCAGGCTATGCGCTGGATACGGCGGCATCGACCAACCCGCTGACGGGCATTACGCTGAACGACGATGGCAGCAATGCCGCGGTGACGGCGATCAGCGTGGTCAACAATAAGCTGCCGCCGCCCACTTTCAGCCTGAGCAAGAGCATCGCTCGTCGCAACATGCCCGCGGACCAGTTTGTCTTGACGATCTCGGGCACGCCCAAGGCCGGTGAGACCAGCACCCCCAGTGTGACGACCACGGGAGCCAGCACGGGCGTGCAGGCAGTGCAGGCCAGTGTTGTCGGTGACATCGGCACCAGCTATGGCGGCAGCGAAAGCATGGCGGCGGGCTCGGGCACCACTCTGGCCCGCTATACGCAGTCGGTGGCATGTACCAATACCGGCCCCACGGATGTCTCGGCGATCACCAGCGCCGCGGCATTGGCAACGGGGGTCAAGCTGCAGCAAGGCGATGCCATTGCCTGTACTATCACCAACACGCCTGCGCCGCTCAGCATGACCACGCTGACGGTGACCAAGACCCTCAGCGGCGGCCCTTCGGGCTATAGCGGCAGCTTCCCGATCGCCGTGGCCTGCACCATGGATGGCAACCCCGTGACCGGCATCACCCCGGCCTCTACGGCCAAGGTGACGGCCAGCAGCAGCGCCAGTGGGCAAGTCGTGTTCGGCAATATCCCCGAGGGCGCGTTCTGCACGGTCAGCGAAGATCAGGCTTCCCTGCCAAAGCTGTATGGCTATAGCTGGGCGGCGCCTGAGATTACGCAGTGGACGCAGCCGATCGCCGCTAGCGGCAGCCAGGCTACCGTGGCCAACAAGCTGACGGGAACGGGGACGACCCAGGCGGTCCCGGCACTGAATGCATGGATGCTCGCATTGCTCGGCATGTTGGTGGCTGTGTTCGGGGTGCGCATGCAGGCGCGCCGCGGCCAGCCGGGATGATGCATGCGCGGGGCGCGAGCCCCGCGCATCCGTGGAATTGCAAACGGGCCGCTGTGCGGCCCGTTTGCATTGGCGCCGCAGGCCGCCGAGGCCCGGCGAAGGCGGTGGGAGCGAGACGTTCTATGATTTCACTTTGGACTCATAGCGCTTCAATCATCCGATGGATTTTCTCGACAAGCTGATTCACGACTTTCGCAGCACCAATACGCTGCTGGAGCTGGCCATTTTGGCGGCCAGCCTGCTGCTGGCCTATGGGGTGGCCCGCGCCGTGCAGCCGCGCCACGATGCGGCCAAGCCCTCGGTCTGGCTGGGACGCAGCGTGCTGGAAGGGGCGCTGTTTCCACTGCTGGCGCTGTGGTTCACCGTGATCGCCCGCGCGGTTGCCGAGCACTACACCAGCGTCTTCGTGCTGCGCCTGGCGGTGCAGATCCTGCTGTCGCTGGCCGTGATCCGCCTGGTGGCGCGGGTGCTGGCCAAGACCTTTCCGCGCTCCACGGCGGCGCGGCTGATCGAGCGCATCTTCTCGTGGCTGGCCTGGGCCGTGGCGGTGCTGGGCAGCCTGGGCGTGCTGCCCGAGGTGATGGCCGAGATGAACGCCATCCAGTTCGCCTTCGGCAAGACCAATATGAGCCTGCTGGGCGTGGTCGAGGGCCTGCTGGCGGTAGGCCTGGTGATCATTGCCGTGCTATGGCTGTCGGCCACCTTCGAGGAGCGGGTCATCGACGAGACCATCGCCGATCTGTCGATGCGCAAGATGGCGATGAACCTCACGCGCATCGTGCTGCTCACGGTGGGCCTGTTGTTCGCGCTGTCGGCGGTGGGGGTGGACCTGACCGCGCTGTCGGTGCTGGGCGGCGCGCTGGGCGTGGGCCTGGGCTTTGGCATGCAGAAGATCGCGTCCAACTATGTCAGCGGCTTTCTGGTGCTGCTGGAGCGCGCGCTGCGCATCGGCGACAACGTGCGGGTCGATGGCTTCGAGGGGCGCATCACCGACATCCGCACGCGCTACACCATCATCCGTGCGGGCAACGGCCGCGAGTCCATCGTGCCCAACGAATCGCTGATCACCCAGCGGGTGGAGAACCTGTCGGCCGCCGATCTCAAGTTCGGCCTCAGCACCAATATCGTGGTCGGCGCGGACAGCGACGTGGCCACGGTGCAGCGCGTGTTGATCGAGGCCGCGCTGTCGCAGCCGCGGGTGCTGCGCACGCCGGAGCCGGCTGCCTACCTGGTCGATTTCGCGCCCGACGGGCTGCAGTTCAGCCTGAACTTCTCCATCAGTGACCCTGCCAATGGTCAGGTTAACGTACGTTCGGCAGTCAACATAGCGGTATTGGAAGGGCTGCGCCGGCAGGGAATAGACATCCCGTTTCCGCAGCGAGTAGTGCATTTCCAGGGGGCGGAACTGTCCAAAAATATCTAACAGGCGTTTCAAGAATTTTGAGCGGGCGGTTAACGAATTTGGAAAGAACTCCGCTTCCGGTTGTGCGATGATGCGGGCCAGCAATATGGTGGTGGGTGGTTTTTTCACGCTTGCCTGCGGGCAGCTGAAGCCACCCATGGTTTCGTTTTCGGACAAAAACTGAGGAGTCACTTCATGAAAGTATTGGTACCGGTGAAGCGGGTGGTGGACTACAACGTCAAGGTGCGTGTGAAGTCCGACGGTAGCGGCGTGGACATCGCCAACGTCAAGATGAGCATGAACCCCTTCGACGAGATCGCCGTGGAAGAGGCCGTGCGCCTGAAGGAAAAGGGCGTGGTCACCGAAGTGATCGCCGTCTCCTGCGGCGTGGCCCAGTGCCAGGAAACGCTGCGCACCGCCATGGCCATCGGCGCCGACCGCGGCATCCTGGTCGAGACCAATGAAGAGCTGCAGCCGCTGGCCGTGGCCAAGCTGCTGAAGGCGCTGATCGACAAGGAACAGCCCGGCCTGGTGATCCTGGGCAAGCAGGCCATCGACGACGATGCCAACCAGACCGGCCAGATGCTGGCCGCGCTGGCCGACCTGCCGCAAGCCACCTTCGCCTCCAAGGTCGAAGTCGCCGGCGACAAAGTGAACGTGACCCGTGAAGTGGACGGCGGCCTGGAAACCCTGAGCCTGAGCGTGCCCGCGGTCATCACCACCGACCTGCGCCTGAACGAGCCGCGCTACGTGACGCTGCCCAACATCATGAAGGCCAAGAAGAAGCAGCTCGACACCTTCAAGCCCGAAGACCTGGGCGTGGATGTTGCTCCCCGCCTCAAGACCCTGAAGGTCTCCGAGCCGCCCAAGCGCGGCGCCGGCGTCAAGGTGCCCGACGTGGCCACCCTGATCGACAAGCTCAAGAACGAAGCCAAGGTCATCTAAGGCCGCAGTACAGGAGAAAAGAACATGACCGCACTCGTTATTGCAGAACACGACAACGCCAGCATCAAGAGCGCCACGCTGAACACCGTGACGGCCGCCAAGGCCTGCGGCGGTGACGTGCACGTGCTCGTCGCCGGCGAAAACGCCGCCGCCGCTGCCGCCGCCGCTGCCCAGATCGCCGGCGTCGCCAAGGTCATCCACGCCGACGGCGCGAGCCTGAAGAACGGTCTGGCCGAGAACCTCGCCGCGCAAGTATTGGCCATCGCCGGCAACTACAGCCACATCCTGTTCCCGGCCACCGCTGGCGGCAAGAACGTGGCACCGCGCGTGGCTGCCAAGCTCGACGTCGCCCAGATCAGCGACATCACCAAGGTCGACAGCGCCGACACCTTCGAGCGCCCCATCTACGCCGGCAACGCCATCGCCACCGTGCAGTCGGCCGATGCCACCAAGGTCATCACCGTGCGTGGCACGGGCTTTGACGCCGCAGCCGCCACCGGCGGCAGCGCTGCCGTGGAGACCGTTGCTGCCGTGGCCGATTCGGGCAAGAGCAGCTTCGTCGGCTCCGAGATCGTCAAGAGCGACCGTCCCGAGCTGACCGCCGCCAAGATCATCGTCTCGGGCGGCCGGGCGCTGGGCAGCGAAGAGAAGTTCAAGGAAGTCATCACCCCGCTGGCCGACAAGCTGGGCGCCGCCATCGGTGCCAGCCGCGCCGCGGTGGACGCGGGCTACGCCCCCAACGACCTGCAGGTCGGCCAGACCGGCAAGATCGTGGCGCCGCAGCTGTACATCGCCTGCGGCATCTCGGGCGCCATCCAGCACCTGGCCGGCATGAAGGACTCCAAGGTCATCGTGGCGATCAACAAGGACCCGGAGGCGCCGATCTTCTCGGTGGCCGACTACGGCCTGGAGGCCGACCTGTTCGCCGCTGTGCCGGAGATGGTGAGCAAGCTGTAAGATACGCCGCGAGGCGAATCACACGACAAGGGGCATCCGCTGGATGCCTCTTTTTTTTGCCAGAACTCCGGATGGCTTGAACTTTTGGGAGACGAACGATGAGCTACAAGGCCCCCGTGCGGGACATGCTGTTTGCGATGGAACACCTGGCGCGGATCGACCAGGTAGCCCAGATACCGGGCTTCGAGGAAGCGGGGCTCGATACCGCGCAGGCCGTGCTCGAGGAGTGCGCCAAGTTCAACGAGGAAGTCCTCGCGCCGCTGAACGTCGCTGGCGACACCCAGCCCTCGTCGTGGAAGGATGGCGCCGTCACCACCACCCCCGGCTTCAAGCAGGCCTACCGCCAGTACATCGAAGCCGGCTGGCAGGGCCTGCAGCATTCCAGCGACTTTGGCGGCCAGGGCCTGCCCAAGACCATCGGCGCGGCCTGCGTGGAAATGCTCAACAGCGCCAACCTCAGCTTCGCGCTGTGCCCGCTGCTGACCGATGGCGCGATCGAGGCGCTGCTCACCGCCGGCAGCGACGAGCTCAAGTCCCGCTACCTGGAAAAGCTGGTCACCGGCGAGTGGACCGGCACCATGAACCTCACCGAGCCCCAGGCCGGCTCCGACCTGGCGCTGGTACGTACCCGGGCCGAGCCCCAGCCCGACGGCAGCTACAAGCTCTTCGGCACCAAGATCTTCATCACCTACGGCGAGCACGACATGGCGGACAACATCGTCCACCTGGTGCTGGCCCGCGTGGCCGGCGCGCCCGAAGGCGTCAAGGGCATCAGCCTGTTCGTCTGCCCCAAGTTGCTGGTCAACGCCGACGGCTCGCCGGGCGCGCGCAACGATGTGCACTGCGTCAGCATCGAGCACAAGCTCGGCATCAAGGCCAGCCCCACGGCCGTGCTGCAGTACGGCGACAACGGGGGGGCCATTGCTTACCTGGTGGGCGAGGAAAACCGTGGCCTGGAGTACATGTTCATCATGATGAACGCCGCGCGCTATGCCGTCGGCGTGCAGGGCATTGCGGTGGCCGAGCGCGCCTACCAGCACGCCGCGGCCTATGCCAAGGAGCGGGTGCAGTCGCGCCCGGTGGATGGCAGCGTGGCCGGCAGCGCCACCATCATCCACCACCCGGACGTGCGCCGCATGCTCATGACCATGCGCGCGCTCACCGAGGGCTGCCGGGCCATGGCCATCACGGCGGCGGCCGCGTTCGACGCGGCCCACCACCACCCCGATGCCGACACCCGTAGCCAGAACCAGGCCTTCTACGAATTCCTGGTGCCGCTGATCAAGGGCTACAGCACCGAGATGAGCCAGGAGGTGGCCAGCCTGGGCGTGCAGGTGCATGGCGGCATGGGTTTCATCGAGGAGACCGGCGCGGCCCAGTACTACCGCGATGCCAAGATCCTCACCATCTACGAAGGCACCACGGCCATCCAGGCCAACGACCTGGTGGGCCGCAAGACCGTGCGCGACGGCGGCCAGCTGGCCCGGGGCATTGCCGCGCAGATCGAGCAGACCGAGGCCGAGCTGCGCGCATCCGAAGGCAACGTCGCCTATGCGGACCAGTTGAAGGCCGCGCGCCAAGCCTATCTGGCCGTGGTGGACTTCATGGCCGCGCAGGGCAAGGGCGAGCCGAACGCCGCCTATGCGGGCAGCGTGCCGTACCTGATGCTGGCCGGCAACCTGGTGGCGGGTTGGCAGATGGGGCGTGCGCTGCTGGCGGCCGAGCGGCTGTTGCAGGCGGGACAGGATGCGGGCTTCATGCGCGCGAAGATCGCGACGGCTCGTTTCTACGGCGACCATATCCTGGTGCGCACCCAGGCGCTGCGCGATGCGGTGCTGCACGGTGGGGACTCGGTGATGGCGCTGGCGATCGACGATTTCTGATTGCCCTACCCAACAGGAGCTGCCGGTGCCTTGGTGCAAGGCGCCGCAGCCGTTTTTGAAGGATACCTATGTCTCGACTCCCCGCGGTGCTGCAGCGCGTGCCTTTCCCGGTGATCTGCTCGCCGATGTTCATCGTCAGCACACCGGCGCTGGTGATCGCGCAGTGCAAGGCCGGCATGGTCGGCTCGATGCCGGCGCTCAATGCCCGCCCGGCCGAGCAGCTGGACGACTGGCTCGCCGAGATCACCGAAGCGCTGGATGCGCACAACCGCGCGCATCCCGAGCGCCCGGCCGCGCCGTTCGCGATCAACCAGATCGTGCACAAGAGCAATGACCGCCTGGAGCACGACATGCAGGTCTGCGCCAAGTACAAGGTGCCGGTCATCATCACCTCGCTGGGCGCGCGCGAGGACGTGAACCATGCGGTGCACGACTGGGGCGGCGTGGTGCTGCACGACATCATCAACAACAAGTTCGCGCGCAAGGCCATCGAGAAGGGCGCCGACGGCCTGATCGCGGTGGCTGCCGGCGCCGGCGGCCATGCGGGCGTGAAGAGCCCGTTCGCGTTGGTGCAGGAGATCCGCGAATGGTTCGATGGCCCGCTGGCGCTGTCGGGCAGCATAGCCAACGGCCGCGCGGTGCTGGCGGCGCAGGCCATGGGCGCGGATTTCGCGTACATCGGCTCGGCCTTCATCGCCACCGAGGAGGCGCGCGCGGCGGATGCCTACAAGCAGATGATCGTGGCGTCCAGCTCCGACGACATCATCTACAGCAACCTGTTCACCGGCGTGCACGGCAACTACCTGATTCCGTCGATCCGCGCCGCCGGCATGGACCCGGAGAGCCTGCCCGAGTCCGACCCGAGCAAGATGAGCTTCGGCAGCGGCCGCAAGGCCTGGAAGGACATCTGGGGCAGCGGCCAGGGCATTGGCGCGGTGAAGTCGGTGCTGCCCGCGGCCCAGTTCGCCGAGCGCCTGAAGAAGGAATACGCCCAGGCCCGGGCGCAGCTGCTGGGGTGATGATGGTCCGCCGCCAAGCCCTGGGCGCATTGCTGGTCCTGGCCTGCCTGCCCGCGGCCGGCCCGGTGCAGGCCGCATCGCGGCAGGCGGAGCGCAGCATCTCGATCTCGCGCCAGCAGCTGCAGGAGGCGGTCAGCAGCCGCTTTCCACTGGCGCGCTCATGGCAGGGGCTGGTGGTGCTGCAGCTGGAGCGCGCGCAGGTGCAGCTGCAGCCCCAGGCCAACCGGCTGCAGACCGTGGTGGACCTGACGCTGACCGAAAAGCTCTGGGGCACACGCTACCTGGGGCGCATGCAACTGGATTTCGGGCTGCGCTTCGACGGGCCCGGAGCGGCCATACGCATGCACCCGGTAACGGTGCAGCAGCTGCAGCTCGACGGCGTGCCGGCCGAATACCAGCCGCTGTTCCAGGCCCAGGCGCCACGGCTGGCCGCGCAGGTGCTCGACAACCTGGTGCTGTACCAGCTGTCCGAATCGCAAAAGATGCTGCTCGACGGCCTGGGCTATGGCGTGCAGCGCTTCGAGGTGCTGGCCGACCGGCTGCGCGTGATTCTCGCCCCCAGGAGCTGAGAGCCGGCCCCGGCCTGTCAACCGGCGCGGGGCCGGCTGCGTTACAAAAGGATTGTTTGTTCCGCTGGAAGGCGCAATGCCCTCCGGCGCAAGACCGCAGTGACCGTTTCCGCACCCCATCCCAACCGCAGTTTCTGGATCGATGCGCTCAAGGGCCTGGCCTGCCTGGCCATCGTCTGGCACCACCTGGCCTTCTATGGTCCGATGTCGGACGTGGCCGCGCAGCTGACGCCGAGGCTGATCGCCTGGCTGTCCGAATATGGCCGCATCGCGGTACAGGTGTTTCTGGTGATGGGCGGCTACCTCGCCGCCGCCAGCCTCGCGCCGCAGGGTCTGGCGCGTGCAGGCGGGAGCCTGGAGCGCATAGGCAAGCGCGCGCTGCGCCTGATGGCGCCGTATTCGGTGGCGCTGCTGCTGGCGGTGCTGGCGGCGGCGCTGGTGCGGCCCTGGTTCGAGCACGATTCGGTACCCGGCCAGCCCTCGTGGCACCAGCTGATCGCCAATGTGCTGATGCTGCAGGACCTGACCCACGAAGAGGCGCTGTCCGCCGGTGTCTGGTACGTGGCCATCGACTTCCAGCTGTTCGCCGCGGTGGTGCTGCTGCTGGCGGCCGTGCGCCGCTGGGCGCCGGCAGCGCAGTCCTGGGCCGGCCTGCACGGCCTGACGCTGGCGCAGGGCCTGGTGATCCTGGCCACCGCGCTGTCGCTGCTGTATTTCAACCGGCACGGCGAATGGGACATGTGGTTCTTCTACTTCATGGGCTCCTACGGCCTGGGCATGCTGGCGTACTGGGGCCAGCGCAGCGCCCGGCCCTGGGCCTGGAGCGCGCTGCTGCTGGCGCTGGGCCTGGCTGCGCTGGAGCTGGAGTTCCGCCTGCGCATCGCGGTGGCACTGGCCGCCGCGCTGGGCCTGCTATGGGCGATGCGCGCGGAAGGCGCCGGGGCCGGGCAGGCCGGCGGCATGCGCTGGCGCCAGTGGAGGCCGGTGCGCGGCCTGCTGGCGCTGGGGCAGATGTCCTACTCGGTCTTTCTGGTGCACTTCTCGGTGATCCTGCTGGCCAACGCGGCCATGTCGCACTGGCTGCCGACCCAGCCCGGGTGGAACTGGCTGGGCATGCTGGCCACCTGCGCGGCCTCGATTGCGGTCGGCAGCCTGCTGTACCGGGTGGTGGAGCGCCATGCGCCGAACTGGCGCTACCTGGTGCGCCTGGGCCTGGGCTTTGTGAGCACCGGCCTGGTGGTCAGCCTGGTGAGCAGCCGGCTTTAAGGTGTAGCTTTGAAAGGCCTGGTCAGGCCTTTTTGACGTAAGCCGACTTGAGCTGCATGCTGCCTATGCCGTCGATGCGGCAGTCGATGTCATGGTCGCCGCCCACCAGGCGGATGTTGCGCACCTTGGTGCCCACCTTCACCACCTGCGACGAGCCCTTGATCTTCAGGTCCTTGATGACGGTGACCGAGTCGCCGTCCTGCAGCACGTTGCCCACCGCATCCTTGACGACCGGCTCGCTCTCCTCGGCCTGCGGCGCCGCATCCGCGGACCACTCATGCGCGCATTCGGGGCAGACCAGCAGCACGCCATCGGCATAGACGAATTCGGAATTGCACTGGGGGCAAGGGGGCAGGGAGGCGGACATAAGGCTTGAAAGCTGGGGAAGGGGCCCGGCACGGTGCCGGGGAAATACGGGCGTGCTCAGCGATGCCAGTCGCCGGCACGCTCAGGCTGGTAGCTGATGCCGGTGACCTTCACGGTCATCGCCTGGCCTCCCACGGTGGGCCAGGCCAGCTCGTCGCCGACCGACAGCCCGAGCAGGGCGCTGCCCACGGGCGCGAATACCGAGACCTTGTCGGTGCTGCCGTCCACATCCTTGGGGTAGACCAGGGTGAGCTGGAAGGCCTTGCCGGTCTCGGCGATGTCGAAGCTCACCGTGGAATTCATGGTCACCACGTTGTCGGGAATCTCCCGCGGCTCCACGATGTCCGCCCGCTCGATCTCCGCCTCCAGCGCCGCCCGGCCGGGGAAGGCCTGCGTCGACGGATGGCTGAGCAAGGCCTCCAGGCGATCGACATCGAGCGACGAAAGAATGAGATGGGGTTTGGTCGACATGGTGGTGAACGATTCCAGAGGGCGAAAAATCGTTAACTCTACCCGATCCGAATATCGCACGGCCCCAGTGCGATAAGCCCACAGCCCCGGTATGGCCTGGCACTGGACCCTCTTGAATACTGTATATAAAAACAGTATCATGGCGCATGCCTGTTCCACCCAAGCCATCCGAGCCTTCTCGCGCACCGCCCGTGGCCATCAAGGGCCGTGGCGCGGTGAGCCGGCCGCAGCACCGCTTTGCCAGCGATACCCGCGAGCGGGCGGACGACGGCTGGGCGCCGCTGCGGCGCATTGGTGGCCCGGCTGCAAGCGCTGCTGAACACGGCGCGCCCGCAGACGATGGCGACGCCGCATGGTGGGCCGGGCCGCAGGCCTGGGAGACCGAGGTACGCACCGAGCAGGTGCGCAGCGCGGTGCAGAAAAATGATTCGCCGGACATCTACTTCGACTACTCGGTCAACCCGTACCGGGGCTGCGAGCATGGCTGCATCTATTGCTATGCGCGGCCCTACCACAGCTACCTGAACCTCTCGCCCGGCCTGGACTTCGAGACCCGCCTGGTCGCCAAGGCCAATATCGCCGAGGTGCTGGCGGCGGAGATCGCCAGGCGCTCGTACCGGCCCGCATCGCTCAACATCGGCTCGGCCACCGACTGCTACCAGCCGATCGAGCGCGACTGGCGGCTCACGCGGCGCATCATCGAGGTGCTGCACGAGGCTGCGCACCCCTTCTCGCTGATCACCAAGAGCAGCGCGGTGGAGCGCGACATCGACCTGATCGCCCAGGCCGCGCGCGAGCGGCGCGCGGCGGTCTACATCACCATCACCAGCCTGGATGCGCGGCTGGTGCGGCTGCTGGAGCCGCGCGCCGCCGCCCCGCACCGGCGGCTGCGCACCATCCGCACGCTGGTGCAGGCCGGCATTCCGGTGGGCGTGAGCGTGGCGCCGCAGATCCCGTTCATCACCGAAGACATGGAGCAGGTGCTGGAGGCCGCGCGCGACGCCGGCGCCACCAGCGCGTTCTACACCATGCTGCGCCTGCCCTGGGAGCTCAACGCCTTGTTCCAGCAGTGGCTGCAGGCGCATTTCCCGGACCGGGCGGTGCGCGTGATGCAGCGCGTGCGCGACGCGCATGGCGTGAGCGATGCCGACCGGCTGCGCGGCAAGAGCTACGACAGCGGCTTTGCCCACCGCATGAAGGGCCAGGGCCTGTGGGCCGACCTGGTGCGCCAGCGCTTCGAGAAGGCCTGCCGGCGGCTGGGCCTGAACCGCGAGCGCACGCTGCTGGACTGGAGCGGCTTCGACGCCTGGCGGCAAGGCCTGGGCGCGGACAGCCGCCAACAATCGCTGTTCTGAGCGGGTAGCCAGCGGGGTTGACGAATTTTTGCCTTGGAGGGCGCAGGGGTGTCACCGAATGGGGCTACCATGCGCCGATGCCTCCGGAGGTCCGGAGCTTCACTCGAAAGGAAACACCATGTCTGCCAATCCGTCGCTCGTGGATGAACTCATGTCCCAGCTTCAGGGCGCGCCGTTGCAACAGATTGCGCAAGGCCTGGGCACCAATACCGCGCAGGCCGAGTCCGCCGTGTCGGCGGCGCTGCCCATGATGCTGGGCGCCCTGGGCAACAACACCCAGAGCGGCCAGGGGGCGGATGCCCTGTTCGGCGCGCTGCAGCGCGACCATTCCGGCGGCGGCTTCGACCTGGGCGGCCTGCTCGGGGCGGTGCTGGGCGGCGGTGGCGCCGCAGCCAGTGCTGCGCCGCAGGCTGCGCAGACCGATTCGGACGGCATCCTGGGCCATATCTTCGGCGGCCAGCACGACCAGGCCGCGGGCCAGCTGGGCCAGGCCACCGGGCTGGGCGACAACGCCGGCCGGCTGCTGCAGATGCTGGCGCCGATCGTGATGTCGTTCCTGGCGCAGCGCGTCATGTCCGGCGGCATGAACTCGTCCGACCTGGGCAGCGCGCTGGGCCAAGAGCAAAACCGCGTGCAGCAGCAAGGCGGCGTGGTGGGCGATATCCTCGGCTCGCTGCTGGGCCAGGGCAGTGGCGGCGCGCAGGGCGGCGGCGGGCTGGCCGATCTGATCAAGATCGGCGGCAGCCTGCTGGGCGGCCGGCGCTAGCCGCGCGCCTTCCGATCCCCAATGCCCACGCCCGGGCATTGGGGATTTTTTACACTGGCGGCATGAGTTTGCTGATTTTGGGAATCGAGTCTTCCTGCGACGAGACAGGCGTGGCCCTGGTGCAGGCAGAGCAGGGCGTCGCCGTGCCGCGGCTGCTGGGGCATGCGCTGTTCAGCCAGATCGACATGCACCGTGCCTATGGCGGCGTGGTGCCCGAGCTGGCCAGCCGCGACCATATCCGGCGCGTGCTGCCGCTGACCCGGCAGGTGCTGGAGTCCTGCGGCCGCGCGCTGCCCGAGGTGGACGTGGTGGCCTTCACCCGCGGCCCGGGCCTGGCGGGCGCGCTGCTGGTGGGCGCGGGTACGGCCTGCGCGCTGGCCGCGGCGCTGGACCGGCCGGTGCTGGGCGTGCACCACCTGGAGGGGCACCTGCTGTCGCCTTTCCTCAGCAGCGATCCGCCGGAATTTCCCTTCGTTGCGCTGCTGGTGTCGGGCGGGCATACACAGCTGATGCGGGTGGACGGCGTGGGGCGCTACGAGATCCTGGGCGAGACCATCGATGACGCTGCGGGCGAGGCCTTCGACAAATCCGCCAAGGTGCTGGGCCTGCCGTATCCGGGCGGGCCGGAGCTGTCGCGGCTGGCGCAACAGGGGCGCGCCGATGCCTTCAAGCTGCCGCGGCCGCTGCTGCACAGCGGCGATCTGGATTTCTCCTTCGCCGGGCTGAAGACCGCGGTGCTCACCCAGGCCAAGAAGCTGGGCGCCGCGCTCGATGCCAGCAAGGCCGATCTGGCCGCAGCCACGCAGGCGGCGATTGTCGAGGTGCTGGTGAAGAAGACGCTGGCGGCGCTGGCGCAGACCGGCATGCGCCGCGTGGTGGTGGCGGGCGGCGTGGGCGCGAACCGGCTGCTGCGCGCGCAGCTCGATGCGGCCTGCGCCGCGCGCCAGATCCGCGTGCACTATCCGGAGCTGCAACTGTGCACCGACAATGGTGCGATGATCGCCATGGCCGCCGCGATGCGCCTGCAGGCCGGCCAGCAGCAGGCGAGCAAGACCTATGCCTTCGACGTGAAGCCGCGCTGGCCGCTGGATGCGATCAGCCCGGCAGTGGCTTGATTTCAGAAACAATAGCTGCTAGCGCTTGTCTGTCAACGATTTCAATATGAAAAGTATTTGAAATCATTGACGGATAAGCGCTAAAAGCTATCTTTTTACCACTGGAACAGCGGCGGCTGCTTGGCGATGAAGCGCTTGATCGCCTCCTGGTGGAATTCGCTTTCGCGGCACAGGGTCTGGGCGATGGCTTCCTGCTGGTAGACCGAGTCGCGGGCGGTCTCGAAGGCGCGGTTCATCACCACCTTGGTCATGCCGATGGCCTCGGTCGGCGCGCTGGCGAAGCGCTCGGCGAAGGCCAGGGCGCGCTCCAGCACGCTCGACTCGCTCACTTCGTAGACCATGCCCAGCGACAGGGCTTCCTGCGCGTCGACGACGCGGGCGGTGAAGGCCAGTTCCTTGGCCTTTTGCAGGCCGATCAGGCGCGGCAGGAGGTACATGGCGCCGAGGTCGGGGATGAAGCCGATCTTGCTGAACACCACGCAGAACTTGGCGCTGGGCGCTGCGAAAACAAAGTCGGCGCTGAGCGCGAGCGACAGGCCGGCGCCGAAGACGCTGCCTTCGACGGCGCTGATCACGGGTTTTTCCATGTCCAGCAGCTCATCGAACCATTTGTGCAGCGCCAGCATGCGGTTGCGGCTGTCGAACACGTCCTGCTTGCCGGAGACGGTCTGGGCCATCGACTTGATGTCGCCGCCGGCGCAGAAGTGCCCGCCGGCGCCGGCCAGCACGATGGCCTTGACGCTGCGGTCGTCGCGCAGCTGCGGCACCAGGCGCGCGAACTCCTCGCGCATGGACTGGTCCAGCGCGTTGCGCGCTTCGGGGCGGTTCAGGGTCAGCAAGGCGGTGGCGCCGTGCATGGTGAGTGTCAGGGATGTCATGGTCGTCGGTCCGGAAAATGTGGGGGCGCGTGGCCGTATGCCCGTGCGCCCAGGCATGCATGCTAAGAATAGCCGCGCGGCAGGCCTGTCCCCCACACGTCAGACTTCGGCAATGCTGAACCGGTGCTTACGCACAGGCGAGGGAGCCATACGCAATCGGTGTCAGCTGATAGCGCGGCAAACGCGGTGTTTGCGCGTATGCTCCGGCGCAAACCCCTTGCAGGACCCTAAGGAGCACATCGTGAATGCATTCTTGAAGTACGAGCAGCGCGGCCATGTGGTGACGCTGACCATGTCGCAGCCCGAGCAGCGCAATCCCCTGACCGGCAACACCGCGGTCGAGGAATTCCTGGCGGCGGCAGACCGCATCAGCGCCGACCGCAGCGTGCGCGCGGTGATCCTGACGGGCGAGGGGCCGGCCTTCTCGGCCGGCGGCGATATCCGCAAGATGAAGGAGCAGTCTTTCGGCGAGGTGGACGGCATGCGCATCCGCGACGACTACCGCCAGGGCATTCAGCGATTGCCGCTGGCGCTGTTCAACCTGGAGGTGCCGCTGATCGCCGCGGTCAACGGCCCCGCCGTGGGCGCCGGGCTGGACCTGGCCTGCATGTGCGACCTGCGCATCGCCTCCGACAAGGCGCGCTTTGCCGAGAGCTTCATCAAGATGGGCATCATCCCCGGCGACGGCGGCGCCTGGCTGCTGCCGCGGGTGATCGGTTTGTCGCGCGCGGCCGAGCTGTCGCTCACCGGTCGCATGATCGACGCCGCCACCGCGCTGCAATGGAACCTGGTGTCGCAGGTGGTGCCGCACGAGGAGCTGCTGGCGGCCGCCAACCGGCTGGCCGACGAGATTGCCGCCAACCCGCCGCAGGTCACGCGCATGACCAAGAAGCTGATCCGCGAAGGCATGCACATGAGCCTGGCTTCGCTGTTGGAGCTGTCGGCCGCCTACCAGTCGCTGGCCCACCAGACTGCCGACCACCGCGAGGCGGTATCGGCCTTTCTGGAAAAGCGCACGCCGCAGTTCGGCGGCTGAGCCTCCTTCAGCTCACGCGCTCCAGCCGCTCCAGCCGCTCCAACTCTGCGCAGACATCGGCCATGCGGCCGGCGATGGCCCAGCCGCTTGGCCGGCCGGCGCGGGGGCTGCCATGGCCCCAGAACATCTTGATCGAGGCATCGTTGGCCGCCGCGGCGCTGTGCTGCTGCACCGGGCTGGCCAGGTGCGACACCGCGGCCTCGATGCGGGCACCACGCAGCAGCTGGCTCCGTGGGCGCTGGCTGGCGGGGCGGGGGCGGCGGATCAACTCCAGCGGGCGTGCCGCTGCGCCAGGGTGAACGGGCGCGGGGGCATCCAGCAGGCTTAGCTGCTCGCCGGCGGGCTGCCGGTGCACAACCGCGCTGCGGTGCCAGGTGGCATGGGCGGGCGCCTGCCGTTCATCGTTGGCACAGGGCAAGGCACTGGATAGCGCGCCGGATGCGCTAAAGGCAGTGAAAGGGCGGGCGAGCGGCACCAGCGCGCGCAAGGCGTCGGCAATCAGCATGTGAATCTCCTAGTGTGGTCAAAACACAGGCAGGATTGCAAAAGCATGGCTGCCGCAGGGTTGGGGGTGCTTGCGCACCGCCACAACGCCCGCCACCTGCGGCGGCCTGGCGGGGCTACATCAGCATGGTGTTGCGGATCAGCCCCACCGCGATGCCCTCGATCTCGAAGGGTTCGCCGGGGTGGACGACGATGGGCAGGTAGTCGGGGTTTTCGGCCAGCAGCTCGATGCCTTCCTTGGTTCGGTGCAGGCGCTTGACGGTGACGTCATCTCCCAGCCGCGCCACGATGATCTGGCCGTTGCGGGCCTCATGCGTGGCTTTGACGGCGAGCAGGTCGCCGTCCATGATGCCGGCGTCGCGCATCGACATGCCGCGCACCTTGAGCAGGTAGTCGGGCTGCTGCGCGAACAGGCCGCCTTCGACGGAATAGGTGCGGTCCACATGCTCCTGCGCCAGGATGGGCGAGCCGGCCGATACGCGGCCAACCAGCGGCAGCAGCAGGCTGCCCAGGCGCTGCACGATCTCGTTGCCCATGTCGGCCAGCGCAGCCCGCGCGGGGGCCATGCCGTTGCGCGCCTGCTGTGCTTCCTGGATGGTGCGCAGTGCCTCGGCCTTGAGCCGGATGCCGCGCGAGGTGCCGCTGACCAGCTCGATCGCTCCCTTGCGCGCCAGCGCCTTGAGGTGCTCTTCCGCCGCGTTGGCGGATTTGTAGCCGAGCGCGGTGGCGATCTCGGCCCGGGTCGGCGGGGCGCCGGTGCGCGCGATGGCGTCCTGAACCAGCTCCAGGATTTGCTGTTGGCGCGCCGTGAGCTTGAGGTGGTCTCGCATAAGATCTCCGGTTCATTGGCAGATGGCCGATACAGACGGCCGATACAAGGCGGATCGGGCCGCGGTGTTTACTGTGAATTAATCCAGTACCTGTATTTTTAACCAGTTTTTTGTCGGAGGCAAGAGATGCCATCAAAAATTGTGCTGATCGGCACCGGCGGCACCATTGCCGGGCTGGCGCCGGATGCGGCGAATGCGGGGCATTACCAGGCCGCCCAGCTGTCGGTGCAGGCGCTGCTGCAGGGCCTGCCTGGCTGGGGCGGGGAGGGCGGCGCGGCGCCGGTCGAGGCGCTACAGCTCGCGCAGATCGACAGCAAGGACATGGATGATGCGGTGTGGCGCGCGCTGTTGCAGGCCTGCCACAGCGCGCTGCTGGATGCGCAGGTGCGCGCGGTGGTCATCACCCACGGCACCGACACCATCGAGGAGACCGCATGGTTTCTGCAGGAGTGCCTGGGCCGGCTGCCCAAGCCGGTGGTGCTGACCTGCGCGATGCGGCCGGCCAATGCCTTGATGCCCGACGGGCCGCAGAACCTGCGCGATGCGCTGGCGGTGGCCACAGCCGCGGCATGGCTGCCCGAGGTGGTGGTGGTGGCCGAGGGCGAGGTGCATGCGGCACGCTGGGTGCAGAAGATGCATCCGCACCGGCTGCGGGCCTTTGGCTCGGGCGAGCAGGGGCCGGCCGGCTGGGTGGAGAACGGCGGCGTGCGCTGGGCCGGCGGCAGGTGCGCGGATACACCGGTGGGCATGCCGCCGGGCTACCGGGGCGCCCAGGCGGCGCAGCGGCTGGCGCAGGCCGATGTGCCCTGGCCCTGGGTCGAGGTGGTGGGCAGCCATGCGGGCGCCCGCCCCGAGCTGCTCACCGCTTTGCTGCAGGCGGGGGTGCAGGGCCTGGTGCTGGCCTGCACCGGCAACGGCACGCTGCACCAGGCCTTGCTGGCTGGCGCCCAGCAGGCGCGCCGGCAAGGCGTGCCGGTGTGGCGCAGCTCGCGCTGTGCGCTGGGGCAGATCCTGGAGCCCGGGGTGGCGCTGCGGCCGCCGCTGCAGTGGGAGCCGGGCGCCGAGGCGCCCCCTGCAAGCAGCCTCAGCGCGGTGAAGGCGCGGGTGTCGCTGCAGCTGGGGCTGCTGGGCCTGTTCGGCAAAAATGGCTTGGCCAGCGGGTAGTGGGATGGATCGGTCAAGGGCCGAGGGCGGCAAAGTCGCCATCGGCCTGTCTTTTTGCCCGCAAAATGCGGGTTCATGGCCGACGATCATCTTTCCCAGTCCATATCGCCGCAGGCCGGTGATCAGAACCACAGCGCTCGCCCCCCGATTTCACCCGTGTCAACGCCCGAGCCCGCCGAAAGGCCCACTGGCCGCGAGCCCGGTGCCTTGCTGGAGGACCCTGCCGGCATGAGCGCCGAGGACGTGGCCGGCGCGGCCCAGACCGCAAGGCAGGCGCAGGAGCAAAAGGCGTCTGGCGCGGTATGGGCCCCGCTGTCGGCGCCCACCTTCCGCATGCTGTGGCTGATCTGGATGGCGGCCAATACCTGCATGTGGATGAACGATGTGGCGGCCGCCTGGCTGATGACCTCGCTCACCACCTCGCCGGTGCTCGTGGCCCTGGTGCAGTCGGCCTCCACGCTGCCGGTGTTCCTGCTCAGCCTGCCCAGCGGCGCGCTGGCCGACATCCTGGACCGGCGCCGCTATTTCATCGTCACCCAGTTCTGGGTTGCGGCCGTGGCGCTGGTGCTGTGCCTGGTGGTGCTGTCCGGCCGCATGACCGCGCCGCTGCTGCTGGCGCTCACTTTTGCCAACGGCATCGGGCTGGCCATGCGCTGGCCGGTGTTCTCGGCCCTGATTCCGGAGCTGGTGCCCAAGCACCACCTGCCTTCGGCGCTGGCGCTCAATGCGGTGGCGATGAATGCCTCGCGCATCGTCGGCCCGCTGGTGGCCGGCGCCATCATCGCCAGCCTGGGCAGTGCCTGGGTGTTCGTGCTCAATGCGGTGCTGTCCGTCGTCTCGGGCCTGGTGCTGATCCGCTGGAAGCGCAAGCACCAGGAAAGCCCGCTGGGCCGCGAACGCCTGCCCTCGGCCATGCGCGTGGGCCTGCAGTTCGTCAAGGAGTCGCCGCGCATGCATGCGGTGCTGGCCCGTACGGTGAGCTTTTTCCTGCAGTCCACCGCGGTGATGGCGCTGCTGCCGCTGACCGCGCAGCGCCTGCACGGCAGCAGCGATGGCGGCGGTGGCGCCAATACCTTCACGCTGCTGCTGGCCTCGATGGGCGCGGGCGCCATCATCGGCGCCACATTCTTGCCGCGGCTGCGCCAGGCCCTGCCCAAGGAGCGGCTGGTGCTGCTGGGCACCATCGTGCAGGGGCTGTCCACGCTGGTGGTGGCGTTTGCACCCCATGCCTACGTGGCGGTGCCGGCCATGATGCTGGCCGGCATGGCGCTGATCTCCACGGCCAACACCTTGAGCGTGGCGGTCCAGATGTCGCTGCCCAACTGGGTGCGGGCCCGCGGCATGTCGATCTATCTGATGTTCATCATGGGCAGCACCGCGGCGGGCGCCGCGCTCTGGGGGCAGGTGGCCAGTGTGCTCAGCGTGCGCGACAGCCTGGCGCTGGCGGCCGCGTCCGGCCTGCTGTCGATGCTGGTGGTGCAGCGCTGGGTGGTGGACCGGCAGATCGAGGAGGACATGAGTCCGTCCAAGGCCTTCAAGCGGCCGGTGGTCGACATACCGCCCGAGGCCGGGCGCGTGGTGGTGACCATCGAGTACCTGATCGATCCGGCGCAGGCGGCCGAATTCAGGGAGCTGATGCAGGAGAGCCGCCGCAGCCGCATGCGCCAGGGCGCGCTGACCTGGCATCTGCTGCACAGCCTGAGCCAGCCGGAACGCTATCTCGAACAGATCGTCGACGAATCCTGGACCGAGCACCTGCGCCGCTTCGACCGCGTGACGGCGGCCGATGTGGCGCTGCGCGACCGCAAGCTGGCCTTTCACAAGGGCAAGGAGCCGCCGCTGGTGCAGCGTTATTTCGCTGCAAGCTGACCGGCGCGGTCGAGCCGCCGGGCAAACCAGTCCGCCACGAAGGCGGTGCGCTCGGCCGCATGGTTGTAGAGCGTGTGCTCGCCGTCAGCCCACACGCGCAAGCTGGTGTCGGCATGGTCCGCGCCATCCAGAAAGGGCTGCAGGTCTTGCGGCTTCACCAGGGGATCGGCGCCGCCGTGCAGCACCAGCAGCGGGCAGGCGATGCGGTCGCGCCCGGGCCGAAAGCTCATGCGCCTGAAGTTGCCGGCGATGGCTGCCTCGTCACCGGTGCCCAGCATGGCGCCGGCCTGCTCAATGAAGGTTCGGAAGGGCAATAGCGTCGGGGCTGCCAGGCCGCCGTTGATGCAGCAGGCGCGGATGCGCGCATCGGCCGCCGCGGTGCGGGCCGCCCACAGCCCGCCCACGCTGTTGCCCCATATGCCTGGCGCGCCAAGCGTTGCGTCGCTCAGGATGACGCTGATGAACTGGCTGTAGGCGGCTTCCATGTCGACATCGACCAGGATGCCCTGGCGCATGCGTGTCTCGCCTTGGCCCGGCCCTTCGGCCAGCAGCGTTGCCAGGCCCCGCCGGGCCAGCGCGCGGGCGATGGGCAGGTAAGCTACGCCCCAGCCGCTCTGGCCGCCAAATACCAGTACCGTGCCGCGCGCCTGCGCGGCGCGGGGCCGTACCAGCCAGCCTATGAGCCGGCCTGGGCCAAATGGCACTTCGATGCGCGCCATGCGGCCATCCGACCATTCGCACAGCCTTTGCGTGGCCGCGACCAACTGGCCGTAGAGCGCGCGCTTGCGCGGGTTGTCCTGGTTGAAGGCCATCTGCGCGAACAGCAGGTCGGCCAGCGCGGCGGCCTGCGCCTCGGTCGCCGTCACGCGGCAGCCGGCGGACGCGGCCTCGGCGGCGCGGTCGAGCTGCGCCAGCGCCAGCGCCTCGGCTACCTGGTCCCAGGCCTCGCCGGCGCTGCTGCGCCGCAACAGCGCCTGGGCGTCGGCGAAGTCCATGCCGCAGTCCAGCAGCCGGCTCATCGGCATGGCGCGCTGCAAGGCCAGCGTGGCGGAAGAAATCGTGCCGCTCATGCCGTCTGCTCCATGGCTGGGGCATGCGGTGCCTGGCCGTCATGCGCGCCATCGATCCAATGCAGCTTCAGGCGCAGCTCGTCAACCAGGGCCGCCAGCTCGGCCATGCGCTGTACCGCGCCGAAGACGATGAAGTCCGGGCGGCCGATATAGGCCTGGATACCGTGCTCGGCCATGAAGCCGGATATCTCGCCATCGAGCTCGGTGACGGCGCCGGCGGTGCGTTCGAGCACCACGGTGCGGCAGCCGAGCCGTTCCAGAAAGGCCCGCTGGCCGGGGCCCAGCACCCGCATCGGGTCTTCGCGCGCCACCAGCAAAAAGCCACGGCCGATCACATCGTCCAGCCGGCCCTCGCTGGTGCCGCACCGCACCCGCGCCTGTGGCCCGGGCATGCCGGTGCAGGCCTTCAGGCTGCCGTCCGCCTCGCGGTGCAGCACGCCGTCTTCCAGCTTCGGGAAGGGCGGCATGGGCGGCATGCTGCGGGTGCGGAAGGCCTCGTCGCGCGCTGCCGCTTTCTGTGGATCTTCCTCATTGGTGACTTGGCCGAGGAACAGCGACATCTCCATGATTTTCTGGGCATGCGGGCGGCGCTCTGCCTCGTAGCTGTCCAGCAGCGCGGGCGATGCGCGGCCGCTGAGCACCAGGTCGAGCTTCCAGGCCAGATTGATGCCGTCGCGAATGCCGGAACAGGCGCCTTGGCCCATGTAGGGCATCATCGCGTGGGCCGCATCGCCGCCCAGCAGCACGTTGCCTTCGCGCCAGCGCTCGGCCATGCGGGTCTGGAAGGTGTAGACCACATGGCGCAGGAACTTGAAATCCTGGGGGCCGACACCGTACTTTTCCTGCAGCCAGTGCCAGCCCCGGGCCGGGTCTTCCCAGTCCTCGATGCTTTCGCCATCCAGCAGCCGCACCTCAAAGCGGGTGCGGCTGCGGCCGATGGGCATGTACATGTGGCCGCGTTCGGGGTCGCAGAAGATGGTCAGCAGCTTGAAGCGTTCGGCGGCTTGCGACAGGTTTTCCGAATCGAGGTTCAGCCAGCGGTGCTTGTGGCCATAGTCGTTGCGCCCTATGCCTAGCGCAGTGCGTACAAAGCTGTTGGCGCCATCGGCGCCCAGCAGGTAGCGCGCCGCCAGCCGGCGCGGCGGCTCGGCCGCCTGGGCGCTGTTCCTCGCGCTCTGGATGGGCTGGATTGTGAAGCTGACGCGGCCCGCGCCTTGCTCCAGCGCCACCGCCTCCCAGCCGCGAAACAGCTGGACGTTGGGCAGCGTGGCGACATGGGCGTGGATCGCGTCTTCGATGTCGGGCTGGTAGATGGAGTTGTGCGCGGTGTAGCCGCACTGCTTGCCCTTCCATTCCAGCTCCAGCAGCAGATCGCCCTCGGCATTCACATAGTGGTAGGTGTGCAGCGGCAGCGAATCGCGCATCGCCTGGTCGACATCGCCGCAGGCCTGGACGATGCGGGCGGTCTCGCCGTCGATGTGGGTCAGCCGCGGCAATCCGTACATGGTAGGCCAGCGTTCGACCACCACTACCTTGTAGCCGGCCTGGCCCAGCAGCGAGGCGGCCACCAGGCCGGTGGGGCCGTAGCCGATCACGGCGACGTCATGGCAGGCCTGCTGGCCTGGTGGCGGGATGTCTTGATGGTTTGGCATCGTCTTGTCTCCTTGTGGTGTGGCGGGTGCAGTGGGCTGCACGTGGATATGAGCCTCAGGCAGGGCGGGCGCCATCGAAGGCCGCTTGCAGCACGGTGCGCACGGCAGCCCGATCCACCGGCCGCGGGTTCCAGTACGGCCGCGCGGTGGCGATGGCCGCGGCGCGGTCGAGCTCGGACTGCTCCATGCCCAGGGCGCGCAGCGAGGTTGGTGCGCCGTTGTCGCGGGCCAGATCCCACACGCCGGCGGCCGCGCTGCCCCGGGTGCCCAGGGCCTCGGCCATGCGGCGCATGGCGTCGCCGGCATGGCTGGCGTTGAAGTCCAGCACATAGGGCAGCACGACGGCATGGGTCTGCGCATGCGGCAGATTGAAGCTGCCGCCCAGCGTATGGCACAGCTTGTGGTGCAGTGCCATGCCACCATGGGCCAGCACCGTGCCGCACAGCCAGGCGCCATACAGGGCCGAGCTGCGGGCCCCGGCATCCGCCGGGTTGGCGCGAATGCCCGGCAACCCGGCGGCGAGCGCGCGGATGCCTTCCTGCGCCATCAGGCGCGTGACCGGGTTGGCGTTGGCCGCATAGAGGCCCTCGGCGGCGTGCGCGATCGCGTTGATGCCGCTGGTCACCGACATGTCCGCGGGCAGCGTGAACGTGAGTTCGGGGTCGTAGATCACGGTGCGGGGCAGGACCCGGGCATCGGTGCCGGTGCGTTTTTCGCCATCCTGCGTGATGCCGTAGATGGGGGTCATCTCGCTGCCGGCATAGGTGGTGGGCACCGCCAGGATCGGCAGGCCGCTGTCCAGCGCAATCGCCTTGCCCAGGCCGATGGTGGAGCCGCCGCCCAGGGCGATGGCGCAATCGGCATCGCGTTCGCGCGCCACTTCACGGGCTTCGCGGGCGGTCTCCAGCGGCACGTGCATCACGGCACGGTCGAAGATACCGGCCGAGCGCGCACCCAGCCGTTGGGCAATGGCTTCGGCGCCTGCCCGCTGCTCCGGGGTGGACAGTACCAGGGCCCGTCGGGCGCCGAGTGCGTCCAGTTCGGCTTCGAGCTGCTGCAGGGCGCCGGCGCCGAATACGACCCGGCCCGGAAGCGCTTGATAGACAAAGGATTGAGGCATGGAAGCTCCGCTTTCAGGATTGCTGGCAATCGACCTGGTGGCGCGCGGTGCGCGGCGGGGCCAGCTCCTGCGCAGCAGTGGCGGGGTTGAGCACGAAGTCGTACTGCAGCGTGTAGAAGGGCTGTTCTGAATGCGAGCCGTCCGGCGCAATGCCGGGCCCATGGCGCACCCAGTCGGCCACCAGGGTCGAGCGCACGCCGAACACGGCATCCGAATCGAGGTAGGCGCCGCCATCGCGAAAGACATGGGTGATCAGCCGCTCGTAGCCGGGCGCCGCGATCATGAAGTGCAGGTGCGCCGGCCGCCAGGGGTGGCGCCCCAGCGCCGCCAGCATGCGGCCCACCGGGCCATCGTGCGGAATGGGGTAGGGCACGGCCAGGATGGAGCGAAAGCGAAAGCGCCCCTGGGCATCGGTGCGCAGGCGCGCCCGAGCCCGGTGTTCGTGCGCGCTGCCGGCGGCGGGCAGCTGCACGTCGTAGTGGCCGTCCTCGTCCGACTGCCAGACGTCCATGAGCGCGCCCGCCACCGGCCGGCCATCGAGGCCCCGCACCTGGCCGCTCACATAGCAGGGCTCGCCGCAGGCGCCGTTGGCGATGTCGGCACCCAAGTCCAGCTGCGGAGCGCCATCGACAAAGAAAGGGCCGAACACGGTGGATTCGGTGCAGGCCGGCGGTTTGGCATTGTTCTGGGCCGTCACCAGGGTGGACAGCCCAAGGGTGTCCGACAGCAGGATGAATTCCTGGCGCTTGTCGTCGCTGATGTGGCCCACGGCAGTCAGGAAGCCGACCGCTTGCTCCCACTCGGCCTCGGTGAGCTTGACTTCACGGGCGAAGGAGTGCAGGTGCTGCACCAAGCTGGTCATGATGGTCAGCAGCCGGGGGTTGCCGCAGTCGACCATGGCCGCAATCACGGCCTGGGTGATGGTGTCTTCATTGATGTTGCGCATGCCCTTGTCTCCTGGTGCCGGGCTTGAAACCCGAATGGAGCAATGATGCAAGCTTGGAAATGGAAGAAAAATACCTAGAATACAAATCTTATTTCCATCTAGTGGAAGAATTGCCGGGCATGGACCGCTGGACGCAAATCGAACTATTCGTGCAGGTGGTGGAACTGGGCAGCCTGTCCAAGGCCGCGGAAAAGCTGGGCCTGTCGAATGCGGCGGCCAGCCGCTATCTGAGCGGCCTGGAGGAACGCCTGGGCGCCCGGCTGGTGGAGCGCACGACGCGCAGGCTGTGGCTGACCGATGCCGGGCGCAGCTACCACCAGGCTTGCAGTTCCATGCTGGCCGAGATGGCCGATGCCGAGGCTGAGGTCAACTCAGTGACATCCAACCCGAGCGGGGTGCTGCGCATCACGAGCTCGGTTTCGTTCGCCATGATCCACATCGCGCCAGCGCTGCCGGAACTGCGGCGGCGCTACCCCAAGCTGGCAATTCAGGTCACGACGGCAAACCGCTATCCGGGCTTTATTGAAGCGGGTATCGATGTGGCCATCCGCACGCGCGAACACGAGGGTGATTCGGGCATCACGGTGCGCCGCCTGGCGCAGATGCGGCGCGTGCTGGCGGCATCGCCCGCCTACCTGGCCGCGCAGGGGCGGCCCAGGCAGCCGCAAGACCTGGCTCGGCACCAGATGCTGGTCTACAACCTTGCCAATGATCCCTATGTGCTGCACCTCAAGCGCCGCAAGGACGCCTGTGCGATAGACATCCTGCCCGCGCTGGATGCCAATGAAGGGCAGGTGATAAGGGCTGCGGCACTGGCCGGTCTGGGCATCCTGATCCAGCCTCAGTACATCATCCACGACGACATCGTCGCCGGCCGCCTGATCCCGGTGCTGCCCGAATGGGAGCTACCACCCCTGACGATCAATATCGCCTACCAGAGCCGCCGCCACCAGCCGGCGAAGATCAAGGTCTTCACCGAATTCCTGGTCGAGCGCTTCGCCAGGCTCGACCTTGAGCGGAAATGGGCGTCATAGCAGGGTCTCCACGGTCTGCGCCACCAGGGCGGCAGCGGCGGCGCTGCCGGGGCCCTACCGGCGTAGCCGCATGCATTGGCGCGGGGGAGGCGCTGTCATGCGTGTCACTTGGCGTTGATCAAGCCTAGCATCTCCAGATTTTGGCGCTCGCTGATCCACAGGCGCTCAGCCGTCTTGCGGTAGTCTTCGCTGCTCAAATAGTTATCGGTCAGGTCGAAGGTCGCCATGGCCTTCTTTAGATTGGCGTCACCCATTGCGGCCTTGATGGCATTCTGAATTTTCTTTACCACCTTGGGGTCCATGCCCTTGGGACCAACCAGGCCAATGGGGCTTTCCAGCACCAGGTCGATGCCTACCTCGCGTGCTGTGGGTACATGGGCTTGCATGCGTTTGTCAGTGAAGGTGACGAGTGCTCGGCCATCCGCCTGCCGTACTGCGGCGGCCCAGCCGCCGTCAAGCACGCTTTGCACATGGCCACCCTTGAAGGCGGGCACCATCTCGGCGCCGCCCTTGTAAGGAACGGCCTCCAGCTTCAGGCCCATTTTCCGCTCCAGCAGCACCGTGGCGGCATGGCCCGGGCTACCTGCGCCGCTGTTGGCGACGGTGATCGGCTGCGGCGCTGCCTTGGCTGCGGCCACGAAGTCGTCTAGCGTCTTCCAAGGTGATTGGGATGGCACGACCAGCCCATAGGTATAAGCCGCAAAGCCGACGACATAGGTCAGATCATTCATGGGATCGTACGGCACCTTCTGCATGTGCGGCACCATGAATAGGGTGATGGGGGCTACGGCCAGCTGGTAGCCGTCGTTTTGCTTGGACTGCGCCATAAAGGCGGCAGCCAGGGTGCCACCGGCACCGGAGCGATTGTCCACGACGACGTGCTGGCCTAGCGTTTGGCTTAACACCGGGGCCATGGCGCGCATCATCGAGTCGGTGGCGCTTCCAGGAGGGAACGGGACGTAGAGCGTGATGGGCTTGTGCGGGTAGTCTGTATTGGCCTGCGCTTGCGTGGTTGCGCCGAGCGCGGCTAGCGACACTGCGGCGCAGAAGGCGCGGCGGGTGCGGAGCGAAAGAATGCGGTTCATGTTTGTCTCCTCAGTGGAATGGTTCGTTGATGGGGGATGGGGGGAATGCGTTGCGTTGCGACTAGAGGAAGTCGCTGAAACGGGGTTGGCCGGTCCAGGCCGTAAGCCCGCCGTCGACCGCCAGGTTGATGCCGGTGATGTACGAGGCGTCGGGTGAGCACAGAAAGGCAATGGCGCCCGCGATCTCCTCGGGCTGGGCCGGCCGCGCCATGGGGATATGGCGTTCATAGGCTGCCATCAGTGCGGGCCGCTCGAAGAATTTCTGCGTCAGCGGCGTGTTCACCAGGCCCGGGCAGACCGCGTTGATGCGCACGCCATCGCGGGCATGGTCCAGCGCAAGCGTGCGCGTCAGATTGACTACGCCGCCCTTGGCAGCCGCATAGGCCGCAAAGCCATAGTCGCCCGCCAGGCCCGAGATGGAGGCCGTGTTCACCATGCAGCCGCGCGATGCCCGCAGGTGCGGCATAGCCGCCTTGGCCGCATGGAAGACCGAGCTCAGGCTCACGTCGAGCACGCGCTGCCAGCGCTCCTCGGTAAGCTCGGTCACACCGCAGTAGGCGCCGATGCCGGCATTATTTACGAGTGTGTCCAACCCGCCCAGGGTCTGCACGGCCTGCCCCACCAGGGCGGCAACGGCGGCGGCGTCGCCCGCGTCGGCCACCTGGCCGGCAGCGCTGCCGGGGCCATGCCGGCGCAGCTCCTGCACCAAGGCGTCGAGCCGCCCGGCATCGATATCGGACAGCAGCACATTCGCGCCTTCCTGCACGAAGCGCCGCGCGGTGGCGGCGCCAATGCCCGAGGCTGCGGCGGTAATGAGCACGCGGGTGTTCTTGAAGCGTTGCATGGAGATCTCGCGGTTCAGGGGTTTTCGGGGAACACCAGCACCTTGGATGCGGCTTTGGAGCGCGCGAGCGCAAAACCCTCTTCGATGCGTGAGAGTGGCAGCCGATGCGTCACCATGGGCGCCAGCCGCGGGCCGTGCTTGGCCAGCAGGCGTACCACGGCCTCCCAGTCGCGCGGGCCGGAGCCATAGGCGCCACGGATCTGCAAACGCTTGCGTACCAGATGGCTCACGTCCAGGCTGGCGTTCTGGAAATGGATGCCGCTGCATGTGAGCACGCCGCCCACGGCCAGCGCCTGCAACGCATCGGCCAGGCTTTGCGGGTGCCCGGTGGCTTCGAATACACGGTCCACCATGCTATTTCCGCCCGTGCAGCGGGCAACGGCATCCGCCAGGGTTTCATGGGCCAGATCGGCAAGGTTTTCCAGGCCCAGCGCCTGGCATTGGCGCAAGCGTTCGGTGTCGTTCAGGCCCGCAACGATGACGGTGCCGGCTCCGGCAAGCATGGCTTGCACGGCGATACCCTGGCCGATGGTGCCGGGCCCCAACACCAGCACCGTGGCGCCGGGCGGCACCTGCCCCGTACGCAGGGCGTTGTGGGCCACGGCCAGCGGCTCAGCCAACGCAGCCAGTGCCAAATCGACGTGCGGCGCCAGCGTATAGCAGTTTGCCGCCGGCACCTTGGCCTGGCAGCAGAAGGCGCCCTCGCGCGTGACGCCTAGAAAACCCACGGCCGAGCAGCGCTCTGCATCGCCTGCCTGGCAGGCGGCGCAGCGGCCGCAGCACAACGTGGGTTGCACGGTCACGCGGTCGCCGGGGCGCAGGTTGCTCACTTCGGCGCCCACGGCTGTCACGGTACCTGCGAACTCGTGGCCCATGGTCACCGGCAGCCGCTCGGCCAGCCAGGCGAACGTGGAGTCATGCCAGTCGGCGATGTGCAGGTCGCTGCCGCAGATGCCGGTGGCATGCACCTGCACCAGCACCTCATCGGGACCGCAGGGAGTTGGTTCGGGAATATGCTGCAGCGTCAGCCCTGGGGCCGGGCCGGTCTTGCGCAAGGCCAGCATCGATAGTCCTTTCTCAGGCAGCGCGGAACTGCGGAATGTTCTCGTAGTAGGGAATCATCACGTCACCGCTGCCCTCGGGCACCACGCCCAGCGCGGCTGCGGTGACGGGGTGCGCCACATCGGGGTCGGTGATGATCTCGATGCAGGCCGGCTTGCCGCTGGCGATCGCGCGTTGCACTGCCGGCGCCACCTGGTCGATGTCGGTCACGCGTTCGCCATGGCAGCCGAAGGCCGCCGCGATGTTGGCGTAGTGCGTGTCGCCGAGCCGGGAGATGGCGTCGTAGTCCTGCCCGTACAGGATCTGCTGGCCGTGCAGCGACATGCCCCAGACCTTGTTGTTCAGGATCACGGTGATGATGGGCAGCCCGCGCCGGGCCATGATGTCGAACTCGCCGATATGAAAGCCCATGGCGCCATCGCCAGTGACCTGCACCACCCGCCGCCCGGGCGCCGCGATTTGCGCGCCTATGGCATGGCCGGGCCCGGTCCCCAGGCAGCCGAGGTAGCCTTGGCCGATCATGTGGCCGGGCTCGCTGACACGGACATGGTGCGCCGCCCAGCTGGAAGATTCGCCGCCGTCGAGCACGAAAATGGCATCCGGCCCGGCGGCTTCGATCGCAGCCTTGGCGCCGTGGTAGGGGTGGATGCCCTGGCTGGTCTGCTGCTGCGGATATTGCTGCTCCACCAGCCATTGCGCGCCCACGGCCTGGCGTACCCAGGCCGAGCGCTCGGGCCAGTCCAGCACAGTCGCAGCCGCGGCGAGCTGCTGGCAGACCGCATCGCAATCGGCGCTTATGGCGAGATCGATGGGACGGATGCGGCCGATCTCGGCGGCGTCGCTGTGCACCTGGATCAGCCGCGCGTCCTTGGCCAGGATGCTGTTGCCACGCCCGCCCATACGCAGTCCCAGGCGCTGGCCGAGCAGCAGGATCACATCCGGCTTGTGCTCGCCCAGCAGCGCGATATTGCCGGCCTGGTGGCCATTGAGCGGGTGGCTGGCGGGCAGCACGCCCATGCCGCGGGCGGCCATGAACACCGGGATCTGCGCGGTCTGCGCGAATGCCGCCAGGCTGTCGCCGCAGCGTGCCTGGGCGGCCTCGACGCCGCAGATGATGGCCGGGCGCTTTGCCTGCCGCAGCATGGCAAGCGCTGCCTCGATCTCCTGCGGTGCCGCCTGGGGCTGCGGGCGGTTGGCAGCGTCGGAAAACGGGGTGGCGAATCCGGCGGGCACGGGAAGGTGCATCACGTCGATGGGCACCTCCAGCAGCACGGCACCCTTGCGCCCGGTGGTGGCCTTGCGGATGGCCATGGCGGTGATGTCGGGAATGCGCTCGGGGTTGGTGATGCGGTGTGCCCATTTCGCGCTCGGCAGTGCCATCGCGATCTGGTCGATGCCGCCTTGCAGCTCGTTCGTCAGCGTCTCGCGCAGCGGTGGTGCGCCCACGATGAACAGCACCGGGATGCTGTCCAGCTGGGCGTTGGCGATGGCCGAGATCGCGTTGGTGAAGCCGGGCCCCGATGTGACCACGCACACGCCGATGCGGCCGGTGATCCGCGCATAGGCGTCGGCAGCATGGCCGGCGGAAGATTCGTGGCGGAAGTCGATCAGCTCGATTTCCTGCTGCCGGCAGCCGTGGAAGAAGGCGTCGAGGTGCCCGCCGTGCAGGGCGAATACTTTGTCGACGCTGGCGCTGCGCAGCGCCTGGGCGAGCAGGGCGCCGCCGTTCGAAAAATGCTGGGATTGCATGGTCAGGCCTTCTGGAGATGGTTGGTTTCGGGAGAATGGGAGCGGGCAAACAGCGTGACGATGAGCGCGCCCGCCGCGACCAGCGCTCCCGCCAGATGGAAGGCCGGCGCAAAACCGCCGGACTCCCGTACGATGAAACCGGTGATCAGCGGCGAAAGCATGCCGCCCAGGTTGGCGACCAGCACCATGAAGCCGCCGACCGTACCCATGCTTTCAGCGCGCACCGCCTGCATGGCAATCGCGAAATAGGTCGGCCCGGTCAGATACATGAAGCCCACGCCAAATGCCATGCAGACCACGGCCGTGAACGCGCTGCTGGCCGAGCCCGCCTGGAATACGGCGGCCGCGGCCAGCAGCAGTCCAGGCACCAGCACCAGCTTGCGTGCCCGAAGTGGATCGCCGGTCTTGCGCACCGCCCAATCGCAGATATAGCCGCCCGCGACCAGCCCGATCACGCCCAGCAGCCAGGGCACCGCGCTGGCCCAGCTCATGTCACTGAGCTTCATCTGGAAGGCCTGTGTGAGATAGCTGGGAAACCATGCCAGGAAGAAATACAGCATGTAGGTGTAGGCGAAGAAGCAGACCGTGACCGCCAGCACCGTGGGCTGGGCCAGGGCGCGCCACAAGCCTCCCTGGGCCTGCTGGCTGTGTTCCTGCGCGGCCTGGGCGGCGGCCTCTTGCTCCACGAGGCGGTGCGAGGCCTGGTCCAGCCAGCGGTTGGCGGCTGGATGATCGCTGGCCAGGAAGATCCAGCACAGCACCCACAGCAGCCCGATGCAGGCGATCAGCACCAGCGAGCCCCGCCAGCCGATGAAGACCGCCAGCATGCCCACCAGCGGGCCGGCGATCACGCCGCCCAGTGGTTGGCCGGCGCTGGCCAGGCCGAAGGCGCTGGTGTAGCGGTCCTGCGGAAACCAGCGCACCAGCACCTTGTTGGCCGAGGCGATCCAGGGCGACTCGCCAATGCCGAACAGGGTGCGGATCGCCAGCAGCGAGACGAGGTTGAAAGCGGCGCCGGTCAGCGCGCAGAACAGCGACCACAGCGTCATCGAGACAATCAGGGTCCTGCGGGCGCCGAAGCGGTCCGCGGCCCAGCCGCCGACGAAGCAGAAGGCGGTATAGCCAAACGAAAAGAAGCTGAACGTCAGGCCCATCTGCACCGCGTCCAGGCCGAGGTCTTTGGCGATCTGCGGCGCCAGCACCGAGAACACGGCGCGGTCCATGTAGTTGATCAGGCCGCCGCAGAACAGGAGCGCCAGAATCACGCCCCGCAGTGTGGAGAGCTTCATGCGCCCTCCCATGTAGATGTCAGAATTGCCATGGTGTCTCCTGTCCCCCGCAAGGGGGCCGATGTTGAAATTTCTGAAGCGCGCCTTGGTCTGAAGACGCGCATGCATCGTATCGAGAAGTTGGCGGAAATTCAACCTATTGAATGGAATTCAGTATTGTGAATAAAAAATCGATCGGCGGCATACCTGGAGATGCGTCCGCTGCCCCGAAAACCGAAGTGGGCGCGGTCGTCAATGCGATCCGGATCCTCAAATACCTGGCGTCGCTGAACGGCCCGGAGGGCGTGACCGCTATCGCGCGGGCGACAGGCATCAGCCCCAGCACGAGCTTCAACATCTTGCGCACCCTGCATGCGCAGGACATCGTGTCGCTTGACCCGGGCGCCAAGACTTACCAACTGGGCATCGGCCTGGCGGAGATCATGGGCGGGGTCATCGCGATGTCGCCCTTCCAGCTCATCCAGCCGGAGCTGGACCGGATCTCCGACGCATCGGGGGGCCAGGCCGTGCTGTGGCGGCGCAGCGGCGAGGAGTGGACGGCGGTGGCCAGCGGCCGGATGAGCACGCCGGTGCGCATCGAAACCGGGCTAGGGGTGCGCCTGCCGCTGCATGCGGGGGCGGTGGGCCGGATGACGGCCGCTGTTGAGGGGCTGGACCGCAAGGCGCTTGGCAAGATCCACGCCGAACTGGAATTTGAGGATGCGCCGGAGTTGGAGGATTTCTTGCTGCAGATAGCCCGAGCCAAGGAGGCCGGCTGGGCATTGGATGACAGCCAGACCTACTACGGCGTGACTGGCGTGGCCTCGGTGATCGTTGATCGCCAGGGGCAGCCGCAGTTTGGCATCAGCGCTGTTTTTCTGACCTATCGGCGCCAATTGGAACTGCTGGAGCAGGTGGGGCAGGATCTGCGCCAGACCTGCGCGCGCATCTCCTCGGTTCTCTACCGTTGAAGCAGGATTGGCGCCTATGGGTGCCTTGGAGCTCGGCAGCGCCGCTGTGGCCGCTTCTCACCATGACCCTTGCAGATCATTGGTGGAGCGGCAGGGGATGGGTGATGAGCTCGCTGCGGCTCAGGATTCCAGCGCGCCTAGGGCGCGGGCGGTGATTTCCTCCACGCTGCCCATGCCGCTGATGGCACGGTACTTGGGGGCGCTGGCCGCATCGCGTTGGGCCCAGGCGCTGTAGTAGTCGACCAGCGGGCGGGTTTGCTGGCTGTAGACGTCGAGACGCTTCTTGACGGTTTCTTCCTTGTCGTCCTCGCGCTGGATCAGCGCCTCGCCGGTCACGTCGTCCTGGCCTTCGACCTTGGGCGGGTTGAACTTGACGTGGTAGGTGCGGCCCGAGGCCGGGTGCGAGCGGCGGCCGCTCATGCGCTCGATGATGGCGTCGAAGGGCACGTCGATCTCCAGCACGTAGTCGAGCTTCACGCCGGCATCCTTCATCGCGTCGGCCTGCGGGATGGTGCGGGGAAAACCATCGAACAGGAAGCCGTTGGCGCAGTCGGCCTGGGCGATGCGTTCCTTGACGAGGTTGATGATGAGGTCGTCGCTCACCAACTGGCCGGCATCCATCACGGCCTTGGCCTGCAGGCCCAGTGGCGTGCCGGCCTTGACGGCCGCACGCAGCATGTCGCCGGTGGAGATTTGGGGGATGCCGTATTTCTGGCAGATGAATGTCGCCTGCGTGCCTTTGCCGGCACCAGGCGCTCCCAGTAGGATCAGCTTCATACTCTTCCTCGAATGGTTATATCTTTATGGCAGCAGAAACGGGCCTGCAAAGCCCGTCACTGTGTGGAAACTGAGTTGAGCATATCACGGCGCGGATGAATGTCACCTAATTGAAATCGTGGGTTTTACCGAGGTGTTCCGGTCTGGAACAAGCGGCTGCTCAGAGGCGCATGGGCCGCGGACATGGGCAAAGGCCGCTAGACTGCCGTGAGAATTAGGAAGGATTTATGAGAATTTCGCTGCCGGAACAAAAAAAGTGGGTGCACGACTCCCTGATGGACGTGCGCTGGGGCGATATGGACAGGCTCGGGCATGTCAACAACACGGTGTATTTCCGCTACATGGAGACGGCCCGGGTCGAGTGGCTGCATGGCCTGCCCCAGTCACCCTACAGCCAGGGGCGCGGCGCGGTGGTGGTGAATGCGTTTTGCAATTTCGTGCGCCAGATCGAATACCCGGCGCGGTTGCTGGTGAAGATGTATGTCAGCGATCCCACGCGCACCGCGTTCGAGACCTGGTACGAGATCGAGCAGGAGGGCGAACCCGGTGTGCTCTATGCCAGCGGCGGCGCCACCATAGTCTGGGTCGACCAGGTGCAGCGCAAGGCGGTGGATCTGCCGCAGTCCCTGCGCGCCATGGTTCAAGCCTGAGGGCGCGGTCAGAGCCTGCGCAGCTGCGCCAGCGCCGCGCGCAGCGTCTCGTCCTTCTTGGCAAAGCAAAAGCGGATCACCTTCTGGTCGAAGCCGTCGCCATAGAAGGCCGACAGCGGGATCGCCGCCACGCCGTGCTCCTTGACCAGCTGCTGGCAGTAGTCGGCCTCCGGCAGGTCGGTGACGGCGGAGATGTCCGCGCACTGGAAGTAGGTGCCGGTACAGGGCAGCAGCTTGAAACGTGAGCCGGCCAGGCCTTCGCGGAACAGGTCGCGCTTGGCGCTGTAGAAGGCCGGCAGCTCGCGGTAGGGCGCCGGGTTCTTCAGGTAGTCGGCCAGGCCGACCTGCATCGGCGTGTTGACGGTGAAAACGTTGAACTGGTGCACCTTGCGGAATTCGGCGCTCAGCGCGGCGGGGGCGGCCACGGTGCCGACCTTCCAGCCGGTCACATGGAAGGTCTTGCCGAAGCTCGATACCACGAAGGCCCGCGCCGCCAGCCCGGCAAAGCGCGATGCGCTCTGGTGCTGGGCGCCGTCGAACACCATGTGCTCGTAGACCTCGTCGCTGAGCAGCAGCACATTGGTGGGCGCGAGCAAATCCTGCAGCTGTTGCATCTCTTGCGCGGTCCAGGTGCTGCCGCTGGGGTTGTGCGGGCTGTTGATGATGAGCAGGCGCGTCTTGCCGGTGATGGCGGCGGCGATCTTGCCGAAGTCGGGCCGAAAGCTGATCGGCGTGAGCGGCACGCGCACCGCGGTGCCGCCGGCCAGCACGATGTTGGGCGCATAGCTGTCGTAGCAAGGGTCGAGCACGATGACTTCGTCGCCCGGGCCCACGCAGCACAGGATGGCCGTCAGGATCGCCTGGGTGGCGCCGGCGGTGACGGTGATCTCGCTGGTCGCGTCGTAGCGGCGGCCGTACAGCGCCTCGATCTTCTGCGACACGGCTTCGCGCAGCACCGGCACGCCGGGCATGGGCGGGTACTGGTTGTGGCCGGCCTGCATGGCGCGGGTGACGGCGTCGACCAGGGCCGGGTCGCAGTCGAAATCCGGAAAGCCCTGGCCCAGGTTGACGGCCCGGTGCTCGGTGGCCAGCGCCGACATCACGGTGAAGATGGTGGTGCCCACGGCGGGCAGGCGGCTTTCGAAGGCGGGGGTGGTCGCTTGCATGGTGCGGAAATAATAGTGAAATATGCCAGTATCTATTGAATGGCAGGCGTTTGCAGCTATCAATAAAGGATCTTCACAGCTCGTAGTCGGCCACATGGCCGACCATGGCACGGTCGATCAGGTCGCGGCTCAGCCGGTCGCTCAGCAGTTCGGCGAACTTGTAGACGAAATTGCGCATGTAGGCGCCGCGCTTGAAGGCTACGCGCGCCACGTTCTGGCCGAAAAGGTGGCCCATGGGGCGCACGGCCAGGTCCTTGAGCGGGTCGTCGCGCATCGCCATCTCGGCCACGATGCCCAGGCCCAGGCCCAGGCGCACATAGGTCTTGATCACGTCGGAGTCGATGGCTTCCAGCACGATCCTGGGCGTGAGATGGCGCTGCGCCATTGCATGGTCGATCTTGCCGCGGCCGGTGAACGAGGGGTGGTAGGTGACCAGCGGCTCCGCCGCGATGTCCTCCAGCGTGATGCGCTCCTTCTGCGCCAGCGGATGCTGGTGGGGCAGCACCAGCACGTGCTGCCACTCGTAGCAGGGTAGCGTGACCAGGTCGGGGTAGTCCGACAGCGACTCGGTGGCCATGCCGATTTCCGCCTGCTCATCTATCACCATGCGGGCCACTTCGTGCGGCGTGGCCTGGTGCAGACTGACGGTGACCTTGGGGTAGTGCTCGCGCAGCTTGGCCACGGGCACGGGCAGCACGTAGCGCGCCTGGGTGTGGGTGGTGGCAATCGCCAGCGTACCGCTGTCCTGGGCGCTGTACTGGTCGCCGATGCGCTTCAAGTTGCCCACCTCGCGCATGATGATCTCTATGCTCTTGAGCACCTGCAGGCCAGGCTCGGTAATGCGCTTGAGGCGCTTGCCGTGGCGCGCGAAGATATCGATCCCGAGCTCTTCCTCCAGCTCGATGATGGCCTTGGAGACGCCGGGTTGCGAGGTGTGCAAGGCCTTGGCGGCCTCGGTCAGGTTGAGGTTGCGGCGCGCGGCCTCTTGCACGAAACGGAACTGATGCAGGTTCATACGTCAGGGTATGTATAAAGTTGTGCATCATTATGCTTTAGAAGCATATGCATCAGGGCTGCAAATGGTCTCCCGCCACGGCCGTGAGCAATTGCAGCACCCGGGCATCCTCGCCCATCGCGGGCGCAATCTGCAGCTGCAGCTGCGGATGCTGGCGGGCCAGCCCGGCCACCAGCGCGGGAATGTCTTCGCTGGCATGCCGGCCCACGCCGAACAGCAGCGGCCAGATGGTGATGGTGGTAAGAGCCGGGTGCGCGCGCAGCAGCCGGGCCAGCTCC
The DNA here is from genome assembly GCF_057808605.1 of Comamonas sp. FG99. NCBI lineage: Bacteria > Pseudomonadati > Pseudomonadota > Betaproteobacteria > Burkholderiales > Comamonadaceae > Comamonas > Comamonas sp. FG99. Next base: position 113,030 of record NZ_JBMDII010000014.1, read on the forward strand.
TCGGGCAGGCTCGGCTCGCACCAGTCGAGGTAGGCGCTGCCGACCGCGGCGCCCGGATAGGCGGCATGTACCGATTGCAGCAGCTGCTCGGCATTGCGGCGCCAGAAGGGGTCGCGCGAGCCGTGCGACAGCAGGATCAGTCCGTGGCTGGGGGAGGTGGTGTGGCGCATGCCGGTTTGATGGGGTGTTTCAATAAAAACGCCGCGCAAGGGCGGCGTCGTTCAGCAGCGGAGAGGGCCGGCGCTTAAGCCAGCACCTTGGCCACGCAGGCGCAGACGTAGTCGATGTTCTTGCTGTTGAGCGCGGCCACGCACATGCGGCCGGTGTCGGTGCCGTACACGCCGAATTCGCTGCGCAGGCGCACCATCTGGTCCTTGGACAGGCCGGAGTAGCTGAACATGCCGATCTGTGTGGTGATGAAGCCCATGTCTTGCTTCACGCCGGCGGCCTTCAGGCCGTCGACCAGCTTCTGGCGCATTTGCTTGATGCGCACGCGCATCTCGCCCAGTTCCTTCTCCCACAGCGCGCGCAGCTCGGGGTTGTTCAGCACCGCGGCCACCACGGCGCCGCCATGGGTGGGCGGGTTGGAGTAGTTGGTGCGGATGACGATCTTGAGCTGGCTCAGCACGCGGGCGGCTTCGTCCTTGTCGGCGCAGACCACCGACAGCGCGCCCACGCGCTCGCCGTACAGGCTGAAGCTCTTGGAGAACGAGGTGGACACGAAGATGCTCAGCCCAGCGGCGACGAACTTGTCGACGGCGGCGCCGTCTTCCTGGATGCCGTGGCCAAAGCCCTGGTAGGCCATGTCCAGGAAGGCGGTGAGCTTGCGGGCCTTGACCGTGGCGATCACCTGGTCCCACTGCGCGGCGCTGATGTCATAGCCGGTGGGGTTGTGGCAGCAGGCGTGCAGCACCACGATGGTGCCGGGCGCGGCGGCGTTCAGGTCGGCCAGCATGCCGTCGAAATCGACCGAGCGGGTGGCGGCATCGTAGTAGCGGTAGCTGCCGACTTCGAAGCCTGCGTTGGTGAAGATGGCGCGGTGGTTTTCCCAGCTCGGGTCGGAGATCAGCACCTTGGCTTCGGGGTTGAGCTTCTTCAGAAAGTCGGCGCCGATCTTCAGGCCGCCGGTGCCGCCCACGGCCTGCACCGTGGCCACGCGGCCGGCCTTGACCGGCTCGGAGTCGGCGCCGAACACCAGGGCCTTCACCGCGCTGTCATAGGCGGCAATGCCGTCGATCGGCAGGTAGCCGCGCGGCGTGGGCTTGTCCATCATGGCCTTTTCCGCGGCCTGCACGCACTGCAGCAGCGGAAGTTTGCCGTTGTCGTCGAAATACACACCCACGCCCAGATTCACCTTGTTGGGGTTGGTGTCGGCGGCGAATTGCTCGTTCAGACCCAGAATCGGGTCGCGGGGTGCCATTTCGACGGCGGAAAACAGAGACATGTCGAGTCCTTGAAGGGTGGAAATACGGTGTGTCGCCCCCAGATGACCTCCATCCGACCAGGGATGAGCCCTCAATTTGCATTAGGCTTTGGGGTAAACCCAAGTATTCTAGCTGCGCCAGCAGCCGCAGGCACACCATGCACGAAGTCACCACCGAGGCGCCCGCCGCAGGGCAGTTTGTCCAGTATCCGGATTCGCCGTTCCAGCTGTTCCAGCCCTATCCGCCTGCCGGCGACCAGCCCACCGCGATCGCGCAGCTGGTGGAGGGCGTGCAGGATGGCGAAGCCTTCCAGACCCTGCTGGGCGTGACCGGCTCGGGCAAGACCTTCACCATGGCGAACGTGATTGCGCAGCTGGGGCGGCCCGCGATCGTCTTCGCGCCCAACAAGACGCTCGCCGCCCAGCTGTACAGCGAGTTCCGCGAGTTCTTCCCGAAGAACGCGGTGGAGTACTTCGTCAGCTACTACGACTACTACCAGCCCGAGGCCTATGTGCCGCAGCGCGACCTGTTCATCGAGAAGGACAGCGCGATCAACGAGCACATCGAGCAGATGCGCCTGTCGTGCACCAAGAGCATCATGGAGCGGCGCGACGTGGTCATCGTGGGCACGGTGTCGGCCATCTACGGCATCGGCGAGCCCGAGAGCTACCACCGCATGATCATGACCATGCGCGTGGGAGACCAGATGAGCCAGCGCGACGCGATCTCGCAGCTCATCCGCATGCAGTACCAGCGCAACGACCAGGATTTCTCGCGCGGCAAGTTCCGCGTGCGCGGCGACACCATCGACGTGTTCCCGGCCGAGCACTCGGAGCTGGCAATCCGCATCGAGCTGTTCGACGACGAGATCGAGACGCTGTCGCTGTTCGACCCGCTCACCGGCCGCATCCAGCAGAAGATCCCGCGCTTCACCGTCTACCCCAGCAGCCACTATGTGACGCCGCGCGACAAGGTGCTGGCTGCGGTCGAGACCATCAAGCAGGAGCTGGCCGAGCGGCTCAAGCAGCTGGTGGACGAAGGCAAGCTGGTGGAGGCGCAGCGGCTGGAGCAGCGCACCCGGTTCGACCTGGAGATGCTCAGCGAGGTCGGGCACTGCAAGGGCATCGAGAACTACACCCGCCACCTCTCGGGCGCGGCGCCGGGCGATCCGCCCAGCACGCTGACCGACTACCTGCCTGGCGACGCGATCATGTTCCTGGATGAAAGCCACCAGATGATCGGCCAGCTCAACGCCATGTACAACGGCGACCGGGCGCGCAAGACCACGCTGGTGGAATATGGCTTCAGGCTGCCTTCGGCACTGGACAACCGGCCGCTGAAGTTCGAGGAGTTCGAGCGCCGCATGCGGCAGGTGATCTTCGTCTCGGCCACGCCGGCGGACTACGAGAAGACCCACGCCGGCCAGGTGGTGGAGCAGGTGGTGCGGCCCACCGGCCTGGTCGACCCCGAGGTGGAGGTGCGCCCTGCCACCCACCAGGTGGACGACGTGCTGCAGGAGATCCGCCTGCGGGTGGAGCAGCGCGAGCGCGTGCTCATCACCACGCTGACCAAGCGCATGGCCGAGCAGCTGACCGAATACCTCACCGACAACGGCGTCAAGGTGCGCTACCTGCACAGCGACGTGGACACGGTGGAGCGGGTGGAGATCATCCGCGACCTGCGCCTGGGCAGCTTCGACGTGCTGGTGGGCATCAACCTGCTGCGCGAGGGCCTGGACATTCCGGAGGTATCGCTGGTGGCGATCCTGGATGCGGACAAGGAAGGCTTTCTGCGCGCCGAGCGCAGCCTGATACAGACCATAGGCCGGGCCGCGCGCAACCTCAACGGCAAGGCCATCCTGTATGCCGACCGCATCACCGACTCGATGAAAAAGGCCATGGACGAGACCGGGCGGCGCCGGGCCAGGCAGATTGAGTTCAACGAAAAAAATGGAATACAACCCAAGAGCATTGTCAAGAGGGTGCGCGACCTTATTGACGGTGTCTACAGCGCCAAGGCGCTGGGTGAAATCGAGCGCGTAGAGCAGGAAGCGCTGCAAAAAGCCCAGATCGAGGATTTGTCGGAAAAGGATATTTCCAAGGAAATCAAACGCTTGGAGAAGCAGATGCTCGAATATGCGCGCAATCTGGAGTTCGAGGCCGCGGCGCGCACACGCGACCAGCTGAGCCTGCTGAAGGAGCGGGCCTTCGGCGCCAGCAGCCATTTCCTAGGGAATCCACCAAAGGGTTAATCCTGAGAAATTTCGCTTTCACGCGCTTACTTGAGCACGGTGAGGGGGTTTGTGCTATACTTGCGTAAAACACTCAACAACAAGAAGAAAGCCCTTATCGATGAATGGGAGTCGCCTTGCGAAAGCAGGGTGGAGCGACGGGCTAGGACGATGCCGTTGCGGGTGGCTTGCCTGCAACGGAATGTCTTTGATGATCAAGCCTGACCTCTAAGGAATGATTATGCGACTCACGACCAAAGGCCGTTTTGCAGTAACCGCAATGATTGATCTGGCACTGCGCCAGAACAATGGCCCCGTGACTCTTGCCGCCATCAGCCAGCGCCAGCAGATTTCGCTGTCGTATCTGGAGCAGCTGTTTGGCAAGCTGCGCCGCCACGAGCTGGTGGAATCCACCCGTGGCCCGGGCGGTGGCTACACGCTGGCGCGCAAGGCTGCCGAGATCACTGTGGCCGACATCATCGTCTCGGTGGACGAGCCGATCGATGCCACGCAGTGCGGCGGCAAGGAAAACTGCCTGGGCGAGGCCGGCCGCTGCATGACGCACGAGTTGTGGGCATCGCTGAACCAGCGCATGGTGGAGTTCCTGGATTCCGTGACCCTGCAGAAGCTGGTGGACGACCAATTGGCCAAGGGCATCCAGATCGAGGACAAGCCCGTGGTGCGCCGCGCCATCTCGACCACGCCGGTGGTCAAGCCGATTCGCGTCACGGCGCCCAATTCCGTGTTTGCCCTTGGCAACGCGTTTGCCAAGTCATGAAGCCTTGCAGCGGATTCGCCATGCCGTAAACACTACAGTTCGCGGCCGCGGCTGTCATGCATGCGCATGACAGCCTTGGTGTGGCCGCTTGCAATCAGAAGATAGCTATCGATAACAGAGCCAGCCGAGAGAGCCTGCCATGGACATGACCCCACATTTCCCGATTTACCTGGATTACGGCGCGACCACGCCGGTCGACCCGCGCGTGGTGCAAGCCATGATACCGTGGCTCGGCGAGCATTACGGCAACCCGGCATCGCGCAGCCATGCCTGGGGCTGGGAGGCGGAGGCCGCGGTCGAGAAGGCGCGCGCCGACGTGGCCGCGCTGATCAATGCCGATCCCCGGGAAATCGTGTGGACCAGCGGTGCGACCGAGTCCGACAACCTGGCGATCAAGGGCGCAGCCCAGTTCTACAAGGGCAAGGGCAAGCACCTGATCACGGTGAAGACCGAGCACAAGGCCGTGCTGGACACCATGCGCGCCCTGGAGCGCGAAGGCTTCGAGGTCACCTACATGGACGTGCAGGAAAACGGCCTGCTCGACCTGGAGGCGCTCAAGGCCGCGATCCGTCCGGACACCATCCTGATCAGCGTGATGTTCGTGAACAACGAAATCGGCGTGATCCAGGACATTCCTGCGATCGGCGAGCTGTGCCGCGACAAGGGCATCATCTTCCACGTCGATGCGGCCCAGGCCACCGGCAAGGTGGAGATCGACCTGCAAAAGCTCAAGGTCGACCTGATGAGCCTGGCTTCGCACAAGAGCTACGGCCCCAAGGGCATTGGCGCGCTGTACGTGCGCCGCAAGCCGCGCATTCGCATCGAGGCACAGATGCATGGCGGCGGCCATGAGCGCGGCATGCGCTCGGGCACGCTGCCCACGCACCAGATCGTCGGCATGGGCGAGGCCTTCCGCCTGGCCCGCGAGGAAATGGCGCAGGACTACGCCCACGCCAAGGCGCTGCAGCAGCGCATGCTGGACGGCCTCTCGGATATCGAGCAGGTGTTCATCAACGGCGACCTGGTGCACCGCGTGCCGCACAACCTGAACATCAGCTTCAATTTCGTCGAGGGCGAGTCGCTGATCATGGGCATCAAGGGGCTGGCGGTGTCGTCCGGCTCGGCCTGCACTTCGGCCAGCCTGGAGCCGAGCTATGTGCTGCGCGCGCTGGGCCGCAGCGACGAGCTGGCCCACAGCAGCCTGCGCATGACCTTCGGCCGCTTCACCAAGGCGGAGGATATCGACTACGCGGTCGAGTCGATCCGCACCAACGTGGCCAAGCTGCGCGAGCTCTCGCCGCTGTGGGAAATGTACAAGGACGGGGTGGACCTCTCCACCATCCAATGGGCGGCGCACTGACGGGCCGCAAGACTAGTTGACGAGGTATCAAAATGGCATATTCGGACAAGGTCATCGACCACTACGAAAACCCCCGCAACGTGGGCTCGTTCGACAAGGGTGACGAGTCGGTGGGCACCGGCATGGTGGGCGCACCGGCCTGCGGCGACGTGATGAAGCTGCAGATCAAGGTCAATCCCGACACCGGCGTCATCGAGGACGCGCGCTTCAAGACCTATGGCTGCGGCTCGGCGATCGCTTCGTCGTCGCTGGTGACCGAATGGGTCAAGGGCAAGACGCTGGACGAGGCGGCTGCGCTCAAGAACAGCGAGATCGCGCAGGAGTTGGCGCTGCCGCCGGTGAAGATCCACTGCTCCATCCTGGCGGAAGACGCCATCAAGGCCGCGGTGTCGGACTACAAGGCCAAGCACGCCGCCAAGGTGGAGGCCTGATCGCACCATGGCCGTCACGCTTTCCGAATCGGCCGCACGCCACATCCATCGCTACCTGTCGCGGCGCGGCAAGGGCGTGGGCGTGCGCCTGGGGGTCAAGACCACGGGCTGTTCCGGCTTGGCCTACAAGCTGGAATATGTGGATGAGCAGGCGCCCGAGGACGTGGTGTTCGAAGACCATGGCGTGAAGGTGATGATCGATCCCAAGAGCCTGGCCTATATCGACGGCACCGAGCTGGACTTTGTGCGCGAAGGGCTGAACGAGGGTTTCAAGTTCCACAACCCGAACGAGCGCGATCGCTGCGGCTGCGGCGAGAGCTTCCGGGTGTAATCAAAAAAGAGAGCTGGAAGCGTTTGATTTTATTGGTTTTCAATATAAAAACTATCTGAAAACCAATAGAGGTAAGCGCAAGCAGCTCATTTTTTTGATAAGCTCATCTCCCGCGAACCGCCGTTGACTGGCGGTTTTTTTTACGATGAACCTGCAATCCAACGATTTCGAGCTGTTTGGCGTGGAGCCCCGCTTCGCGCAGGATGCCGGGGTGCTGGCCGAGCGCTGGAAGGAATTGCAGCGCCAGGCGCACCCCGACCGCTTCGCCGCCCAGGGCGCGGCGGCGCAGCGTGTGGCCATGCAATGGTCGGTGCGCATCAACGAGGCCTGGCAGCGCCTGAAGGACCCACTCAAGCGCGCTGCCTACCTGTGCGAGTTGCATGGCGCCCCGATCCGCGCCGAAGACAATACCGCGATGCCGGCCGCCTTCCTGATGGAGCAGATGGAATGGCGCGAGGCGCTGGAGGATGCGGCCACCGCGGCCGATGTGGATGCGCTGGAAAAGCAGGTGCAGATCACCCGCCAGGCCATGCTGGGGCGTTGCCAGCTGCTGCTCGACGATGAGCACGACTGGGCGCAGGCCGCGCAGCAGGTCAGAGCCCTTATGTTCGTTGCGCGCTTTCTGGCCGATATCGACCGCCGGCGCGAACAGCTGGAACAATAAGCGCGGCCTGTGCAAGCCGGCCTCGCGCGCGAGTTGCTGGCCGCGCGGATGCGCCTGCGCAGGCCCTAGAACCTTTTCACCGATCACGACACCATGGCACTGCTGCAAATCTCCGAACCCGGCCAATCCCCTGATCCGCACCAGCGGCGCATCGCCGTGGGCATAGACCTGGGCACCACGCATTCGCTGGTGGCGGCGGTGCGCCATGGCGCGGCCGAATGCCTGCCCGACGAGCAGGGCCGCGTGCTGCTGCCCTCGGTGGTGCATTACCTGGCGAATGGCAAGCGCGAGATCGGCCATGCGGCGCTGGCCCACCCCGGGCAGGATGCGGCCAACACGATTGCCTCGGCCAAGCGCCTGATGGGGCGCACGCTGGCCGATGTGCAGGGCGCTGGCGCCTTGCCCTACCAGCTGGTGCAGCCCGAGGATTCGGGCATGGTGGCGATCGAGACCGTGGCCGGACGCAAGTCGCCGGTGGAGATCAGCGCCGAGATCCTGGCCACGCTGCGCTATCGCGCAGAAGACAGCTTCAACGACGAGCTGTATGGCGCCGTCATCACCGTGCCGGCATATTTCGACGACGCGCAGCGCCAGGCCACCAAGGATGCGGCGCAGCTCGCCGGCATCAAGCTGCTGCGCCTGATCAACGAGCCCACCGCGGCCGCGATCGCCTATGGCCTGGACAACGCGGCCGAGGGTATTTACGCGGTGTACGACCTGGGTGGCGGCACTTTCGACATCTCCATCCTGCGGCTGACCCGCGGCGTGTTCGAGGTCATCGCCACCGGCGGCGATTCGGCGCTGGGCGGTGACGACTACGATGCCGCCATCGTGCAATGGGTGCTGCGGCAAAGCGGGGCCGAGGCCGTATCGGCCGAGGACAAAGCGTTGCTGCGCCATGCGGCCAAGCAAGCCAAGGAGGCGCTGACCGCGCAGGACAGCGTGGCCGTGCGTGCCCAGCTGGCGGGCGCCAGCATCGCCATGCCGCTCACCCGCGCCGATTTCGACGCCATCACCCAGCCGCTGACCGAGCGCACGCTGGCGGCCGTGCGCCGCGCGCTGCGCGATGCGCAACTGGCGGCCGACGAAGTGCAGGGCGTGGTCATGGTGGGCGGCTCCACCCGCATGCCGCAGGTGCGCGCCGCCGTGGGCCGGTATTTCGGCTGTGAGCCGCTGGTCAACCTGAACCCCGACGAGGTGGTGGCGCTGGGCGCGGCCATCCAGGCCAACCAGCTGGCGGGCAACGACACGCATGGCGACCTGCTGCTGCTGGATGTGATTCCGCTGTCGCTGGGCATTGAGACCATGGGCGGGCTGGTGGAGCGCATCGTCAGCCGCAACGAGACCATTCCCACCGCGCGCGCGCAGGACTTCACCACCTATAAGGATGGCCAGACCGCGCTCGCCATCCATGTGGTGCAGGGCGAGCGCGACCTGGTGCAGGACTGCCGCAGCCTGGCGCGCTTCGAGCTGCGCGGCATACCGCCCATGGCCGCGGGCGCGGCGCGCATCCGCGTGACCTTCACCATCGATGCCGACGGCCTGCTGTCGGTGAGCGCCGAGGAGCAGGCCAGCGGCGTGCAGGCGCAGATCGACGTCAAGCCATCCTACGGCTTGTCGGACGAGCAGATCGCGCGCATGCTGCAAGAGAGTTTCAGCACCGCGGCCGAGGACATCCAGGCGCGCGCGCTGGTCGAGGCGCGTGTCGACGGCGAGCGTCTGCTGCTGGCCACGCAAAGCGCGCTGGATGCCGATGGCGACCTGTTGTCAGATGCCAGCCGGACTGCGGTCGATGGCCTGATGGCCGCGCTGCGGGCCGAGATCGCCGGCGACAGTGCAGCGAAGATCGAGGCCGCCAGCGAAGCCCTGGCCAAGGGTACCGAGGAGTTTGCCGCCGAGCGCATGAACCGCGGCATCCACCAGGCGCTGACCGGCAAGAACGTGCAGTCCATTTGATCATTCCTATAACACCATGCCAGTCATCAAGATCCTGCCCCACCACGAATACTGTCCGAACGGCGCCGAAATCAAGGCGCCGGCCGGTACCTCCATCTGCGAAGCGCTGCTGGAAAACGGCATCAACATTGAGCATGCCTGCGACATGAGCCGCGCCTGCACCACCTGCCACGTCATCGTGCGCCAGGGCTTCGACTCGCTGGAGCCGGCCGAGGAAGAGGAAGACGACCTGCTGGACAAGGCCTGGGGGCTGGAGCCGCAGTCGCGCCTGTCGTGCCAGGCCATCGTGGCGCGCGAGGACCTGACGGTGGAAATCCCCAAGTACTCGCTCAACCATGCCAAGGAAAATCATTGACCCCCACGCTCCGCCGTTCCACGGGTCGCTGCCCCCCAAGGGGGCTGATCCGGCTTGGGGCGGCCCGGCGCCGGATCGTCATTGATACAAAGGAATAGTCTATATGTCGCGCCAGATCATTCTTGACACCGAAACCACCGGCCTGTCGGCCGAGCAGGGCGACCGCGTGATCGAGCTCGGTTGCGTGGAGCTGCTGGGCCGGCGCCTGAGCGGCAACAACCTGCACCTGTACTTCAACCCCGACCGCGACAGCCACGAGGATGCGCTGCGGGTGCATGGCATCACCAATGAATTCCTCAAGGACAAGCCGCGCTTTCACGAGGTAGCGGCCCAGATCCGCGAGTACCTTGAGGGCGCGGAGCTGATCATCCACAACGCCGCGTTCGACATGGGCTTTCTGAACAAGGAGTTCGAGCTGGCCGGCCTGCCGCCGCTCAAGAGCCTGGTCAGCGGCGTGATCGACACCTGGGCCATGGCCAAGGAGCTGTTCCCCGGCAAGCGCAACTCGCTGGACGCGCTGTGCGACCGCCTCGACGTGGACAACTCGGGCCGCACGCTGCACGGCGCCTTGCTCGATGCCGAGCTGCTGGCCGATGTCTACATCAACATGACCCGCGGCCAGGAGCAGCTGCTGGATGCGCCCGACAGCGGCGCCGACGGCGCGCAGGCGCAAGGTATCTCCGTGGCCCGCGTGGACCTGAGCCAGTTCGCGCTGCCGGTGCTGGCACCCAACGAGCAGGAGCTGGCCGCGCACGAGGCGGTGCTGGCGCAGATCGACAAGTCCAGCGGCGACAAGACCGTGTGGCGCCAGCAGGCCTGAATCGAGAAAAATTCGTCCCATATCTTTTTGAGAGCGAATTTGGTGCCATAATAGCGGTCTTGCCACACAGTGGTACGGGTGATTAGCTCAGCGGTAGAGCACTGCCTTCACACGGCAGGGGTCACATGTTCGATCCATGTATCACCCACCATATCCAAAAGGCCTGAGCAATATTGATTGCTCAGGCCTTTTGCATTGGTGCGTTCGTGCATCGCGAAAACGCCGGGGATTCAGCGATCCAGCGCGCGCAGCACATGTGCCAGCTTCTTCACCGCCACTTCCAGCTCATTCGGCGTGTGGGCGGCAAAACCCATCAGAAACCCGGCCTTGTGCCTAGGCGATGCATGCAATGCCGTCAACCCCAGCAGGTCGATCCCGGCGCTGCGGGCTGCATCGATGGCCTTGCGCTCAGAGATGCTGCACGTAAGAATGCAAGGCATCTGCATGCCGCCGGCAGGTACCCTTGGCTCCAGAAAATCGGCCAGATGCTCGCGTACCAGCCGTGCCAGGGTATCGCGCCGCTGGGCATAGACGGCGCGCATGGTGCGCACGTGGGCGCCCAGGTGCCCACCCTCGATGAAGCGTGCCAGCGTCAGCTGCGGAATCGGGGCGCTGTGCCCGTCCAGCAGCGTGCGGGCCACCGTCATGGGGGCGACCAACTGCTGCGGCAAGACCATGTAGCCGATGCGCAGTCCTGGAAACAGCGATTTGGTGAAGGTGCCGATGTAGATCGTGCGCTCGTGCGGATCGAGCCCCTGCACGCAGGCCGTTGGCTTGCCTTCGTAGTGGAATTCGCTGTCGTAGTCGTCCTCGATGATCCAGGCCTGTTCGCGCCGTGCCCACTCGACGGCGGCCAGGCGCCGCTCCAGCGCGAGCGTAGCGCCGGTCGGGAACTGGTGAGAGGGCGTCAGAAACACAGCTTTGGCGGGCGCTGCTGACTGAAGGCGCTCCACCTGCATGCCATCGGCATCCAGCGGTATGGGCACGCAGGCCAGCCCCGCCGCATCGAAGGCCCTGCGGGCGCCGTGATAGACAGGGTCTTCGATGAAGATGCGCTCCCCGGCATCGAGCAGCATGTTGGCGCACAGGGTCAGCGCCTGTTGCGAGCTGCTCAGCACCAGTACCCGCTCGGGCGTGGCGCGTGCGCCGCGCTCCAGGCTCACATAGTTGGCAATGGCCCGGCGCAGCGGCTCCATGCCCTGGGGCGGGCTGTGCAGCAGCGCCTGCGTACCGTACTCCTTGAGCACCTGCCGCTGCAGTCGCTCCCAGGTATGCAACGGGAAGTTCCGCGTTTCCGGCACACCGGGCGCAAAGGCGCGCGGCACCAGAAATTCGCGCACACCGCCGCCCGCATGCATGGCATGGCCGCGCTGGCTCAGTCGCAGCACGGGCCTGCCCGCAGCAGATTGCCGCGCCAGGCCGTGCCCAGGCAGGCGCTGAACCTGCTCCGAAACAAAGCTGCCGCTACCCACGCGCCGCTCGATGAAGCCCTCCGCGTGCAGCTGGCTGTAGGCTGACTCCACCGTATCGCGCGAGACGCCCAGCGACCGGGCCAGCGCGCGCGACGCCGGCAGAGGGCGCCCTACATCGAGCGCGCCGTCGAGGATCAGCTGCCGCACGGCGCGCTGTATGCGCACATGCAGCGGCGATGTGCCGTGCACGGGGTCGCCCATCCAGGCCTTGACCGATTCGAGTTGGGCATGTTTGAACAATTGGTCTGTATCTCTTGCTGAAAGTGGTTGGGTTTACCAGGCCATTACACCTCTATAAATCGGATGCCGCCAGGTAGTCGATCCATTCTTTTTCGGGAGTCGTGCCAAGACCATGCCATCTGCCAGTCCATACCCGTTCCTTCGCTGGGCCGATCTCACCCATCCCATCGTCGCGGGCCTGATCTCGGTCATCGTCAACTACGGCGGCACCTTCATCCTGGTGTTCCAGGCAGCCAAGGCGGCGGGCCTCAGCCCCGAGCTGACGGCCTCGTGGGTGTGGTCGATCTCGATTGGCGTGGGCGTGACGGGCCTGCTTCTGAGCTGGGCGATGCGCGAGCCCATCATCACGGCCTGGTCGACGCCGGCCGCGGCATTTCTGGTAACGGCGCTGGCCGCCACGCCATATGCCGAAGCCGTGGGGGCATACATGGTCTCGGCCGCAGCCTTCGTGGTGCTGGGGCTGTCGGGCTATTTCGAGCGCGTCATCCGGCTGATCCCGCCCGGCGTGGCGGCCGGGCTGCTCGCGGGTATCCTGCTGCAGTTCGGCATCAAGGCCTTTGGCGGCATGAGTACCGATCCCGCGCTGGCCGGCCTGCTGATCGTGGCCTATGTGGTGCTCAAGCGCACCGCTGCGCGCTATGCCGTCGTGGGCATCCTGGTGCTGGGACTGGTCTTTCTGCTGGCGCAGCACCGCGTCGACCTGTCGGGGCTGGAGCTGAAGCTCGCGGCTCCCGTGCTCACCAGGCCGGAGTTCTCGCTCAACGCCTTGCTCAGCGTTGCGCTGCCGCTGTTCCTTATCACGCTGACCGGCCAGTACATGCCAGGCATGCTGGTGCTGCGCAACGACGGCTTCAAGGCCAGCGCCAACCCCATCGTGACCGTTACCGGCCTGGGCTCGCTGCTGATGGCGCCATTCGGCTCGCATGCCTTCAATATCGCCGCCATCACGGCCGCGATTGCCACGGGCCGCGAGGCGCACGAGGACCCGTCGAGACGCTGGATCGCCGGCATCGCTGCGGGCGTGTGCTACATCCTCGTAGGCGTGTTCGGGGTGACGCTGGCCGCAGTCTTCATGGCCTTCCCGGCCACCTTCATCACCACGCTGGCTGGCCTGGCCCTGCTGGGTACCATCGGCGCCAGCCTGGCCAGCGCGCTGGCCGACGCCAAGGCGCGCGAAGCCTCTGTGATCACCTTTCTGGCCGCCGCGGCCAACATCAGCATGCTCGGCATCGGCGGCGCCTTCTGGGGGCTGGTGATCGGGCTGCTGGCCCATGCGGTGCTCAACGGCCGGATTCCCTGGCGCAACCAGCCGGCGGCGGCGCCGGCCATCAGGAAAGGATGAACCGATGTCCATGCCCTCAGAAACCCGGACCCGCCACGACCAGCATGGCCTGTACCCCCAGGCCGCCACGGTCCTGGATTTCCGCCGCAACCTCGCCGCCGTGCAGGCCCGCATCGCCGCCGCCTGCCAGCGCGCCGGGCGCGAACCGGCCGGCGTGCGCCTGCTACCGGTCAGCAAGACCAAGCCCGAGGCCAGCCTGCGCCTGGCCTATGAGGCGGGCTGCCGCATGCTCGGAGAGAACAAGGCGCAGGAAGCCTGTGGCAAATGGGAGTCCATGCAGGACCTGGCCGATCTGCGCTGGTCGGTCATTGGCCACCTGCAGACCAACAAGGCAAAACTGGTGGCGCGCTTTGCCAGCGAGTTCCAGGCGCTGGACAGCCTGCGCGTGGCCGAGGCGCTGGAGCGGCGCCTGCAGGCCGAGGGGCGGCAGCTGGACGTGTTCGTGCAGGTCAACACCTCGGGCGAGGCCAGCAAGTACGGCCTGGCTCCCGAAGATGTGCCTGGCTTCATCCGGCAGCTGCCCGCCTTGTCCGCGCTGCGCGTGCGCGGGCTGATGACGCTGGCGCTCTTCTCCAGCGAGGCGGAGCGCGTGCGCCGGTGCTTCGCGCTGCTGCGCCAGCTGCGTGAGCAACTGCGCCAGGAGGCACCTGCCGGCATCGAGCTGCGCGAGCTGTCGATGGGCATGTCGGGCGACTTCGAGATTGCCATCGAGGAGGGCGCCACCGTGGTGCGCGTCGGCCAGGCCATCTTCGGCGCGCGCTCTTTGCCGGATGCCCACTACTGGCCCGGCATCGATGCCCGTGCCGGCAGCTAGCCGCCGGCACGGGGCCATTGCCTAGCGGGCCAGCAGATGGTCCTGGTACTGGCTGCGCAGCTGGTGCTTGAGCACCTTGCCGGTGGCGCCCAGCGGCAGCTGCTCGACGAACAGCACATCGTCGGGCGTCCACCACTTGGCGATCTTGCCGTCGTAGAAGGCCAGCAGGTCGTCGCGCGACACCTCGGCGCCGGGCCTGCGGGTGACGATCAGCAGCGGGCGCTCGTCCCACTTGGGGTGCCGGGCAGCAATGCAGGCCGCCGCGGCAACCGACGGATGCGCCATGGCGATGTTCTCCAGGTCGATGGAGCTTATCCATTCGCCGCCCGACTTGATCACGTCCTTGGCGCGGTCGGTGATGTTCATAAAGCCCTGCGCATCGATGGCGGCCACGTCGCCGGTGGGGAACCAGCCCTGGCCGCCGGCGTCCGCTCGCAGCGGGCTGCCGCTGTCGCCACCCAGGTACGAGGCTGCCACCCAGTGGCCACGCACCAGCAGCTCGCCGCTGCTGTGGCCGTCCCAGGGCTGTTCTGCGCCGTCGGCATCGACGACCTTCAGGTCGATGCCGAACAGCGCTCGGCCCTGCTTGGCCTGCACGGAGCGGCGCTGCTCGGCGGGCCAGCCGAGCTGCTCGTTCTTGAGTGTGCAGATCGCGCCCGCAGGGCTCAGCTCGGTCATTCCCCAGGCGTGCAGCACCTGCACGCCATAGTCGTCCTCGAAGGCCTGCATCATTGCCGGAGAGCAGGCGGAGCCGCCGATGATGGTGCGCCGCATGGTGGTAAAGCGCAGCCGCCCCGCCTGCATGTGCCCAAGCAGTCCCTGCCACACCGTGGGCACGCCGGCCGACAGGGTGACGCCTTCGGATTCCATCAGCTCGTGCAGCGAATGCCCGTCCAGCGCGGGACCAGGCAGCACCAGCCTGGCGCCCACCATGCAGGCCGAATAGGGCAGCCCCCAGGCGTTGACGTGGAACATCGGCACCACTGGCAGCACGGCATCGCGTGCCGACAGGTTGAACGAGTCCGGCAATGCCGACGCGTAGCTGTGCAGCACGGTGGAGCGGTGGCTGTACAGCACGCCCTTGGGCTCGCCCGTGGTGCCGCTGGTGTAGCACAGGCTGGATGCGGTGTTCTCGTCGAACTCCGGCCAGTCGTAGTGGTCGTCGTGGGCGGCCAGCAGGGTTTCGTAGCACAGCAGGTTGGGAATGCTGCTGCGCGCAGGCATATGCCCGGGGCCGGCCAGCAGTACGAAGTGGCGCACCCCGGGCAGGCGCGGCGCCAGGCGTTCGAGCAGTGGCAGAAAACTCTGCTCGAAGCACAGCACCTGGTCTTGTGCGTGTTCGGCGATCCAGGCGAGCTGGTCGTCGTGCAGGCGCGGGTTCAGCGTGTGCAGCACGGCGCCTGAGCCGCTGGCGGCGTAGTACAGCTCCAGATGGCGGTAGCCGTTCCAGGCCAGCGTGGCCACGCGTTGGCCGCTGCCCACACCCAGCGCGGCCAGGGCATTGGCGAGGCGGCGGGCGCGCGAAGCGAGGTCGTGGTAGCTGTAGCGGTGGATATCGCCCTCGACTCTGCGCGAGACGATGAGCTGGTCGCCATGGTGGCGTTCGGCGTGGCGCAGCAGCGCCGAAATCAGCAGCGGCTGCTGCATCATGTGTCCAAGCATGGGTGTCTCCTAAAAAGTGTGGCGCAGGCCGAGCATTACGGCCGCCGCGTTGCGGTTGGCGGCCACCGCGGTGGCGTAGACCGGGCTCAGGTTCATGTTGCTGCCCCGGTTGCTGGTGTAGGCACCTTCGGCATACAGGGTGCTGCGGCGCGACAGCAGGTAGTCCAGTCCCAGCGCCAATTGCGATGACCGATGGCCGGCGTTGGTGTTGTCCTTGATGTGGTAGTAGCCTGCGGACAGGGCCAGCGTGGGCGAGATCTCCCAGCCCGCGCCCAGGGTCCACATGTCAAGGCTGTACGAGCCGCCCGGCAAGATGGCCCTGGCCGGGTTGCGGGCCGCGAAATAGCTGGCGCCGACGGTATAGCCGCTCCAGCGGTACAGCGCGCCCGCCGAGTACAGCCGGTTGGTGTTGGCCGTGGGGCTGAAACCGGCCTTGGCCGCCGCCGCTGCGCCCGCCGCCGGATTGCCGGTGGCGGCGGTGTAGGCCGCCGTGGCCACCGGCAGGTTGTTGCCATAGCCGTTGTAGACCAGGCCCGAGAGCTTGAGGCCATCGGCGTCGTACACCACGGTGGCCACCTGCTGCGAGTTGGCCCTGGCGCCGTGGCCGGTTTCGCCGAAGGCATAGAGCGCGTTGAAGGTGAGGTGGTTCCACACCGGCGCGGTGTAGGCCACGACGTTGTCGTTGTAGATAGTACCGAACGCGGGGGTGGAGTTGTTGCCGGCGAAGGCGCCGCTGGCGCTGTTCAGCCCCACCAGCCCGGTCAGCGAGCTGCCGAAGTAGCGGCCGCCACGGGCGTCGGTGGCGGCCATGGTGTAGTACAGCGGCGATACCTGGCGTCCCAGCTTGATCGTGCCCCAGGCGCCGGCCAGGCCCACGGTGGCGAATTGGTTGAAGAACGATGTGCCGCCACTGCTGTTGGGGCCGCCCACGGCACCGTTCTCGGTGGACACGTTGCCCTGCAGGTGGAGCTGGGCCTTGAGGCCGCCGCCCAGGTCTTCCGTGCCCCGGAAGCCGAAATTGCTGCCGCCGATGCCGCCATCCTTTTGCTTGAGCGTGTGCCCGTTGGGGCTGGCCGCCTTGGGCAGGTAGCCGGTGCCGCTGCTGGTGTTGGAGATGCTGAGCACGCCGGAATCGATGGCGCCATAAAGGCTCAGGCCCGACTGGGCTGCTGAGGGAAGAGGGGGCAGGGCAGCCAGCGTTGCCGCCAGTGCCAAGGCGGTGCGATGCGGTTTCATGGGTTTGTCTCCTGGGTTGTTATGGGGCCGAATGCTAGGGAAGCCTGTCTTTTGCCGCTGTAGAATTTGGGACATTGAATATCGAAGTTGGGACACATCCATGACAACCCTGACACGGATGGTGCGCAGCGCCAGCCTGAGCGGCTACGTGGATCTGGCGTCGTCGCTGGGGCTCGATGCCCATGCGATCCTGCGCAGCGCAGGCCTGTCGCCGCGCAGCTTGGCAGACATGGAGATGCTGCTTCCCGCCGCGGCGGTGGGGCGCTTGCTGGCGCTCAGCGCCGAGCGCTCGGGGGTGGAGGATTTCGCGCTGCGGCTGGCGGCGCAGCGCACCCTGTCGAACCTGGGGCCGATCAGCCTCGTGCTGCTGGGCGAGGCCACGCCACGGCAGGCGCTCGATACGCTGTGCCGCTATCTGCGGCTGCTCAATGCCTCGCTGGTCACCCACATCCAGGAGGAGGGCGCGACGGTCATCATCCGCGAGGAAATGCTGGTGGAGCCCAGCGCCTCGCTGCGCCAGCCCATCGAGCTGGCCATAGGCGTGATGTTCCGCATCCTGCGCGAGCTGATCGGCCCGCAGTGGCACCCTGTGCAGGTGTGCTTTGCCCACCGGCCGCCCAAGGAGGCGAGCGGGCACCAGGCGTTCTTTGGCGCAGGATTGGTGAGCTTCAACCAGGAATTCAACGGACTGGTGTGCCAGGGGGCCGACCTGCAGATACGGCGCACCGCATCGGACCCGGGCATGGCCCGCTTTGCCCGCAACTATCTGGAGCAGGCACTGCACCGGCAGGGAGCGGGTACGCCGGAGACCGCGCGCCAGCTGATCGTGGCCTTGCTGCCGGGCGGGCGCTGCACCGCGCAGCAGCTGGCGCGCCACCTACAGCTGGACCGGCGCACCATTCATCGCCACTTGGCCGCCGAGGGCACGAGCTTCTCGGAGCTGCTGGGCGAGGTACGCCGCGAACTGGTGCAGCGCCAGCTGAGCGACAGCGATCTGCCATTGGGAGAGGTGGCCGAGCTGCTGGGCTTTGGTTCGCTCAGCGCCTTTGGCTATTGGTTCCGCTGCAGCTTTGGCTGCAGTGTGACCCAATGGCGTCAGCGCGGCGGGACTTGACTTTCAGCTGCGCGCGCGTCAGCACGCCAGCGCGCCGGCGCCATGCCGAATTGCGCCGAGAACCAGCGGGTGAAAGAGCTGGGCGTGCTGTAGCCCAGCAGCTCGGCGACGCGTGCGAGGCTGTATTCCGGGTTGTCCATGTAGCGCCGGGCCAGCTCGCTGCGCACTTCGTTGAGCAGGTCGGTGAAGCTGGCACCGCCTTCATCCAGCTGCCGCTGCATGGTGCGCAGGCTCAGCCCCAGGCCCTGGGCGATATAGGCGCAGCTGGCCCGGCCGGAGGGCAGCATCAGGTAGATGGCGTGGCGCACCTCTGCAACGATCGACGGCGCCTTCGCGCTCGGCAGCGATTCGATGAAGCGCAGCGCATGCCGGGCCATCGCGGGCTCGGCCGAGGGGTTGGGCTTGTCCAGGTCGGCGGCGGCCAGCACGATGCCGTTGAACTCCTGGTTGAAATCAACCGGGCATTGGAACAGCCGCCGGTACATGGCCTGGTCCGGCGCGGCCGCATGGCTGAAATTCACCGTGATCGGCTTCCAGCGTGCGCCCATCAGCGCCGAGCACAGGCGGTACAGCACGCCGATGGCCAGCTCATTGGCCTGGCGCGATGGCGCGCGGGTGAGCAGCTCCTCGCGCACGATCACCATCGAGCCCACATCCTCCATCTGCATGGCCAGCGATTCGTTCAGCAGGTGCCCGTACTTGATGGTGGTGGCCAGTGCGTCGCGCAAGGTGGCCTGAAAGGAGATCAGCAGACTCACCGCGCCGAAGTGCGAGAGCTGGCGCGACTCGGCCATGCGCAGGCCAAAGGTGGGGCAGGCGCTTTCCCGCGCGGCTTCCTCCAGCAGGTCCACGGCTGCCGTGGCGGAAATGCGTTGCTCCGGATCGGCCAGCATCGCTGCGGTCAACCCTGCCTTGCGCAGCGCCGCTTGCGGGTTGTAGCCAAGGGCCTGCGCAATCTCGAAGAAATTGGTCAGCGCAGCCGCACGTACCAAGGTGTTCATCGGGGTTTTCGATAGGGTGTTTGTGCGCATTCTGGCATGAAAAGCGAAGCGCATGGCGCCAACTGCCAAGTCGATTTGGGGGCGGCATCCCTACAGTTTGTCCATCGCAAACCCGCCAGCAGCAGGAATCAGGAGACAGGCACGATGGTCAAGGCAATTCGTTTTCATGAGGTCGGCGCGCCCGAAGTGCTGCGCTGCGAGGATGTGGAAGTAGGCAACCCGGGGCCGGGCCAGGTGCGCCTGCGCCATGTGGCCGTGGGCTTGAACTATGCGGACACCTACTTCCGCAATGGCACCTATCCGATCCCGCTGCCCGCGGGTATGGGGGTAGAGGCTGCCGGCGTGGTGCAGGCGCTGGGCGAAGGCGTGACCCAGGTGGCCGTGGGCGACCGGGTAACCTACACCGGCTTCACCAACACGCTCGGTGCCTACAGTACCGAGCGCCTGATCGATGCGGCGCCGCTGATCCGGCTGCCCGAGGGCATCGCCTTCGAGACCGCCGCCGCGATGACCATGCGCGGCCTGACCTCGGCCTAC
>NZ_JBMDII010000015.1:0-124166 GCF_057808605.1 Comamonas sp. FG99
AGCGCGGCCAGCTGCGACCAGGCGGCATCGGAGCGGTAGTTGAGCCAGATGCGCAGCCCCAGCCAGGCCAGCGCCAGCAGCAGCGCCAGCGCCGAGGCGATCACCCACAGCGGCAGCGCCGCGCGGCTGCGCGCCGCGCCGGTGCCCGCGCCGCGCCAGTGCAGCGCAAGCTGCGGATCGGGCGCCGGGCGATGCTTGCGGATCATCTCCGCGAGGCGCTCGCGCACGCTGTCGAGCTGCGCCCGGCCGTTGTCCACCACGCGGTAGCGCCCCTCGAAGCCCAGCGCCATCACCGCATAGATCAGCTCCAGCAGGTCGAGGTGGCGCGGCGCGTCCTGCGCCAGGCGGGCCAGCAGCTGGAACACGCGCTCGCCGCCCCAGGTCTCGTTGTGCAGCTGCACCAGCAGGCTTTGTTTGTTCCAGCCGGATTGCGCGCCCCAGGGCGTGTTGGCGACTGCCTCGTCGAGCGCGGTGCACAGCACATAGCGCGCGGCGAGCACGGTTTCGTTGCTGGCGCCGGCGGCGCGCGCATCGCTGTCGAAGCGCTGCAGCGCCGCCACCGCCGAGGCGCGCAGCGTGGCCACGTCCGGCTGCGTGGCCTGGCCGCGCACGCGGCCGATCAGCACCAGCAGGCGGCCCGCGGCCGAGACCAGCGGGTTGAGCAGGCCGAGCGCGGCCGCGTCCGGTGGCGCGGCATCGGCCATGGGCGGCGGCGCGAAGGGTGGCGGCCCGCCCGCAGGCGCGCGCGGCCGCGGCTTGATCACCGTGCGCTCGGACTCGAAAGCGGCGAAGGGATCGGGCGTGCTCATGAGCGTATCGCCCAGAAGGCCAGCTCCAGCCCGGGGAAGTCGCCGGCGATGTGCATGGCCATGCCGCCCGACTGCTCCAGCTGCCGCCACAGCTCGCTGCCGCGGGTCTTGAGCTCGAAGTAGTTGGCGCCGGCATGGAAGGGAATCTGGCGCGGCGCCACCGGCAGCGGCGCCAGCGCCACGCCGGGCAGCTGCAGGTGCACCAGGTCGCGGATGCGCTCCACCGGCCCGATCTTGACCTGCGTGGGAAAGCGCGCGCGCAGCGCCTCGGACTCCATCTGCGCCTGCACCGCCAGCACGAAGGTGGCGTTGCGCTGCAGCTCCACGTCGGGGATCAGCGCCACGCGCACGCCGTGCTTGCGGTCGTGCAGCTCGATGCGCAGCGCCGACTGCTCCAGCACCATCGACAGGCTGCGCCGCAACTCCTCCATCAGCGGCGTGAACGTGGCCTCCAGGTCGTCGTGCACATAGGGGGGAAAGCGCAGCGCGCGCCGGCTGTCGCTGAAGGTGCCCAGCTCGCCGGCGAGCTGCAGCGCCAGCTCGAACAGGCGCAGCGGGTGCAGCGGCCGGCAGCGCGCGAAATGCTCGAACACCGGCAGGTTGCGGTTGACCGCCTGCAGCAGCAGAAAGTCGGCGATCTCGGCCACGCCGCCCGAGCCGCCCTGCGTGAGGCGGCCGGACAGCGCCTCGGCACGGTGGCGCAGCAGCCCCTGCAGCTCGTCGATCCAGCCGTGGACCGAGGCCTGCGCCGCCACGTCGAGCAGCGGCGGGATATGGCCACGGCGCAGCAGCACCTGGTTGTCGGCGCGCCGCTCCAGCACGCGCGCCACGTCGAGCGTGGTCCAGGCGTCGGTCGCGTCGCGCCGGTGCATCAGGCGGCTGTGCAGCGCGCCGAGCTGCACGGTGACGCCGCGCTCGCCGGCGGTGTTCGAGTCCGGCACCTCGGCCTCGCTCACCCGGTGGCGCACCAGCTCGTCGAAAGCTTCCGCATCGGCCTCGCGCGCGCCTGCGCGGCGCAGCGGCAGCGCCAGCACCACCGGCTGGTCGCGCAGGTCGGCGGGCACTTCCAGCGGCGGCGGCAAGGGGTCGGTCGCCGGCATGTCGAAACAGGTGCCGTCGCCGAAGATGCCCACGGCCCGCACCAGCGCGATCCGGCCCAGCGCCAGCGCGGCGCTGTCCAGCTCCAGCTCGGCGAAGCCCCAGGCATAGGCGGTGGTCGCATGCGCCAGCAGATAGCGTGCATGGTCCGCATGGCGCTCGGCCTGCTGCAGGTGCTGGGGGGCGAGCAGCATGCCCTCGCTCCATACCACTTTGGATCGCCAGTTCATCAGCGGGTGCTCCGGGTCGATGTCAACATGGCTACCGCCGCCAGCGCGGGCAGCCATGAAGAAGTGTCCCGGCGCAGGCGCCGGGCGCAAATCCCACATATGGCCTAGCTCAATAGCGCGAAGGGCCTAGTACCTGCGGGCGCCGCGGCTGCGAGAATGGAGGCCTGGCCGGAGGAGAGCGCTTGACGACCACGCCCCCATCTTCCTCGGAGCATGCCGGCGATGCCCCGCCGCGCCGAGGTCTGCGCATCACGCTGAACCAGCGCATGATGCTGCTGGCCGTGCTGCCCGCGTTGCTGGCCGTGTTGCTGCTGCTGGCGGTGGCCGCCATCGCCTGGCGCCATGGGCAGGCGCGACTCGCCACGCTGGCCGCGGCCTCCGCGGCCGCCATGGCCGGCGTGCTGCTGGCGGGCCTGTGCGCGGCGCGGCGCATCATGCAGGCGGGCGTCAGCAAGGCCTCGCGGGCGCTGGCGCAGAGCCAGCGGCTGATGCAAAGCCGCATCGACCAGGCCACCGCGGAGCTGGCGCGCAAGAATCGCCAGCTGGAGCTGGCCAGCCAGGCCAAGACCCGGCTGCTGGCCGCGGCCAGCCACGACCTGCGCCAGCCGCTGCATGCGCTCACGCTGTTTTCCGACAGCCTGGCGGATGGCGAGAGCGATCCGTCGCGGCTCACGCGCATCAGCCATATCCGCGCCTGCGTGGAGTCGCTGGACCGGCTGTTCTCCGAGCTGCTGAACCTGTCGCAGCTCGACGCCGGCGTGCTGCGCCCGCAGTGGACCGACTTTCCGCTCGACCGGCTGTTCGACGACGTGAGCCGCAATTTCCGCCCGGTGGCCGAGCAAAAAGAGCTGCGCCTGGTGGTGCGCAAGGCCGATGCCTGGGTGCGCAGCGACTACATCATGCTCACGCGCATACTCGCCAACCTGATCTCCAACTCCATCCGCCACACGCGCAGCGGCGGCGTGCTGGTGGCCGTGCGGGGGCGCGGGCGCACGCTGCGCGTCGAGGTCTGGGACAGCGGCGAGGGCATTCCCCCCGAGCACCAGGCGCGGGTGTTCGAGGAGTTCTACCAGGTCGAGTCGCCGGGCAACCGGAGCACGCAGGGCATGGGGTTGGGGCTGTCGACGGTGCGCCGGCTGGCCGCGCTGCTGAACATGCACCTGGAGCTGCATTCGCGCCCCGGGCACGGAACCCTGGTGCGCGCCACGGTGCGCGCCGCCGCGCCCCGCGAGCATGCCGGCCCGCTGGCGCCGCCGCCCGACGACATGCGGCTGGACGGCCTGGCGGTGCTGATCGTGGACGACGAGCGCACCATCCTCGAAGGCATGCAGCTGGTGCTCTCGCGCTGGGGCGCGCGCGTGCTGACCGCGGACGGCCGCGACGAGCTGATGGCGCTGGCGGCCCAGTGGGGCTCGGCGCCCGACGTGGTCATCAGCGACCTGCTGCTGCAGGGCGCGGACAATGGCATCGACCTGCTGGCCGCGCTGCAGCGCCACCCGCGCGGCATCGGCCCCCAGACCGCGGTGCTGCTGGTCACCGGCGAGACCAATGTGCAGGAGCTGGGCAGCGCGCTGGCGCTGGGCATTCCGGTACTGCACAAACCGGTGCCGCCCGAGAAGCTGCGCCAGGCCATCCTGGCCCAGCTGCAGCATGTGCGGGGCCAGGGCTGGCATCTGCCCTGAATGCTTTACTATAAAAAAAGGAGCTGCCAGCGCCCGTCACTCCAGCATTTCAAATATCCATCGTTTTGAATCTTTTATGGATAAAGCGCTGGCAGCTCCTATCTTTGAAATCAGAAATCCCCGCAGCCATTGCGCCGCCCGGTGTCTATGCAGCTGGTGATGCTGGGGCGGCTGCGCACGCGCGGCCATTCGAGCGCCAGGAAATCGTCGCCCGGCGCGGCCTGCACGCCCGCGCTGAGCACGCTGGGCGCAAAGCAGACCGGCGGGTTGCCGAGATTGCTGGCGAAGGTGTAGGTGTCGGGCGTATCGCGCGCGAATTCGGGCAGCGGCAGCGCCGTCTGCCAGGGCAGGATCTGCACGCTCAGCGTGCCCGGCAGCAGGTTCACGCGGTAGCCGGATGCGGAGCTGAGGCTGCCGCCGATCGGGTAGCTGCCGGGCGGGCTCGACACGCTGGCCGAACTGGCGATGGGCCCGGAGAGCGCGGCCCCCGTGTCGCCATTGCCCAGCCCCGCGGTGACCGTGTAGCCGAACGGCGGATCGGGCTGGCCCACGCCGCGGCTGGCATCGTTGACCTGTACCGTGACGGTGGGCTGCCGGGTGTAGATGAAATGGCTGGCCTCGGGCGTCACCGCCACGCCGCAGCTGCCGCCGTAGCTGCAGCCATAGAGGTTGGGCATGCCGCCCGAGCCGCCAAGCCCGCCGCGCGCCTCGCCCTCCCAGGTGGCGGCCCAGACGCGCCACGGCGCGCCGCCGAGCGCATGGCCGTCCGGGTTCTGCAGGCGGGCCGCGGCCACCAGGTCGATGCCCGAGCGGCTGCTCAGATCGGTGGCCAGCGCGAGGTCCTGCGACAGCGTGCGCACGAACACGCTGTCCGCCCCCAGCGGCCCCGAGCGCACGGAGTACGGCGCGCCGCCGGCGGCATCCGCCAGGCCGCTGGCGGTGGCCGCGCCCAGCCGCAGCGCATCCACGTCCTGGTAGCGGAAGGCGCCGCCCGCGCCTCCGCCCACGGTGTCCACTGCATTGGCCGCGCGGTCGAGCAGCACGCTGCCGCCGGCCGATCCCGCCAGCAGGCTGGCGGCATGCAGCGCCGCGCCCGCGGTCTGCGAAATGTCGCCGGCGGCCAGCAGGCCCAGCTGCCGGGCATCGAGCGGCGCCGCCAGCACGATGGCGCCGCCCGCGCCCTCGGCCTGCAGGTTCAGGCTGCCCGGCGTGGCCAGAGCGCCGGCCACGGTGATGGGCGCGCCATGCCGGTTGCTGCCCACGGTGATCGCCGGCGCCGACAGCAGCGCCCATTCGTCGCCCGAGACCGCGAAGCCCGCGGCGGACGCGCCGCCCAGCGTGACCGGCATGGCCGTGGCATCGGCCACCGTGCCATCGGGCTGGAGCACGCCGGGCCTGAGGTTGAGCACGCCGCCCGCCTGCAGCGCGCGGCCGATCGCGATCGCATCGGTGCTGCCGTCGTTGGCGGCGCGCAGCAGCATATTGCCCTGGGTCGAAAGCGCCGGCCCGGCGGCGCCGGCACTGGTGCTGGTACCGGTGCTGGTACCGCTGTCCAGTGGCGCCTCGATGCGGATGCCCGCCTGCGGCCCGGCGTGGCTGCCGCTGAGCTCGACCGCGCCGCTGGCGCTGGCGATCTGCGCCAGCCCGTCCAGCCGCACGCCCGCATATCCACTGCCGTAGCTGTGGCCGCGCACGGTGATGTTGCCGCTGGTGGTGTGGATGCCCGAGGGCGCCCTGCCCTCGCCATAGGCCTGCAGCGCCACGCCGTCGGCCGGCGACTGGGTGCCGGCCAGGCTGGTGTCCGCGCTGGAGCTGTACAGCTGCGAAGCCTGCAGCAGCACCGCGTTGCCCGCCAGGCGCACTGCGCCGCCCGCGCCGCTGTCGCTGCGCCCGGCCCGGCTGTCGATGGTGGCATTGCGCAGCCACACGCCGCCCTCGACCTGGCTTGGCTGCGGCGCGCCCTGGGCCTGCATGGCCACGCTGCCGCCCTGCGTGTACACCAGGCCGGCGAAGTACACATTGCCCGAGCCGCCCTGCGCGCCGGCCTGCAGCGCCACGTCCATGGGGCCGGTGGCCGAGCCGATCGTGGCGCTGTCGGTGGTGAGAATATCGCCCTGCGCCGACAGCTGCAGCGCCAGCGGCGCGTTGCCCGTGCCGCGCTCCAGCGCCACGCCGCGCCCGAGCGTGAGCCGGCCCTTGTCGCCGCCGCCCACCGCCGCCACGCCGACGCTGGTGCCCCGGTCGAGCGCATAGCGGATATCGCTGTCCTGGATCGCGCTGGCGCTCGGCGCCGTGAACGGGTCGGTGCCCATGTCGGCCGGGCTGGCGCCATGCACGATGGTGGCGGCCGGCGCCTCGATGTTCCAGCTGCCCGCGCGGCCCGAGGCCGCGCCGGCGTCGACCCGCAGGCCGGCCAGGTCCATCGCCGCCGGCGCGGCGCTGCCGCTGGTGGCCGCGTCCTCGTACACCCGGGTCTCCACCAGCCCGCCATCGCCGCCATTGGCGCCGCCGCGGGCCGAAACCGTGCCGTAGGCGCGCAGGCTGCCGGGCGCGCCTATGCGCACCGCGCCGCCCGGGCCGGACGCCAGCGCATCCGCATGCAAGGCGCTGTTCTGGCTGATGGCCACGCCGCCCGCCAGCGTGGCGCCGGCGGCGGCGCTCGCCTCAACGCCTATGCTGCCGCCGCCGGCCTGGCCGCTGGCATCGAGCAGCGTGCCGGAGCCGTGGCCGACGCTCAGCGAGCTGTCGTAGTACAAGGCATCGCCCGGCGCCTGCGAGCCCAGCAGCACCCGGTGGCCGCGCACGTCGATGTTTCCGCCCCGCGCGCCCGCGGCATCGCCGCGCGCCTGCAGCGCGCTGTCGATGATGGCCACGCCGCTGGCGGATGCGCCGCTGTCGAGCACGATCTCGCCGTTGCGCTGGAACATGGTGTCGGCCACCAGGGTGGCGCCGCGCACGACGATGCCGTCGGCGGGATAGTCGCTGGTGCTGACCGACGAGCCCGAGACCGCCATCGCGATGCGTCCGCCGCTGGCGTTGATGTCGCCGCTATTGCCTATGAAGCTCGCCACCCGGCTGGAGCGGGCGCCGCCGACGATCAGGCGGGTGAGCCCGTCGCCGCCCACATCCAGCTCCACCCGCTCGCCGGCGCCCAGCGCCACGGTGCCGCCCGGCGCCTGGATGGTGCCGGTATTGACCACCTGCGGCGCCACCAGCGCCACCAGGCCGCCCTGGCGGGCGTTCAGCGTGCCCGCGTTGCTGACCAGCGCCGAGGCCGTGCCGGCGGTGCTGAAGACGAAGTTCTCCCCGCCGGCCATGAAGGCGGCATCGCTGCCGGCCAGCTCGAGCGCCGAGGCCACCAGCCCGCCCACGTTCACCTGCGAGCCGGCGCCGAACAGCACGCCCGACGGATTGATGATGAACACCCGGCCCGGCGCGTTGATGATGCCGTCGATGTTCGAGGCCGACGAGCCCCCGACCCGGTTGAGCGTGATGCTGGCCGCGCCGGGCTGCTGGAAGCTCAAGGTATTGCCCGAGCCCAGCGAGAACGAGCCCCAGTGGATGATGGCCCGGTCCGAGCCCTGGGAAACCGTCATCGTGCCGCCGGTGGGCGTGCCGATGGTCACGTTCGTGCCCTGGACCGCCACGCCCCCGCTCGGAAAAGGCTGCGCATGCGCGGCCCCGATGCCCGCGCACAGCAGCGTCCACGCCAGCGGTGTCAGCTGCAGGGCCCGGCGTGCGGCAGTAGGACGGTATCTCATGTTCTGTCTCCTGACCGGATCGCTCAGAAAGTCTTCTGGGCCAACACAAAGAGGCGCACGCCGCGCTTGCCGCCATCGGCAGTGGGCTCGGCCGAGCCGGCGCGCCACGCCAGCGTCGCGTTGATCGCGAAGTTGCCCGGGCGCGACCAGCTCAGGCCCACGCCGGCGCCGCGCAGGCTGCGCGAGGAGGCACCCATGTCCAGCACCGAGGGGCTCTTCACCGGGCGGCCACGCGCCGCGTCGTAGAACAGGAAGGGCGTGAGCTCGGTGGTCGCCGACCAGCGCCATTCGATGGTGCCTATCACGCCCTGGTCCACCAGCAGCTCGCTCGATGCATAGGCCCGCACCGCCCGGGCGCCGCCCAGCGCCAGCTTTTCCGAGGCGTCGAGGTTGCGGCTGGCCCATTGGCCGCCGAGCGACAGGTACAGCGAGTGCTGCGGCAGCAGCGCCTGCAGGCGCGAGAGCTGGAACGACAGCTTGCTGAAGCCGCCGGCGGTGTGGCGCCCGTAGCTGGCCTGGTCGGCCTCGCGCAGGTCGTCGCTGCCGATGGACAGGTGGCCGAAATACAGCGTGCCGGCGCTGGCCCAGTAGCCGCCGCCGAGCCAGTCGTCGCGCCGCTCCCAGGCCCAGCCCAGGCCCAGGCCGTTCACGCGCTTGTGCCCGCGCCAGTCCAGCGCGCGGTATTCGTCGGTCAGCCGCTTGCTGTCGGCCGACAGGCGCAGGAACAGGTTCTGCCGGCGCTGGCGGATCAGCGGGTAGCTCAGCGAGGCATCGATCACATCGGCCCGGCCCTGGGCGCCCAGGGCCGCGAAATCGCCGCCCAGCTCGTAGCGCACGCGCGCCAGCCCGATGCCGGCGCGCAGGCCGCTGCTGCCCAGCGGCGCCTCGTAGGCGGCGCGGCCGAACTGCATGCCGCCGCCATTGGAGAGCATGGCGCGCAAATCGAGGTTGTCGCCGATGCCCAGCGGGCTGGCCCAGCGCGCGGTGCCGCCGAAGCGATAGCGCCCGGATTCCTTGGTGCCGTGGTTGTCGGCCTCGGCCACGAAGGTCCAGCGCCGCGCGGCATTGACATCGACGCCGAGGTCGGTGGTGCCGACCTGCGCGCCCTCCTGCAGCGACGAGCCCACCTGGATGCCGGGCTGGTCGGACAGCAGCAGCATCGCGCGCTCATAGTCCGGGCCGCTGACCACCTGGCCCGCGCGCATGCCCGAGAGAAAGCCCAGCACGCGCGCCTCGCTGATCGGCGCCTGCGGGTCGAGGTTGAGCGTCACCTGGCCCACGCGGCCCTCGATCACGCTGATCTCCACCACGCCGCTCTGCACCGTCTGCACCGGCACGATCGCCTGCGCCAGCATGAAGCCGCGCTCCTGGTAGGCGGCGGTCACCGCCCGCGCGATGGCCTGCAGCTCGGCCAGCGTCACCTCGCGGCCGATGTAGGGCTGGGCAATGGCCTGCAGCTCGGCATCGGGCAGCGCCTGCGCGCCGGCGAAGCGCACCCCCGCCAGCACGAAGCTCGGCGCCGCGGCCGCGCTGGCGGCACTATCAGCGCCATCGGGGGCGGCCTGCTGAGGCGGCGCATCTGGCGCGCCGCAGGCGGCGCAGCCGCCGGGTGCGGGCAGCAGTGGCAGCTGCTGCGAGGGCGCCTGGGCCTGCGCCGCGGCGGCCAGGGCCAGCGCCAGCGCACCGAAGGGAATGGTGATTGCCTTGGACATGCTCATGCTCCCGCCGCGCCGAGCTTCAGCCGCCAGTCGCCGATCAGGTTGAACGGCGCCCAGAAGAAAGGATGCGCGAAGCGCGGCTGGCGCAGCACCGCGAGCTGCGCCGCCTGCATGGCCTGCTGCAGGTCGCGGCCGCGCGTGAGCTCGCCGTACAGCGTGGCCATCAGCAGCTCGGTGGCATCGTCGGACACCGGCCACAGCGACACGATCAGGCTGGAGCTGCCCGCCGCCAGAAACACCCGCGTGAAGCCCAGTACCTCGTCGCCGTCGGCGATGCGGCCCAGGCCCGACTCGCAGGCCGACAGCGTGACCAGCGCGGTATTGCCCAGCGGCATGTCCAGGATCTCGTGGGCCTCCAGAAAGCGCTGCTCGCCGCCCTCGTTGGCCAGCAGGATGCGCGAGTACAGCGGGTCCACCTGGTCGGCCTCGGCATGGGCGGCCACATGCACGATGGGCGCGCGCGCCGCCGCCTCGCGGAACTGGGTCTTGGTGGCCTGCGTGCCGAGGAACAGCCGGTTGCGCGGAAACAGCCGCGCCAGCTGCCTGACCTCGGCCTCCGAGCCCGGCAGGTCGTAGCGGTCTTCGATGCGCGGATTGCCGAACGCCGCCAGATCCGCCGGCACGCCCGGCGAGCGCTGCGCCAGCTGCACCGCGACGCTGGCCGACGGCACCACGGCCAGCGGATGGGCCTCGATCACATAGCGGCCATGGAGCCGCAGCGCCTGGAACGGAAGGTAGTGCAGCGCGCCGTGCGGCACGAAGGTCAGGCGCTGGCCATCCTGCAGGCCCAGCGGAGCGAGCAGCGCGGCGCCGAGCTTGTCCGCATTGGCGACGGCCGAGCGCTGGCCGCGCACCACCGAGTTGCGGAAGGTGTCGACCAGGTCGTTCAGCGCGTCGCGCGACACCGCGATGCTGCGGCTGTCGATGCTCTGCGGCCCGACCACCCAGACCTGCAGGCGCGAAGGCAGCGAGTGGAACTCCACCAGCCGCTCGTCGGGCGCCAGCGCCCGCTGCACCGCGGGCAGGTCCAGCGTGGTGCTCAGCGTGGTATTCAGCGCCATGCCGCCCTTGCCGCGGCCGCGAATCGCGTCTAGCAGCGAGCGCGAGCGGCTGTGCTCGCTGATGTCGAAGGCGCGGGCGGCATCGCCCGCATCCGCCGCCATCTCCACGCCGCGCTCGAACACCGCCTGCAGGTCGGAGAACAAGCCCATCTTGATTTCTTCGCTGCGAAAGCGCGCGCGCACCTGGTCGATGCCCTGGATCGCCCGGTCTATCGCCTGCGCCGCCGCCTGCCGGTGGCCGAGCGCGGCTTCGCTGCGCGCCACGCCCTCCCAGGCCCAGACCTGGTAGTAGGCGGCGTCGCTGCCCATGGGCCGCGCGGCGAGCGCGGCGAAGGCGTCGCGGGCCTGCCCGGGCCGGTTTTGGGCGAGCAGCAGATTCGCGCGCGTGCGCTCCAGCTGCGCCGCCAGCGCCGGCTGGCGCCGCAGGTCGGCCCGGCCCAGTTGCTCCAGCAGCTCGCCCGAGCGGGCCAGGTCTTCGGGCTGGCCACGGGCCAGCAGCGCATTCGCCATCGACGCCCGCACCAGCGGCGCATAGCGCTCGGAGCTGGTCTGCAGTGCATCCTCGTAGTTGCGCAGCGCGCCGGCAAAGTCCTGCCGCCGCATCGATACATCGCCCAGCACCTTGTTGGCCGGCCCCGCGACCAGCTGGGGCTCGCGCAGCTGGCCCTGGTAGCGCAGCGCCTCGCGGGCGAACTGCTCGGCCTTTTCCAGCTGCCCCGAATAGCTGTAGACGATGGCCAGGTCGCGGTAGGCCACCGCGCGCAGGTTCGGGTCCTGGGTGGCGCCGGCCAAGTGCAGCGCCTTGCTGGCGGCGCGCACGCTCTGGCGGAACTCGCCCGCCTCGGCCAGCGCCACCGCCTGGCTGCAGTACTGGTAGCCGCCGAGCTTGACCGGGTCACGCGCATAGAGCACGGCGCCGTCGTTGCTCAGCGCCAGCAGCGTGTCCATGTCCGCCAGCCGCGCCTGCTCCTGCCGCGCGGCCTCCGCTTCCACGTTCGCCTGGGCCGGGGCGGGACGGGGGGACAGGCACAGCGCCGCCGCCAGGATCACCACGGAGCCGAGCCCGTGGTGCATGCGTGTGTGAAAGCCATGGGTCATTGCGACATCCGCCTACCCCCGGCACCACGCCGGGCAGGATGGCCACAGTCTAGGGACCGGCGCCGCCGCCACCAATTCGCTCAATGGCCTACCACGAACGGGCTATGGCTGGCTTTTGAAAAAGGGCCCCCACGCTTGCTCACTGCGTGTAGCCGCTGCCCCCCGAGGGGGCCGCTTTTTGCCTTGGGGCGGCCCGGCAGAAAAAAAGGAGCTGCCTGCGTAGGCCAGGCAACAGTTTCCAATATAAAAATATTGGAAACCTGCATGAATCAAACGCAGGCAGCTCTCTTTTTTACAGGGCTTATTCGAATTCCAGGATCACATCGTCCACCGCCAGCGAATCGCCCTTGCCGGCGCTGATCTTGCTGACCACGCCGTCCTGCGCGGCAAAGAGGATGTTCTCCATCTTCATGGCCTCGATCACCGCCAGCTTCTCGCCGGCCTGCACCTTCTGGCCTTGCTCCACCGCCACCTGCACCAGCAGGCCGGGCATCGGCGACAGCAGGAACTTGGACAGGTCCGGCGGCGCCTTGAAGGGCATCAGCTCGTGCAGGCGCGCGCCCAGCGGCGACAGCACCAGCGCATCGATCTGCGTGCCGTTGTGGATCACGCGCAGCGCCAGCGGGTTCTTGGCCGTGCCGCGCTCGACCTGCGCGGTGAAGGGCTTGCCGTTGACCGTGCCCTGCACCCGCAGCTCGCGCAGCACGGTGCTGCTCTGGAAGTCATATGGCTTGCCGCCGACCTCGACCTTGGCGGAGCGGGTGTCGCGCTCGAAATCGGTCACATGCGCCAGCACATGGCGGTTGCGGCCCTCGGCGCCCAGCATCACCACGGTGTAGTCGACGCCGACCTTGACCTCGTGGCCCTGCACCTGGCCGCTGATGGAGGCGGCGCGGCTGCGGTAGCGGCGGTTCATGAAGGCGGCCAGCGCGACGAGGAAGTCGGGATCGTCGTGCGGCACATCCTCGGCATGGAAGCCCTGGCCGTAGTGCTCGGCGATGAAGCCGGTGTTGAACTGGCCCGACACGAACTTGGGATGCGCCAGCAGCGCGGCCTGAAAGGGGATGTTGCTGCTGATGCCGCGAATCACGAAGCCGTTGAGCGCCTCGCGCATCTTGGCGATGGCGTCGTTGCGGTCCTTGCCGTGCACGATGAGCTTGGCGATCATCGAGTCGTAGTACATCGGGATCTCACCGCCCTCGTACACGCCGGTATCCACGCGCACGCCCTGCAGGTGCTCGGTATCGGCCTGCCACATGCTCTGCTCGGGCGGAGCAAAGCGCACCAGCCGGCCGGTGGAGGGCAGGAAGTTGCGGAACGGGTCCTCGGCGTTGATGCGGCACTCGATGGCCCAGCCGTTGCGCTGCACCTCGGCCTGCGCGAACGACAGCTTCTCGCCGGCGGCCACGCGGATCATCTGCTCCACCAGGTCCAGGCCGGTGATGCACTCGGTCACCGGGTGCTCCACCTGCAGGCGGGTGTTCATCTCCAGGAAGTAGAAGTCCTGGTCCTTGCCGACCACGAACTCCACCGTGCCCGCGCTCTGGTAGCCCACCGCCTTGGCCAGGGCCACCGCCTGCTCGCCCATGGCCTTGCGGGTGGCGGCGCTGATGAAGGGCGAAGGCGCCTCTTCGATCACCTTCTGGTGGCGGCGCTGGATGGAGCATTCGCGCTCGTTGAGGTAGACCACGTTGCCGTGCGCATCGCCCAGCACCTGGATCTCGATATGGCGCGGCTCCTGCACGAACTTCTCGATGAACACGCGGTCGTCGCCGAAGCTGTTGCGCGCCTCGTTCTGGCAGCTGGCAAAGCCCTCGAAGGCTTCCTTGTCGTTGTAGGCCACGCGCAGGCCCTTGCCGCCGCCGCCGGCACTGGCCTTGATCATCACCGGATAGCCTATGCCCTGGGCGATCTCCACCGCCTGCTCGGGGCCGGAGATCGGGTCGTTGTAGCCGGGGATGGTGTTGACCTGGGCCGCATTGGCCAGCTTCTTCGATGCGATCTTGTCGCCCATGGCCGCGATCGCCTCGTGCTTGGGGCCGATGAAGGCGATGCCCTCTTCTTCCACCCGCTTGGCGAAGGCCTCGTTCTCGCTCAGAAAGCCGTAGCCCGGATGCACCGCCTGCGCGCCGGTCTGCTTGCAGGCGGCGATGATGCGGTCGGCCTGCAGGTAGGACTCGCGCGAAGGCGCGGCACCGATGTGCACCGCCTCGTCGGCCAGCTTGACATGGCGCGCATCCTTGTCGGCGTCGGAGTACACGGCCACGGTCTGGATGCCCATCTTGCGGGCGGTGGCGATCACCCGGCAGGCGATTTCTCCGCGGTTGGCAACGAGGATCTTTTTAAACATGGGTTAGCTCCTGTTTTCGGTATCTATCAATCAAATGGTTGTGGTTGGCGCCTCAGCGCAGCTCGCGCTGGGTGATCCACTGCCCGCCGGGCATGAGTAAAAAATCTTCGCAATCGCGGAAGCGGCAGGCCTGGCTGCCCAGCAGGGTCAGCACCCAGCGGTCCGGCGTGCGCACGTCGGTGGAGCGCGCCTTCACGCGCACGGCCACCATGCGGCTGTCGTCGTTCCACTTGGCGACCTCGGCACCCTCCACCACGGCCGAGCTGGCATCCCAGCCCTCGTGCCGCGCGCCATGCACCACGCGCTTGTTGCGCCCGACCAGCGCGCCGGGCTGCACCGCCATCAGCAGCACCTTCTCCACCGGCCGCGAGCGCAGCCGGTCCAGGCCCTGCACCTCCATCAGTCGGCCGGCCTGGTAGCGCTGCGCCAGCTGGTGCAGGCGCTGGGCATTGGCCTGGTACTCGCGCTCCTGCCCGGCTGCTTCGCCCGCCGATGCCATCGCCTGGGTGGCGCCGTTCTGGTACTGCTGGAACGACAGGTTGCCGCCCTGAAAGGCGGCCAGCGCATTCACCAGGCCGCGCGGCATGTGGCCCGAGGCGT
Organism: Comamonas sp. FG99; assembly: GCF_057808605.1. Classification (NCBI taxonomy): domain Bacteria; kingdom Pseudomonadati; phylum Pseudomonadota; class Betaproteobacteria; order Burkholderiales; family Comamonadaceae; genus Comamonas; species Comamonas sp. FG99. The sequence goes on from NZ_JBMDII010000015.1 coordinate 14,408, forward strand.
CCGGCGCGAGCTCGAAACCCTGGTGGATCTGGATGCGCACCATCATCGGCGCGGCGGAGTGCCGGTCGGCGGCGCAGGCCTTGACCCAGCGCTGGTGCACCAGCTGCATCCACTCGCGGGCCACGCCCTCGCGCGCCAGCGGCATGTGCACATCGACGAGTACATGCAGCGTGCGCGGCCTGCAGGGGCCGGCATCCGGCCCGGCCGACTCGACCCACCAGCGCGCGCCTCGGCCGCTGGCATCGGCGATCGTGCCCATCTCGAACAGCTGGGCGCCATCGTCCAGCGGCTGCGGCAGGCGCTCCTGCGCCAGCGCGCCGCTGGCGAGCAGCAGCGCGCAGGCGCCCGCCTGCGCCAGGCGCGCAGCGGCTTGCAGCATTGGTGCGATGGCGATCAGCATGGGGGCTTGGGCACTCTTACAGCGGGATATTGCCGTGCTTGCGCCAGGGGTTGTCCAGCTTCTTGTTCTGCAGCATGACCAGGCTGCGGCAGATGCGCTTGCGCGTCTCGTGCGGCAGGATCACGTCGTCGATGAAGCCGCGCGCGCCGGCCACGAAGGGGTTGGCGAAGCGGGCCTTGTACTCGGCCTCTTTCGCGGCGAGCTTGGCGGGGTCGTTCTTGTCCTCGCGGAAGATGATCTCCACCGCGCCCTTGGCGCCCATCACCGCGATCTCGGCATGCGGCCAGGCCAGGTTCACGTCGCCGCGCAGGTGCTTGGAGGCCATCACGTCGTAGGCGCCGCCATAGGCCTTGCGCGTAATGACGGTGATCTTGGGCACGGTGGCCTCGGCGTAGGCATAGAGCAGCTTGGCGCCGTGCTTGATGATGCCGCCGTACTCCTGGCTGGTGCCGGGCATGAAGCCGGGCACGTCGACGAAGGTGACCACCGGGATGTTGAACGCATCGCAAAAGCGCACGAAGCGCGCCGCCTTGATGGAGCTCTTGATGTCCAGGCAGCCGGCCAGCACCAGCGGCTGGTTGGCGACGATGCCCACGGTCTGGCCCGCCATGCGGGCAAAGCCGATGATGATGTTCCTGGCGTAGTCCGGCTGCAGCTCGAAGAAGTCGCCATCGTCCACCGTCTTGACGATCAGCTCCTTCATGTCGTAGGGCTTGTTCGCGTTGTCGGGCACCAGGGTGTCGAGCGACAGGTCGGCGCGCTCGCTCGGGTCGGTGGTGCGGCGCAGCGGCGCCTTTTCCTTGTTGGACAGCGGCAGGTAGTTGTACAGGCGGCGCAGCATCATCAGCGCCTCGACGTCGTTCTCGAAGGCCAGGTCGGCCACGCCGCTCTTGGTGGTATGGGTGATGGCGCCGCCCAGCTCCTCGGCGCTGACCTCCTCGTGCGTCACGGTCTTCACCACCTCGGGGCCGGTGACGAACATGTAGCTGCTGTCCTTGACCATGAAGATGAAGTCGGTCATCGCGGGCGAGTACACCGCGCCGCCGGCCGAGGGACCCATGATCATGCTGATCTGCGGGATCACGCCCGAGGCCATCACGTTGCGCTGGAACACGTCGGCATAGCCGCCGAGCGAGGCCACGCCCTCCTGGATGCGCGCGCCGCCCGAGTCGTTGAGGCCGATCACCGGCGCGCCGACCTTCATCGCCTGGTCCATGATCTTGCAGATTTTCTCGGCATGTGTCTCGGACAGCGCGCCGCCGAAGACGGTGAAGTCCTGGCTGAAGACGAACACCAGGCGCCCGTTGATCATGCCGTAGCCGGTGACCACGCCGTCGCCGGGGACCTTCTGATCCTGCATGCCGAAGTCGGTGCAGCGGTGCTCGACGAACATGTCCCATTCCTCGAAGGTGCCGTCGTCCAGCAACAGCTCGATGCGCTCGCGCGCGGTGAGCTTGCCCTTCTTGTGCTGCGCGGCTATGCGCTTTTCGCCGCCGCCCAGGCGGGCCTGCTCGCGCTTGTTCTCCAATTGCTTGAGGATGTCTTGCATGATCGCTCTTTCGTAGAAACTGCTATTTACTCGGTCGCCTGCCGCGCGGTCATGGATTGCGCGGCAAGCAGGTTGCGTGCTGCGGTCGAGGCCGCGATGCGCCCGGCCGCCACATCGGCCTGCAGCTGCGGCAACAGGGCCCGCACCTGCGGGTGCGCCCGGAAGGCCTGCTTGAGCCCGTGGTCGATGCGCTCCCACATCCAGGCCAGCGCCTGCCTTTCGCGCCGCGCCGCCTGCCGCCCGTTGGCGGCCTGCAGCTCGCGAAAGCTGGCCACCGCCTGCCAGAAGCCTTCGACGCCCTGCCCCAGCAAGGCGCTGAGCTGCAGCACGCGCGGCTGCCACAGTGCGCCGCTGCTGGCGTGATCGGGATTGCCATGCATGCCCAGCAGGCGCAGGCTGGAGGTGATCTGCGCCTGCGCGCGGGTGGCGGCGTTGGGATCGATGTCGGCCTTGTTGATGACCACCAGGTCGGCGATCTCCATCACGCCCTTCTTGATGGCCTGCAGGTCGTCGCCGGCATTGGGCAGCTGCAGCAGCACGAACATGTCGGTCATGCCGTGCACCGCGATCTCGCTCTGGCCCACGCCCACGGTTTCGACGATCACCACGTCGTAGCCCGCGGCCTCGCACACCAGCATGGCCTCGCGCGTCTTCTCGGCCACGCCGCCCAGCGTGCCGCTGCTGGGGCTGGGGCGGATATAGGCGCTCTCGTGGACCGACAGCTGCTCCATGCGCGTCTTATCGCCAAGAATGGAGCCGCCCGACACGGTGGACGACGGATCAATGGCCAGCACCGCCACCTTCAGCCCCTGGGCGATCAGGTACAGGCCCAGCGCTTCGATGAAGGTGCTCTTGCCCACGCCGGGCACGCCGCTGATGCCCAGGCGAAACGCCCGGCCGGTGTGCGGCAGCAACGCGGTCAGCATCGCATCGGCCTGGGCGCGGTGGTCGGCGCGGGTGGATTCCAGCAAGGTGATGGCCTTGGCCATGGCGCGCCGCCGCTGGGCCGCGCCGCCGTGCAGGATGCCCTCCAGCCATGGCAGGCCTGCCGCTTGGTCTTCAGTGATGGTGCTCATCGTCATGGGCTGGTAAAAATCAGGTCGATGGGGGCGGCGGGCGTCACCGCGCCGGCTCCATCCAGTCCTCGATGCGCAGGCCTTCGATGCGTTCGAACTCCCGCACGTTGTGCGTGACCAGGATGCCCTCGGGGTCGGCCAAGGCCTGGCAGCCGATCATCAGGTCGATTGCGCCTATGGGCGTGCCCGCCTTGCGCAGCCGCGCAGAGTGCTCACCGTACAGCCAGACCGCCTCGCCACCCCAGGGCATGACGGCATGCAGCGACAGCGCCTCCCGCATCAGGGCACGGTTGCGCTCCACCTGGGCGCTGCGCATGACACCACTGGCCAGCTCCGCCGCGACCGGCGCGGGAATGAGCAGGCTGCCGTGCTCAACGGCGCGCATGCGCGCCAGCACGGCCGGATGCCTGCGGTGCCAAGCGTAGATGCAGATGTTGGTGTCGAGGTAGTAACGCGGCATGGATCAATCGAAGTCGACATCGCGCGGCGGGGTCTTGTCGCGCTCGATCTCGTCGGGCATGCCCTCGAATTGGCCCAGGATCTTTTCCATCCTGGCCCACCACTGCGCATGCGTATGGCTGAGCGGCCGCAGCACCACGGCGCCGTCCGCCTGCCGCTCCACCGTCACCTCATCGGTGTCGAAGCGGAATTCCTTGGGCAGGCGCACCGCCTGGCTGCGGCCGTTCATGAACACTTTGGCAATCGCGAGATCGGACATGGCTGGCTCCTGGTAATGGTATATATCAATGATATATACCAACCATCAGGCCGTCAAATGGCTGGCCTTGATCTGCTCCAGCACATCCTTGGCGCTGGCCGGGATCGGCGTGCCCGGGCCGTAGACGCCCTTGACGCCGGCGCCGTAGAGGAAGTCGTAGTCCTGCGCCGGGATCACGCCGCCCACGAAGACGATGATGTCATCCGCGCCCTGCTGCTTCAGCGCCTCGATGATGGCGGGCACCAGCGTCTTGTGGCCGGCGGCCAGCGTGGACACGCCCACCGCATGCACGTCGTTCTCGATGGCCTGGCGCGCGCATTCCTCGGGGGTCTGGAACAGCGGACCCATGTCCACGTCGAAGCCCAGGTCGGCAAAGGCCGTGGCCACCACCTTGGCGCCGCGATCGTGCCCGTCCTGGCCGAGCTTGGCGATCATCACGCGCGGGCGGCGGCCCAGCTCCTCGGCCGTGGCGGCGATCTCGCCCTTGAGCTTTTCCCAGCCCTCGGCCGAGTCGTAGGCGGCCGCGTACACGCCGGTCACCTTCTGCGTATCGGCGCGGTGGCGGCCGAAGGCCTTTTCCAGCGCGTCGGAGACTTCGCCCACCGTGGCGCGCAGGCGCACCGCGTTGATGGCGAGATGCAGCAGGTTGCCCTCGCCGGATTCCGCCGCCTGGCCGAGCGCGGCCAGGGCCTGCTCCACCTGGGCCGGATCGCGCTTGGCCTTGATCGCGTTGAGGCGGGCGATCTGGCTGTCGCGCACCTTGACGTTGTCCACCTCGAGAATGTCGACCGGGTCTTCCTTGGCCAGCCGGTACTTGTTGACGCCGACGATGACTTCCTTGCCCGAATCGATGCGCGCCTGTTTCTCGGCGGCGGCGGCCTCGATCTTGAGCTTGGCCCAGCCGCTGTCCACCGCCTGGGTCATGCCGCCCATGGCATCCACTTCCTCGATGATCTTCCAGGCGGCGTCGGCCATGTCCTGCGTCAATTTTTCCATCAGGTAGCTGCCGGCCCAGGGGTCGATCACATTGGTGATGTGGGTCTCTTCCTGGATGATGAGCTGGGTGTTGCGCGCGATGCGGGCCGAGAACTCGGTGGGCAGCGCGATCGCTTCGTCGAGCGCATTGGTGTGCAGGCTCTGGGTGCCGCCGAACACGGCCGCCATGGCCTCGATGGTGGTGCGCACCACGTTGTTGTACGGGTCCTGCTCGGTCAGGCTCCAACCGCTGGTCTGGCTGTGGGTGCGCAGCATCAGGCTCTTGGGGTTCTTGGCGTTGAAGCCCTTCATGATGCGGCACCACAGCAGGCGGGCAGCGCGCATCTTGGCGATTTCGAGGTAGAAGTTCATGCCCACCGCCCAGAAGAACGAGAGGCGGCCGGCGAACGCGTCCACGTCCATGCCCTTGGCGATCGCGGTCTTGACATACTCCTTGCCGTCGGCCAGCGTGAAGGCCAGCTCCAGCGCCTGGTTCGCGCCCGCCTCCTGCATGTGGTAGCCCGAGATCGAGATCGAGTTGAACTTGGGCATGTTCTGGCTCGTGTACTCGATGATGTCGCCGATGATCCTCATCGACGGCTTGGGCGGGTAGATATAGGTGTTGCGGACCATGAACTCCTTGAGGATGTCGTTCTGGATGGTGCCGCTGAGCTGGTTCTGCGCCACGCCCTGCTCCTCGGCCGCAACCACGTAGCCGGCCAGCACCGGCAGCACCGCGCCGTTCATCGTCATCGAGACCGACACCTTGTCGAGCGGAATGCCGTCGAACAGGATCTTCATGTCTTCCACGCTGTCGATCGCCACGCCGGCCTTGCCCACGTCGCCGGTCACGCGCGGATGGTCGCTGTCGTAGCCGCGGTGCGTGGCCAGGTCGAACGCCACCGACACGCCCTGCCCGCCCGCGGCCAGCGCCTTGCGGTAGAAGGCGTTCGACTCCTCGGCGGTGGAAAAGCCCGCGTACTGGCGGATCGTCCAGGGGCGCACCGCATACATGGTGGCCTGCGGGCCCCGGATGTAGGGCTCGAACCCGGGCAGGGTATCGGTGTACTGCAGACCTTGCAAATCGGCTGCGGTGTACAGCGGTTTGACGGTGATGCCGTCCGGCGTGGTCCAGTTCAAGGCGTCCAGCTTGCCCTCGGGGGCGGACTTGCCGGCCGCGAGGCTCCAGCGCCGCAGATCTCCAAAATCGTAAGCCATGGTGGTTATCCAGTCATATCCATGTTTACAATCTTCGCAAAAATAGCGAGTATTCGCAACGTCAAGAAGTGAATTTTTTGCGAATTGACCATGTAAATTTGCGAGGTTTGCAAACATGAGCAAGGCATTCATGGGCACCCACCTCAAGACCCTGCGCGAGCAGCGCGGCCTCACGCAGGCGGCGCTGGCGCAGGCGCTGAAGGTGTCGTCCAGCTATCTCAACCAGATCGAGAACAACCAGCGCCCGCTCACGGTGAATGTGCTGCTGCGCTTGCAGGCGGCGTTTGGCATCGATCTGCAGCAATTCTCCGAGGACACCCAGGCACGGCAATTGGGGCAATTGCGCAGTGTGCTGGCCGAGATGCCCGAAGGCGACCAGGTGCCGCTGTCGGAAACCAAGATCCTCGCCCAGCAGTTGCCGGCCGCCACCCGCGCCATCGTCGGCATGCACAAGCGCCTGCGCGCGGCCGAAGAGCGCCTGGCGCTGATTGCCGAAAACACCTACGGCGACGGGCTTGCGCATGCCGCGGCGGCGCCGGTGCAGCCCTACGAGGAAGTGCGCGAGTTCTTCTACGCCGGCCACCAGCACCTGGCCTTGCTGGACGAGCATGCCGAGCAGCTGTACCAGCAGCTGCAGCCGCGCCAATCCGACCCCCACGCGCAGCATGCGGCGCAGCTGGTGGCGGCGCTGGAGTCGCGCCTGCAGTCGCGCCACGGCATAGCCGTCAGGCGCGAGCCGGGCTCGGCGGCCAGCGAGCAGCCGCTGCGCTGGCTTGAGCCCAAGACCCACCAGCTGCGCCTGGCCACCGGCCTGAGCGCCGGGCAGCAGGCATTCCAGCTGGGCATCCAGCTGGCGCTGCTGGAGGCGGGGCCCACGATAGACGGCTTCATCGACGCGGCCCGCTTCGGCAGCGGCGAGGCGCGCGCGCTCGCGCGCATCGGCTTCGCCAACCACTTTGCCGGGGCGCTGCTTTTGCCCAACCGGCTGTTCCAGAGCACCGCCGACGAGCTGCGCTACGACATCGACCTGCTTGGCGAACGCTTCGGGGTGGGGTTCGAGACGGTGGGGCACCGATTGTCGACCATGCGGCATGCGCACCCGCACAGCATTCCGTTCTTCTTCGTGCGCGTGGACTGCGCCGGCAACATGTCCAAGCGCCAGTCCTCGGTGGACTTTCACTTCTCGCGCACCGGCGGCACCTGCCCGCTGTGGAATGTGTACGACGCATTCTCGCAGCCCGGCAAGATCCTGACGCAGCTGGCCCGCATGCCCGACGAGCGCAGCTACCTGTGGATTGCCCGCACGGTGGAGCACCGGCGCGGCGGCTACGGCACCCCGCGCCGGGTCTTTTCGGTGGCCCTGGGCTGCGACGCGCGCCATGCCCACCGGCTGGTCTATGCCGATGGCCTGGGGCTGGAGATTGCGGAGCGGGCGGTGCCCATTGGCGCGGGCTGCAAGGTCTGCGACCGGGAAAACTGCGTGCAGCGGGCCTTTCCCGCGCTCGGCCGCCCGCTCAGCATCGATCCGAACGCGCGCCGCTTCGCGCCCTACGCGCCAGCTTGAAGCCAACTCCGGGGCGCCCGCCCCTATCTGCGCAGCTTCATCGCCAGCGGCAAGGCAAAGGCCGCGAAGCGGATCAGCTTGCGCGGCCCCAGCACCAGCGACAGGCCAAGGGCCGCGGCGCAGGCCACCGGATGCTGGCGGCCAAAGGCAATGGCTCTTTCCACCAGCGGGCCATAGCCGGTGTCGCGCGCCGCCGAATGGGCATGCTGCAGGGCCGCGGCCTGGCGCTGCGCCGACGCGCGGGCGCGCAGACGCTCGCGCTGGCTCCGGATGCGCGCCAGCACCTCCTGGGTCTCGGGGCTTACCGGCCCGGCAGCGGTATCGTGGCGCGGCTCGTCGTAGGAACGCTGTTCGGTCATGCGGATATCTCTCCTCCCGGCGGGACTACAGCCGGCCCTTGAAGCTGCGCCAGTCCTGGCGCAGCTCGCGGCGGGTAAGCGCGAATGCCTGCGATGCCTTGCGCACCGTACCGATCAGCGACAGCAGCACCGCCACCCAGGCCACCACCCACACCAGCGCAACGCACCAAGCGGCGAGCACGCGGTTGGGCGTATCCCAGAAATGCACCACGATGGCGGTCGACAGCGCCACCAGCGCCACCACCGTCAGGCCCGCGGCCACCAGCCCGATGACCAGCAGGTATTGCAGATGCTGCTTTTGCTGGCGCCATTCCAGCGCCGCGAGGTCCATGCGGTCTTCGACCGCGATCGCCCCTTCTTGCAGGCTCGTGCGCCAGCGCTCGACCCACGCGTCCAGCCCCAGCAAAGACAACCAATTCATGAATCTCCCCAAGATGCGGCCTGCGCATACCCGTTCTCCACGGTGTTGCGCAGGCGCCGGTTATGCACGGCTGGCGGGGGCCTAGCGGCGCGAGAACAGGAAGCCGACCAGGGCGCCCACGGCCAGCGCGGCACCGGCCACGCGCCAGGGCTCATCGTGTGCATAGCGGTCGGCGGCCAGCGCGGCCTCCTTGGCCTGGCGGGCTGCATCCTGCGCGGCGCGCACCGCGCCGTCGCGGGCGTTGCCGACGGTGTCGTCCAGGCGCTGGCGCAACTGGCGGATCTCGGGCAGGTTGTCCAGGTCGCGGCTGGAGAGCACGCCGCGCAGGTCGCTGACCAGCTTCTCCAGATCGGCCTGGGCGCTGGAGACGGTGTCGCTCAGATTCGAGGAAATACGCATATGCATCCTTTTCTTTGATTCCAATGGTGAAAGTTCCGCCGCATCACCGATCGATAATGCGGCGCCCTGGTCCGATAGTAACGGAATATGCAGCCCCGCCAGCGCATGGTAAGTACGCACGGGGCTGTGGGAGCAGGCCTACTTGGCCTGGTGCGCCAGCCTGCCGGCAACTTCCTCGGCAATCGCCAGACAGCTGGTCAGCCCCGGCGACTCGATGCCGAACAGGTTCACCAGCCCGGGCACGCGGTGCACGCCGGCATCCTGGATGCAGAAATCGGCCGAAGGCTCGCCCGGGCCGCTGATCTTGGGGCGGATGCCGGCATAGCCCGCCTGCAGCTGCCCCTCCTGCAGGGCCGGCCAGTAGCGCCGCACCGCGGCATAGAAGGCGGCGCCGCGGGCCGGGTCCACCAGCAGGTCCTGCGGGCCATCCACCCACTGCACATCGGGCCCGAACTTGGCCTGGCCGCCCAGGTCCAGCGTCAGGTGCACGCCCAGGCCCGCCGCCTCGGGCACCGGGTAGATCAGGCGCGCAAACGGCGCCCTGCCCGCGAGTACGAAATAGTTGCCCTTGGCGTAGTAGGCCCTGGGCAGGTGCCGATGCTCCAGCCCCTCGAAGCTGCGCGCCAGGCCGGGCGCCCACAGGCCCGCGGCATTGACCACGCTGCGCGCCAGCAGCCCGGTGCCGTCGGCGGTGCGCAGCAAGATGCCGCCGCCGTCAACCCCGCACCGGGCATGCTCCAGCGCCGCGTTACAGACCACCATGCCGCCGGCATGCTCCAGATCGCCCTGCAGCGCCAGCATCAGCCCGTGGCTGTCGACAATGCCGGTGCTGGGCGAATGCAGCGCCGCCACGCACTCCAGCGCGGGCTCCATGGCCAGCGCCTGCGCCCGATCGAGCAGCGCCAGGTCGTCCACGCCGTTCGCGGCTGCGTGCCGGGCGATGCGCTGCAGCTCGCCGCGCTGGGCTTCGGCGGTGGCCACGATCAGCTTGCCGCAGCGGCGGTGCTCGATGCCGCGCTCGGCGCAATAGGCATAGAGCAGTTCCTTGCCCTGCACGCACAGGCGCGCCTTCAGCGATCCCCGGGGATAGTAGATGCCGGCGTGGATCACTTCGCTGTTGCGCGAGCTGGTGCCGGTGCCTATCGCATCCTGGGCTTCGAGCACCATTACCTCGCGCCCGGCCAGGGCCAGCCGCCGGGCCACCGCCAGTCCCACCACGCCGCCGCCGATCACCACGCAGTCCACCCTATCCACCATTGCAAACTCCTTCGGCCCGGCGGCAAAAAAGGCCCCCGCGCTTGCTCACTGCGTGTAGCCGCTGCCCCCCAAGGGGGTGCTTTTTTTGCCTTGGGGCGGCCCGGCGGCAAAAGGGCCCCCACGCTTGCTCACTGCGTGTAGCCGCTGCCCCCGTGGGGGCGCTTTTTGCCTTGGGGCGGCCCGGCGGCAAAAAAACCGGGACGCGGCCCGGTTTCGGTCGGCACGCCGGCGCGCGGCCGGCGCATGCCTTACTTCTTGTAGTTGGCGATGCCGTCGAGCACTTCCTTCTTGGCCGCATCCACGCCCTGCCAGCCGGTCACCTTGACCCACTTGCCCGGCTCCAGGTCCTTGTAGTGCTCGAAGAAATGCGCGATCTGCTTGAGCGTGATCTCGGGGATGTCGTCGATCGATTCGATCTTGGCGTACTGGGGCAGGATCTTCTGCGTGGGCACGGCCAGCACCTTGCCGTCGACACCGGCCTCGTCTTCCATCATCAGGATGCCGAGCGCGCGGCAAGGCACCACCACGCCGGTCGGCAGCGGGAAGGGGGTCATCACCAGCACGTCCACCGGGTCGCCGTCGCCCGACAGGGTCTGGGGCACATAGCCGTAGTTGGTGGGATAGTGCATCGCGGTGGTCATGAAGCGGTCGACGAAGACGGCATCCGCCTCCTTGTCCACTTCGTACTTGATCGGCGCGGCATTGGCCGGGATCTCGATCACCACGTTGAACACTTCCGGGGCTTTGCTGCCCGCAGGCACTTTTTCGAACGACATAGGCTTCCTAGGTAGAGAAAGAGAAAACTTCCCGGCTCGCACCCGCCTGGGTGACAGCCAAACCGCGTGATTTTAGGCGTTTCGCATGCCGTATGGCGTAGACTTGCCCGGCGCAATCACTCGCCCATCGCTTGCGGGCCGCTGCCGGCCCCGGTATACCGCTTTGCCATCAGGGGAAAACCATGCAGTTCCACCATATCGCCAATGCAGCCGTGCCCTCGCTATCGGGCAAGACGATCCCGGTGATCGACCCTTCCGACGGCCAGCCCTACGACGAGATCCAGCGCGGCAACGCCGAAGACCTGGACCATGCGGTGCAGGCGGCGCGCCTGTGCTATGACAACGTCTGGAGCAAGCTGGCGCCGCTGGAGCGCTCGCGCCTGCTGATGAAGCTCTCGCAGGCCGTGCTGGCCCATGCCGACGAGCTGGCCGCGATCGAGCAGCGCGACTGCGGCAAGCCCACCAAGCAGGCCCGCGCCGACGCGCAGGCGCTGGCGCGCTATTTCGAGTTCTATGCCGGCGCCTGCGACAAGCTGCACGGCGACACCATTCCCTACAGCCCGGGCTTCAGCGTGCTCACCTGGCGCGAGCCGCACGGCGTGACCGGCCATATCGTGCCCTGGAACTATCCGATGCAGATCTTCGGCCGCTGCGTGGGCGGCGCGCTGGCGGCGGGCAATGTCTGCGTGGTCAAGCCCTCGGAGGATGCCTGCCTGAGCATTCTGCGCGTGGCGCAGCTGGCCGCGGACGCGGGCTTTCCGGCCGGCGCGATCAATGTGGTGACCGGCTACGGCCATGAAGTCGGCGAGGCGCTGGCGCGCAACCCCGGCATCCAGCACATCAGCTTCACCGGCAGCCCCCGGGTGGGCACGCTGATCCAGCAGGCCGCGGCCGAGCGCCACTGCCCCTGCACGCTGGAGCTGGGCGGCAAGAGCCCGCAGATCGTGTTCGCCGACGCCGACCTGGACGCGGCGATCCCGGTCATCATCAACGCGATCACGCAGAACTCGGGCCAGACCTGCTCGGCCGGCTCGCGCCTGCTGGTGGAGCGCTCCATCTACGAAACCCTGCTCGCCCGCCTGGCCTCGGCCTTCGAGGCGCTGCGCGTGGGCCCCGCCAGCCTGGATCTGGACCTGGGCCCGCTGATCCGCCAGAGCCAGCAGCAGCGGGTCTGGGATTTCCTGTCGGATGCACACAACGACGGCATCGCCATCGTGGCGCAGGGCAGCATCGTCGACGAGGCGCCCGACACCGGCTACTACCAGGCCCCCACCCTGCTGCGCGACGTGCCGGTGGACCACCGCCTGGCGCAGGAGGAAGTCTTCGGCCCGGTGCTCAGCAGCATGGCCTTCGACTCCGAGGAGGAAGCCATCGCCATGGCCAACGCCACGGATTTCGGCTTGGTCGCGGGCATCTGGACGCGCGACGGCGGCCGCCAGTTCCGCCTGGCCAAGGCGGTGCACAGCGGCCAGGTCTTCATCAACAACTACGGCGCGGGCGGCGGCGTGGAGCTGCCGTTCGGCGGCGTCAAGTCCAGCGGCTACGGCCGCGAAAAGGGCTTCGAGGCGCTGCACGGCTTCACCGTGCTCAAGACCGTGGCCATCCGCCACGGCTGAGCCGGCGCTGTCACCTGCTGCACTGACAGGCGGCTCGATTTCAGCGATAGTTGCCGGCATCCGTTAGCCTGTTCGCCGATCATGCCGCTGTCCCCGCCCGCTCCACGCACCCCTGGCCACCTGCGCGAGGTGCGCTACCGCGGCTTCAAGCGCGAGGACGGGCTGTGGGACATCGAGGGCGAGCTGATCGACACCAAGGCCTACGACGCCATCTTGTCCGGCCCCCGCGTCATCAAGGCCGGCCAGGCCATCCACCACATGCTGATCCGCACCACGGTGGACGGGCAGCTGGTGGTGCAGGCCATCGAGGCCGCCATGGATAGCCACCCGCACGAAACCTGCCCGCCGGCGCTCGCGGCGATGCAGCGCATGGTCGGCTGCAGCATGGCCCGCGGCTGGCGCAAGGCGATAGCGCAGCACCTGGGCAATGTGCAGGGCTGCACCCATATGCGGGAGCTGCTCTTCAACATGGCCACCGCGGCCTTCCAGTCGGTACAGGGCTCGTTCGCCCCCAGCGACCCCAGCCAGCCGCCGCGCCACCTGGGCCAGTGCAGCGGCTGGGATTTCAACGGCGTCGCGGTTGCCCGCATCTATCCGCAATTTGCCGGCTGGAAGCGCCAGTGAGCCAGCAAAAGCGATAGCAACTCTGCCCACGCAAGCATGCCGGCTCGGGTACCATTGCTGCCATGCCCCACCCTGTGATTCCGCTTGTCGACCTGCGCGCGCCAGACGCAGGCGCGGCGCCTCTGTTTCCGGCGCCGCCGGTCGGCCCAGGCGACGCCTGGCCGGCCGAGCTCGTGGCCGACCAGCGCCAGCGCCTGCTGCACGATCTGCGCATCAGCGTCACCGACCGCTGCAATTTCCGCTGCAGCTACTGCATGCCCAAGGACGTGTTCAACAAGGACTATGCCTACCTGCCGCATGCGGCGCTGCTGAGCTTCGAGGAGATCACGCGGCTGTCGCGCATCTTCCTGCGCCTGGGCGTGGGCAAGCTGCGCATCACCGGCGGCGAGCCGCTGCTGCGCAAGAACCTCGAAGTGCTGATCGCCCAGCTGGCCGAGCTGCGCACCCTGGAGGGCACTGCGCCCGATCTGACGCTCACCACCAATGGCTCGCTGCTGGCGCGCAAGGCGCGGGCCCTGAAGGACGCCGGGCTGCAGCGCCTGACCGTGAGCCTGGACAGCCTGGACGATGCGCTGTTTCGCCGCATGAACGACATGGATTTCCCGGTGTCCGCGGTGTTGCACGGTATCGAGGCCGCGCAGGCGGTGGGGTTCGCCAACATCAAGGTCAACATGGTGGTGCAGCGCGGTGTGAACGACCACGAGGTGCTCGCCATGGCGCGGCATTTCCGCGGCAGCGGCGTCACGCTGCGCTTCATCGAATATATGGACGTGGGCGCCAGCAACGGCTGGCGCATGCAGGACGTGCTGCCCTCCGACGAACTGCTCGCCCGCCTGCGCCAGCACTATGCGCTGGTGCCGCTGGCCGCCACCGCCAGCGGCGAGACCGCCACCCGCTGGGGCTATGCCGGCGCCGACGGCCGGCACGACCGCAGCCTGGGCGAGATCGGCCTGATCAGCAGCGTATCGCACGCCTTCTGCGGCGACTGCAACCGGGCGCGCCTGTCCACTGAGGGGCGGCTGTTCCTGTGCCTGTTCGCCAGCAAGGGCTGGGACCTGCGCAGCCTGCTGCGCGGCGACTACAGCGATGCCCAGATCGCCCAGGCCCTGGCCGGCGTCTGGCGCCAGCGCGACGACAACTACTCCGAGCGCCGCAGCCAGCAAGGCGAAGGCGAGATCGCCAGCCGCCAGCGCATAGAGATGAGCTACATCGGCGGCTGACCCATGCACTCCTATGACATCACCGGCCTGGTGCTGGCGGGCGGCGAAGGCTCGCGCATGGGCCATGTGGACAAGGGCTTGCTGCCACTGCGGGGCCGGCCGCTCGCCGCCTGGGCCGCCGGGCGCCTCGCGCCCCAGGTCGGGCCGCTGCTGCTCAATGCCAATCGGCATCTGGCGCAATACCAGGCCCTGGGCTGGCCGGTGGTCAGCGATGCCGGGTTTGAGCACCCGGCCACTGCCCGCCACGGCGGGCCGCTGGCCGGCTTTCTGGCCGGGCTCGAGCACTGCAGCACACCCTGGCTGGCCACCGTGCCCTGCGACACGCCCTGCTTTCCCGGCGATCTGGTGGCGCGCCTGGCCGCGGCTGCGCAGGCCGCGCAAGCCGACATCGCGATGGTGTGCACGCCGGCAGACGATGGCAAGCCCGTGCTGCAGCCGGTGTTCTGCCTGATGAAAACCTCGCTGCAAGGCAGCCTGCGCGGCTTTCTCGCGCAAGGCGGCCAGCGCGTGCGGCAGTGGCTGCAGCAGCACGCCTGCGTGCAGGTACTGTTCGAGCCCGGCGACGCCGCCAGCTTCTTCAATGCCAATACCCCCGGGGACCTGCTCTGGCTGGAGCAAACGCTTGCGCCCCCGGGGCAACCACACCCATCCGCGCCATGAGCTACCTCGCCCAACACCTTGCCCAGGAACCCGCCCGCGAAGCCGTCGACCGGCTTGCCGGCCTCACCGTGCTGGAGTTCGGCACGCCCTGGTGCCCGCACTGCGTGGGCGCACAGCCGCTGATCGAGCAGGCCCTGGCGCCGCGCGCCGACATCGCCTACCTCAAGGTCGAAGACGGGCCCGGCAGGCCGCTGGGGCGCAGCTACCGCGTCAAGCTCTGGCCCACGCTGATCGCATTGCGCGACGGCCAGGAAGTGGCCCGCGTGGTGCGCCCCACCGGCCCGGCGGCCATGGGCGAGCTGCTGGCGGCGCTGGCGCCCTAGCCGCGGGCCAGTGCTTCAGGCGTGGCCCCAGTAGATCAGCGCATCGCGGCCTTCCACGCTCAGCGACACCTTGGCCCCCACCGGCAGCAGCACCTTGGTGGGCACATGGCCGAAGGGCAGATTGGTGAATACCGGCACCTGCGCCTGCTCGCGCACCCACTGCACCACGCTCGCCAGCTTGAAGCCCTTGTCGTGCGGCGTGAGCTTGTACTGCGAGAACTGCCCCAGCACGATGGCCTTTTGCCGCTGCAGCACGCCGGCATGCAGCAGCGAAGTCAGCATGCGCTCGGTGCGGTAGGGCGGCTCGGCCACGTCTTCGAGGAAGAGGATGCCGCCGTCGACCGCCGGCAGGTACGGCGTGCCCAGCAGCGCAGCCAGCATCGCCAGGTTGCCGCCCCACAGCCGGGCCTCGGGGATATAGATCTCGCCCGACGCCGGCTCGTCGCCCTTGGCAAGCCGCCAGCCCACGCCCTCGCCGCTGCCGGCGAGCAGGTCCTGGAAGCAATCGAGCATGATGTCGTCCGGCTCGTCCTCGCCGCCGAAATCCTCCACCAGCGCCGGGCCGCTCCAGCTGAGCGCGCCGGTTTTGGCCAGCAGCGCCTGCTGCAGCGCGGTGAAATCGCTGTAGCCTACCCAGCGCATGCCGCCGGCAACCGTCCGGGCAATCGCCTCGTAGTCGATGCGGTGCAGCAGCCGGGTCAGGCCGTAGCCGCCGCGCGAGATCAGCGCCACATCGGCGCCGCTGGCGCCGGCCCGGGCGATGGCGGCCAGCCGGGTGGCGTCGTCGCCCGCGAAGCGCTGGTGCGAGGCCAGCGCGTCGGGGTCGACCTCGACCTCGTGTCCCAGCGCCTTCAGGCGTGACACCGCGCGGCGAAAGGCCTTCTTGTCGCGCACCGCGCCCGCGGGGGAATAGATGTAGATGCGCCTCGCGCCGTGGTCGTGATGGTGATCGCAGTGCTCGTGGCCGCAATCGTGATGGTGGTGCTTGGACATGGCTGCGATTATCCATCCGCGGGCGCTCCCGGCCCGGCGCAATGCAGCGACAATCCAGCCCATGAAACTTGGCCTTCCTCCACCTTCTTCCGTGCTGCAGGCCCTGCGCCTGGCGATGCAGCGGCTGTTCGGCGTAGAGCATTGGCAGTCGATGCTGCTGTGGTCCATCGTGGCCGGCATGCTGGGCATGCTGGCGACCGAGCTGTTCCGCCTGGCGCTGCAGGGTTTCAGCCAGCTGGTGCTGGGAAAGAGCGGCAGCCTGGTGGCGATTGCCCGCAGCCTGCCGTGGTGGGCGCGCATCGCGGTGCCGACGCTGGGCGGGCTGCTCGCCGGGCTGCTGCTGGTGTGGGCGCGCCGCATGGCCGTGCAAAAGGCAACCTCCGACTACATGGAGGCCATCGTGCTCGGCGACGGCCGCATCCCGGTAGGCCAGACGCTGGTGCGCAGCGCCTCGTCGCTGCTGAGCATCGCCAGCGGCGGCTCGATCGGCCGCGAGGGCTCGATGGTGCAGCTGGCGGCGCTCAGCAGCTCGCTGCTGGGCCGGGCGCTGCGTTTTCCGGCCGAGCGACTGCGCATGCTGGTGGCCTGCGGCGCCGCCGCGGGCCTGACCGCGGCCTACAACGCGCCGATTGCCGGCGCCTTTTTCGTTGCCGAGATCGTGCTCGGCTCGATCGCGATGGAAAGCCTGGGCCCCATCCTGGTCGCCTCGGTGGTCGCGAACATCGCGATGCGCCGGCTGCCGGGCTACCAGCCGGTGTACGAGATGCCGGAATTCCCCGCGATCGACGGCCCCGAGGTGCTGCTGTTCGCGCTGCTCGGGGTGCTGCTGGGCTTTGCTGCGGCGGGCTTCTTGCGCGGGCTGGCCGGCAGCCGTGCCCTCTTCGCCCGGCTGCCGGTGGCGCTGCCCTGGCGGCTGGCGCTCGGCGGCCTGATCGTGGGCTTGATCTCGGTCTTCATGCCCCAGGTCTGGGGCAATGGCTTCAGCGTGGTCAACAGCGTGCTGCACCAGCCCTGGCCATGGACGCTGCTGGCGCTGGTGCTGGTGGCCAAGGCGGTGGCCACGCTGGCGACCGCTGGCTCGGGCGCGGTGGGCGGGGTGTTCACCCCGGCGCTGTTCTTCGGCTGCATGATCGGCGCGCTGTTCGGCGAAGCCGCCCGGCTGCTCTGGCCCGAGGCGGTGTCGGCGCCCTTCGCCTACGGCATCGTCGGCATGGGGGCTTTTCTGGCCGGCGCGGCGCAGGCGCCGCTGATGGCGATTCTGATGATCTTCGAGATGACGCTGAGCTACCAGGTGATGCTGCCGCTGATGGTGGCCAGCGTGATCTCGTACTTCGTGGTGCGCTCGGCCAATGCCGGCTCCATGTACGAGATCACGGTGCGCCGGCGCGAGCAGCACAGCGAGCAGGAGCGCCTGCGCTCGCTTCGGCTGCGCACGCTGATCCAGGCCACCGACACCATCGTCGGCCCCGATGCCGGCCGCGAGGAGATGAGCCGGCTGTTCCTGCAGCATCCGGTGAAATACCTGTACGTGGTAGATGCCGATGGCCGCTACCTGGGCGTGGCACCGCTGGTGGCGCTCAGCGGCAGCGATCCGGCGCAGCCGGTGCGGGCGATCGAGCTGCTGTCGCAGGAGATCCGCCCGGTCACCGCCAACATGAGCCTGGGCGAGGCGCTGCAGCGCTTTCTGGAGCATCGCGGCGAGCGCCTGCCGGTGATCGAGAGCCTGCAGCAGCCCACGCTGCTGGGCATGGTGTCCAAGACCGATCTGCTGGCCACCTACGTGCGCCTGGCGAATGGCTGAAGCAGCTAAAACAGGAGCACCTCGCGCTCATGAGGCCTTGATTTCGAAAACAAAACCATTGAAATGCAAGATATATTGAACGTTTCCTGCTATAAATTTGTTCAGCTACCCGATGCCGAGGCCTGGCGCGAGCGGCTGCAGGCGCGGGCGCTGGAGCGCGGACTCAAGGGCACCATCGTGCTGGCCGAGGAAGGCATCAACTTCTTTCTTGCCGGGCCGGCCGCCGAGGTGCGCGGCCTGGTGGGCGAGATGCGCACCGATCCACGCCTGGCTGATCTGGCGCCCAAGGAGAGCTGGTCGCGCACGGTGCCGTTTCGCAAGCTGCGGGTGCGCGTCAAGCGCGAGATCATCCGCATGGACTGCCCGGCCATCCGCCCCGCCGAGGGGCGTGCCGCGGCCGTCGCGCCGCAGACGCTACGCCGCTGGCTGGCCCAGGGGCATGACGACGCGGGCCGGCCAGTGGTGATGCTCGACACCCGCAACGGCTACGAGCTGGCCGCCGGCGCCTTCGAGGGCGCCATCGACTGGGGGCTGGAGAAGTTCACCGAGTTTCCCGCCCGGCTGCGCGCCCACCGGCAGTCGCTGGCCGGCCGCACCGTGGTGAGCTACTGCACCGGCGGCATCCGCTGCGAGAAGGCCGCCATCCTGATGCAGGCCGAGGGCGTGGAATCGGTGTACCAGCTGGACGGCGGCATCCTCAAATACTTCGAGCAGACCGACGGGCTGGGCTTTCGCGGCGGCTGCTTCGTGTTCGACGAGCGGCAGGCGCTGGACAGCGCCCTGCGCGCTGCACCGGCTTAAGCCTTCTTCCCGTCCAGGCTCCAGCCACCGGCGCCGAAGGCCGCGAATGCCAGCAGGCCGGCGGCCATGCCCATGTTCTTCATGAACAGCAGCTGCGTCACCATCACCTGCTCGGCGGGAACGGCCCAGTACTTGTGGAAGATGAAGCTGGCGACCAAGGTGAACACCGCCAGCGCCAGGGCCGCATAGCGGGTCTTGAAGCCCAGCAGCAGCGCCAGGCCGCCAAGCAGCTCGATCACCAGGCCCACCGCCACGCCCGCCTCGGGCAGCGGCATGCCGGCCGAGGCGGCATAGCCCACCGTGCCCTGAAAGCCGGTCAGCTTGCCCCAACCGGCCGGGATGAACACCAGTGCCAGCAAGATGCGGCCGAGCAGGGACAAAGGGTCTTGCAATCTATTCAACATATAAACTCCTTCTTCTTCAGTTATTACAGCATCCACTTGAACCCGGGTCGCGGTCAAGCGGCCAGATCGAATACCAACACTTCGGCGTCGCGGGCCTGGTCGAGGCGCAGGCTGGTTTCGCCATCCATGTAGGCGGCGTCGCCACCGGCCAGCGGCGTGCCGTTGACCGACACCGCGCCGCGCACCACATGCACATACGACTTGCGCCCGGGCGCCAGCGCCAGCTCCGCGGTTTCGCTGCCGCTCAGCAAGCCTGCATAGAGCCGCGCATCGGCATGGATGCTCAGCGCGCCGTCGGCGCCGTCGGGCGCGGCCACCAGGCGCAGCCGGCCACGCTTGTCGGCATCGGCAAAGGTCTTTTGCTCGTAGCCGGGCGCTATGCCGCGCACATTGGGCTCGATCCAGATCTGCAGGAAATGCGTCTCTTCGCCCTGGGCATGGTTGAACTCGCTGTGCATCACGCCGCTGCCGGCGCTCATGCGCTGCACGTCGCCGGGCGGCAGCCCTTCGACATGGCCCATGCTGTCCTTGTGCGCCAGGTTGCCTTCCAGCACGTAGCTGATGATCTCCATGTCCTTGTGGCCATGGGTGCCAAAGCCGGTGCCGGGGGCGATGCGGTCTTCGTTGATCACCCGCAGGTTGCCCCAGCCCATGAAGCGCGGGTCATAGTAGCCGGCGAACGAAAAGCTGTGCATGGACTTGAGCCAGCCGTGATCGGCGTGGCCACGATCTGCGGATTTGCGAACCATCAACATAGTGAACTCCTTTGCTTGTGAGGCCTGCGCTCAAAACACTTGATTGCCTGCCATGGGTGTAACTGTAGGCGCCAGGCCCCTCGCTGTGGCACGGCCGGTTTGATGGCATCATTCAAAAAAATTGCATACCCGAACCCACCCCATGCTGCGTGAACGCGATGTACTGACCCCCGACACCCTGGCCCTGCTGCAGGCCATTGCCGACACCGGCAGCTTTGCCGCCGCCGCCCGCAAGCTGGGCATGGTGCCCAGCGCCCTCACCTACCGCGTGCGCCAGGTCGAGGATGCGCTCGATGTGCTGCTGTTCGACCGCAGCGCCCGCCAGGCGCGCGCCACCGAAGCGGGCCTGGAGCTGCTGCGCGAAGGCGCGCGGCTGCTGCAGGAGGTGGATGCGGTGGCCAACCGCGTGCGGCGCGTGGCCACCGGCTGGGAGCCCGAGCTCACCATCGCGGTGGACGGGGCGCTGTCGCGCACCACGCTGCTGGAGCTGGTCGAGGCCTTCTACACGGTGGCGCCGCCCACCCGGCTCAAGCTCAAGGACAGCATCCTCGCCGGCACGCTGGAGATACTTACCTCGGGCCGCGCCGACCTCGCGCTCGGCATCGCGGTCGATGCGTCGAACATGGGCGGCATCCAGGTGCGCACGCTGGGCGAGATGGCCTTCGCCTGCGTGGTGGCGCCGCACCACCCGCTGGCGCGCGAGACGCAGCCCATCGGCGACGAGGAGCTGCGCCGCCACCGCATCATCGCGGTGGCGGATTCGTCGCGCGCCGGCCAGGGCGTGACCACCGGCGTGCTCGGCGGCCAGGAGGTGCTCACCGTCGACACCATGCAGGCCAAGCTGCAGGCCCAGTTGCGCGGCATGGGCGTGGGCAGCCTGCCCGAGAACATGGTGCGCCCCTACTTGCAGTCGGGCCAGCTGGTGCGGCTGGCGCTGCAGCGCGAAAGCCGCAGCGTGCGCATGCACTACGCCTGGAACAGCGCGGCCCCGGGCCGCGGCCTGCAGTGGTGGCTGGACCAGCTCGCGGTGGCCAACACCCGCCACGCGCTGCTGAACAACCACTACGTGGCGTAATCCTGATCACTTTTGTGCCCGCCGGCGGCCCGGCGTCGTTTAACATGGCCGCCACCTGTCCTAGAAAACGCCCTCCATGCCCAGCCGCACCGCATCCTCCCCGCGCAAGAAATCCTCCCCCGCCCCCCAGGCTGCCCGCCACTACGCCGTCATCGGCGCCGGCATGGCAGGCATTGCCTGCGCCCGCACGCTGCTGCAGGCAGGCCACCGCGTCAGCCTGCTCGACGTACAGCCCGAAGTGGGCGGGCGCATGGCCAGCGTGGACACGCCGCACGGCAGCTTCGATGCCGGCGCCCAGTTCTTCACCGTGCGCGATGCGCGCTTCCAGCAGGCGCTGGACACCACGCCGCAGCTCACCCGCCAGTGGAGCGTGAACGCGATCCGCACGCTGGACCCGAGCGGCAAGCAGGTCATGGCCACCCAGGCCGCGCTGGAGGCCCACCTGGTCGCCCAGCCCACCATGGGCAGCCTGCTGCAGGCCTGGTCCGCCCCGATTGCCGACCTGCGGCTGAACACCCAGGTGCTGGCCATCGAGCGCGACGCGCTGAACCAGCAGCTGTGGCAGTTGCGCACCGAAGACGCCGACGGCGGCCAGCAGGTGCTGGCCGGGCTCGACGGCGTGCTCTGCGCCATGCCCGCCGCGCAGATCGAGCACCTGCTGGCCTCCAGCGGCGTCGACCAGCCCGATGGCTGGCAGCTGGGCAACGTCTACATGGCCCCGAGCTGGACGCTGCTGCTGGCCTATGCGCATGCGGTCGACCCATCGATCACCCGCATGGGCCCGCAATGGAACGCCGCCCGCACCGAGCACCCGCGCATCACCTGGGTAGCGCGCGAATCGAGCAAGCCCGGCCGCAGCAAGCTCGAACGCTGGACGGTGCAGGCCAGCCCCGACTGGGCGCGCAAGCACGAGAAGGACGAACCCGAGCGCGTGGCCGCCAAGATGCTGCAGGCCTTTGCCGACGTGACCCGCATCCGCGCCACGCCCACCGAGATCCACATCCTGCAGTGGCAGTTCGCCAAGACCATCAGTCCGCTGCCCGCCGGCGGCGACGGCAAGCCGCGCAGCCACCTGTGGGATGCCGCAAGCCAGCTCGGCGCCTGCGGCGACTGGTGCCTGGGCTACCGCGTGGAAGACGCCTTCGTCTCCGGGCTCGAGCTGGCTCTCGACGTATTAGGGCACCACGACTGATCCTGCGGCATGGGCTACGCCGGCCGCTTCGCCCCCTCTCCCACCGGCCCGCTGCATGCGGGCTCGCTCGTCGCCGCGCTGGCCTCGTGGCTGGACGCACGCGCCCATGGCGGGCGCTGGCTGGTGCGCATCGAAGACATCGACCCGCCGCGCTGCCCGCCCGGCGCCGACCGGCAGATCCTGCGCCAGCTGGAACAATGCCAACTGCATGCCGACGAGCCGCCGCTGTGGCAATCGCAGCGTGGCAGCGCCTATGCCACCGCGCTGGCGCAATTGCAAACCGCCGGCTGGGCCTACCCCTGTGGCTGCACGCGCCGCGACATCGAGGCCGCCCAGGCGGCCCTGGGCCTGGCGCCCGAGCGCCATATCGAGCGCCCCTACCCCGGCACCTGCCGCGACGGCCTGCATGGCAAGCCGGCCCGCGCCTGGCGCTTCCATACCCAGCGATTTCAGTCATTCTGCTCTGAAAGCCAGCTATTGCAGGCGCAAAAAGCTCCATTTTCAATAGCAGGCAGCCTGCTGCACTGGCAAGACCGCTGGCTGGGCGCCCAGGCGCAGGACGTGGCCGCCACGGCGGGCGACTTCGTGGTGCGCCGCGCCGACGGCCTCTGGGCCTACCAGCTGGCCGTGGTGGTGGACGATGCGGCCCAGGGCATCAGCGATGTGGTGCGCGGCGCCGACCTGGCCGACAACACCCCGCGCCAGCTGCTGCTGCAGGCCGCGCTGGGCCTGCCCGCGCCGCGCTACCTGCACACGCCGCTGGTGCTGCAGGCCGATGGCGAAAAGCTCTCCAAGCAGCACGGCGCGCCGCCCGCCGCCACCGACACCCCGGCGCAGGCGCTGGCGGCGCTGCGCCAGGCAGCCGCCTTCCTGGGGCTGCACGGCGAGGCCGGCAGCATCGATGCCGCGCTGCAGGACTGGACTGTGCAATGGGCGAATGGGCGCGGTCAATGCGCGCGGCGCCACGGCGTCCGGCAAAAACTACAATAGCGCCTGATTTTTGCTCCGGCGCCTGCCTTTTTCATGCAACACGAACCGAACGCCCCCGCTCCCGCCGCCCCGCTCGTCACCAATGCCGCCGACGCCTCGGCCGCGCCCGGCCATGCGCCGCAGGGCGTGGCCCATCCCAAGACCATCCGCTCCTTCGTGCGCCGCGCCGGCCGCACCACCACCGGCCAGGCCAAGGCGTTTGCCGATTTCGGCGGCAAGTTCGTGCTGCCCTATGCCGAAGAGGCGCTGGACGCGGGCCAGGCCTTCGGCCGCAGCGCACCGCTGATCCTGGAGATCGGCTTCGGCATGGGCGAGGCCACCGCCCACATCGCCCGCGTGCGCCCGCAAGACAACTTCCTGTGCTGCGAAGTGCACGAGCCCGGCGTTGGCGCGCTGCTCAAGCGCATCGGCGAGCAGGACATCGGCAACATCCGCATCCTGCAGCACGACGCGGTGGAGGTGCTGGAGCACATGCTGCCGCCCGCCAGCCTCGACGGCGTGCACATCTTCTTTCCCGACCCCTGGCACAAGAAAAAGCACAACAAGCGCCGCCTGGTGCAGCCGCCCTTCATCGCCCGGATCGTGGAGCGCCTCAAGCCCGGCGGCTACATCCACTGCGCCACCGACTGGCAGCCCTACGCCGAGCAGATGCTCGCAGTGCTGGGCGCCGACCCGCAGCTGGCCAACACCGCCACCGGCGCCGACGGCTACGCCGAGCAGCCGGCCTACCGCCCGCTCACCAAGTTCGAGAACCGCGGCCTGCGCCTGGGCCACGGCGTGTGGGATCTGGTGTTCGTGCGCCAAGCCTGAGGATTAGCCTTAAGGCCGCCCGCAGGCCGGCATGTCCCGCGCATGCCCATCGGGTACCATGCCAGCCATGGCTTCTCCTGCTTTTGAACTGCGCCCGACACCGGCGGCCAGCGCCGCCGCCGCATCGCCCTTCCCGATCCGCTGGCACGGCTGGGCGGCGACCGCGCCCGGCCCGGCGCTGGTCGTCATGGGCGCGGTGCACGGCAACGAGCAAAGCGGCACCCATGCCATCCGCCGCTGGGTGCAGCGCTTCGAGTCGGGCGAGGCCCGGCTCTTGCGCGGCCGCCTCACCATGGTGCCCGTTGCCAATCCCAAGGCCTTTGGGCAGAACACCCGCGAGGGCGACCGCAACCTGAACCGGCGCTTTCTGCCGCAGCCCGAGCCGCGGGATTACGAGGACCACGCGGTCAGCGTGCTGGCACCGCTGCTGGCCAGCCACGATGCGCTGCTCGACCTGCACTCCTACGAAGGCGACGGCGTGCCCTTCGCCATGACCGGCCCGCAAGACAACGGCGGCCCGCTGGAGCCTTTTGCCCGCGCCGCCGAAGAGCTGGCCCTGGCCCGCGCGGCCGGCCTGCCGCGCATCGTGCAGGGCTGGCTCGAGGTCTACGACAAGGCGGTGCAGGCCAGCCACGGCCGCATGCGCAGCGACGAAGGCCTGGGCACCAACGAATTCATGCGCAGCCAGGGCGGCTATGCGATCACGGTGGAGTCGGGCTCGCACGACGAGCCGGCCGCCATCGAGGTGGCCGACCGCGCGATTGCCGGCGCGCTGCAGCTGCTCGGCCTGGTGGATGTGCAGCTCGGCGAGCAGCCTGCGCAGCAGATCGTGCGCCTGCACGACGTATTCATCAAGCGCGACCATGGCGACCGCATGAGCCGCGGCTGGAAGAATTTCGACCCATTCCGCCTGGGCGAGCTGCTCGCCACCCGGGCCGACGGCACGCCCATCCATGCGCCGTTCGACGGCTGCATGCTCTTTCCGCACGCAGACGCGCCGCTGGAGCGCGAGTGGTTCTACCTGGCACGGCGCTGATAACTCCCATGAACGATTCCGGCAACGACTCCCTCTATTTCTCTTTCGACGAACTGCTGCAGCTGGCCGAGCGCGTGGCGCGGCATGTGGGGCTGGGCGAAGACCACGCTCGCGCGATCGCCAAGGTGGTGGTCAGCGGCCAGCGCGATGCCTGCGGCTCGCATGGCATCTACCGTATCCTGAGCTGCGCCAGCGCGGCGCGCACCGGCCTGGTCAACCTGCAGGCCCAACCGGTGCTGCAGCCCACCCAGGGCGCGGTGGTGCGGGTGGATGCGCAGCGGGGCTTTTCGCCGCTGGCCTTCGAGCTTGGGCTGCCCGCGCTGGTGGATGCCACCAGGCGCCTGGGCATGGGCGCGCTGGTCGTCAACCAGTGCGTGCATTTCACCGCGCTCTGGCCCGAGGTAGAGGCCATCGCCGCGCACGGTCTGGCCGCGCTGGCGATGACGCCCAGCCACGCCTGGGTGGCGCCGGCCGGCGGCAGCAAGCCGGTGTTCGGCACCAACCCCATCGCCTTCGGCTGGCCGCGCCCGGGCATGGATGCGGGCGCAGTGCCCTATGTGTTCGACTTTGCCACCAGCGCGATCCCGCGTGGCGACCTGGAGTTGCACCGGCGCGCCGGCACGCCATTGCCCGAGGGCGCCGGCGTTGACGAAACCGGTGCGCCCAGCACCGATCCGCTGGCGGTGGCGCGCGGCGCCATGCTGACCTTTGGTGGCCACAAGGGCTCGGCGCTGTCGACCATGGTGGAGCTGATGGCCGGGGTGCTGATCGGCGACTGGACCAGCCAGGACTCGATCGCCTTCGATGCCGGCCGCGGCAGCCAACCCTGCCACGGCGAGCTGATCCTGGCCTTTGATCCGCAGCGCTTCGCGGGCGAAGACTGGCCGCGCCACCAGGCCCGCGCCGAGCAGCTGTTCGCCTCGATCACCGGCCAGGGCGCGCGCCTGCCGTCCGAGCGCCGCTACGCCGCCCGCCGCGAGAGCGCGCGCCGCGGCATCGCGGTGCCGCGCGGGCTGCACCAGGAGATCCTGGCACTGCTGCAAGACTGATCCGTCAAGCCCCCAGCGCCCGCGCCCTGGCCCCCACCGCCAGCGCCGCGCAGGCCAGCATCGCCGCCACCGCAAAGCTGCCCTCGAAGCCCAGCATGGCGGCCAGCGAGATCAGCGACGACGAGGTGGCGATCTCGCCCAGGTCGCGCGTCGATTGCACCGCGGTCATGTCGGTGCCGGCCTGCTGGCGGCGGCTGGCAAAGCGCATCGCCGCGGTCATCAGCGCCACCGACAGCGCGCCCGCGCCAGCGCTGCCAAGCGCCGAGGCCGCGAAGGCCAGCGGCGGCGACAGCCGCAGCAGCCGCGCCGCCATCAGCGCCCACAGCAACGCGCCGCAGCCCGCCAGCGCCACGCCCAGCAGGAAGACACGGCGGGTGCCGAAGCTGCGCACCAGCCAGGCGCCCGCGCCGCAGCCCAGCACGATGGTGACCGTGCCGCTGGCCAGGCCGAGCGCGCCCACCTGCTGCATGCTCCATTGCGCATCGACCAGGAACAGCTTGGCCAGCCCGAAGCCGGACACCGCGGCCATGGCCGACAGCAGCGCCAGCGCCAGCAGCGGCCCGGAGCCCTCGCGGCGGGCGAATGCGCGCAGGCTGGCACGGGCCACCGCGCTGGGCGCGAATGCCGCGCCCGGCTCGCGCCAGCTGCTCGCCAGCGCCAGGCTGGCCGCCACCGGCAGGCACAGCGCCAGGATGGCCGCGCGCTGGCCCAGCCAGCCGGCCAGCACCAGGCAGCCCGCGCCACCGAGAAAGAAGCCGAGCATGGTGCCGCCCACCTGCAGCGCATTCGCGCGCGGCAGCGCCGCGCCCTGGAACTGCTCGGCCACCAGCGCGTCGGTGGCGATGTCCTGCGTGGCGCTGGCCAGCGAGCCGAGTGCGGCGAGCACCACGATCCACGGCGCTGTCTGCGGCGCCATGCCCAGCGCCGCCATCGCCAGCATGCAGGCCAGCACCAGCGACTGCATGGGAACGATCCAGCTGCGCCGCCGGCCCATCGCGGAGCTCCAGCGGTTGTCGACCTGGCTGGCCCAGAGGAACTTCAGCACCCAGGGCAGGCCCACCAGCGGCAGCCAGGCCAGCGCCGCCAGCGGCAGGCCCGCGCCGCGCAGCACCGCGGGCATGGCATCCATGGCCAGCCCCAGCGGCAGGCCCTGCGTCACGTACAGGCCCACCACCATGCACCAGGCATGCAGGCCGGGGCCCTGCGCCTGCGTGGCGCCCGGGCCGTCAGTCAGCGGTGCCGAGCACATCGCCGCACCTCTCGTGTTCGCTGCCACGCGCGGGCGTGATGAAAAGCAGCCGGCCCGGCGCCAGCGCCTCCAGCCGGTGCCAGCTGCCGCGCGGCACGACCAGCATCTGCCCGGGCTCCAGGGGCGTGGCGCAGCCTTCATCGCCCTCATCACCTTCGCCGGCCCCGGCCGCGCGCAGGATCACCCGCACCCGGCCCTCCAGCAAGCACAGCACCTCGTCGCCCTGCGGATGGCGCTCCCAGTGCCCGCTGTGCAGCGCTGCACCGTCGCTGAAGGCCTTGAAGCCGATGATCCAGTCGCTGTGCGCATCGAGTTTCTCGCTGGGCGCGAGCACGCGCACCTGCGAAGGCGGGCGCAGCCCCAGCAGGTGCTCGCCTTGCATCAGCGCGGCAAGCGCCCGGGCGGGCATGCTTGGGTGTGGTTTCATGGTTTCCTTTCTATGGGGCGACAATGCCCGCTCAGTACTCGGCGCGCAGGCTCAGCATGAAGCTGCGCGGCTCGCCGTAGCGGTTGTTCCAGCTGGTGCCGGACAGGCTCTGGTAGTAGCGCCTGTCGGCGAGGTTGTTCACATGCAGCGCCGCCGACACCTTGGGCGTGATCCGGTAGCCCAGCTGCAGGTTGGCCAGCGCGTAGCCGCCCTGGCTCAGCCGCACGCCCTGCGCCTGGTTGTAGAAGCCGCTTTGCACCTGCAGGCCGCCGCCCAGGCTCCAGCGGCCAGCGTCGAACGGCATGCGGTAGTTGAGCCAGGTGCGCAGGATCTGGCGTGGCGCAAAGCTGGCCAGCGGCAGCCCCTGGTTCTGTGCGTCGCGCAGATAGCGGGTGGTGTTCCAGGTGTAGGAGGCGCTCAGGCTCAGGTTGGGGCCCAGGTGCCCGCCGGCCTCGGCCTCGAAGCCCCGGCTGCGTACCTCGCCGCTGGCGACATACCAGCAGTTGTTGCCCACGCAGGGATGGGCGGGGTCGGCGATGGCGCGGTTGCGCTGGCGAATCTCGAACAGCGCGAAGTTCAGGTTCAGCCGCTTGTCCAGCAGCTCGCCCTTGAGGCCTGCCTCGAGGTTGTTGCCCTGCACCGGCTCCAGCGCACGCCCGCTCCAGTCGTACTTGGTCTGCGGATCGAGGATGCGCGAATAGCTGGCATAGGCGCTCCAGTTCGGATCAACGCTGTAGACCAGCCCGCCGTAGGGCGTGAGCTGCGACGGCATGCGCGAGCGCACGCCCGCCGCGCTCTGCTGCCAGCGTGTCCAGCGCGCGCCCAGCACCAGCTTGAGCGGATCGGTGATGCTGAAGCGGCCCATCGCATAGGCGCCGGTCTGCTCCACCTCGGTCGCTCCCCGGGTGGCGTAGCCGCCCAGGGCCGGCGCCGGCAGCGCATGCGGGTCCCAGTTCCACACGTCCACCGGCCGGCCCAGCGGCGAGGAGCCGGCCAGCAGCGGCGCCGCCCATTGGGTGCTGCTGGTCTTCTGGTGGTTCAGGCCGAGCACCAGCTCATGCGTTCTGCCCCACAGCTGCAGCGGCCCGGTGGCGAAGGCATCGAGGCTGGTCTGCGAGTTGTCGAAGCGGTAGGCGCCGCCGGCCAGCACGGGGCCGGTGCCGGTGGCCGGGTTGAGCGCGCCATTGGCGCCGGCATAGAGCATGCTGGAGTCACTGCTCAGATGATTCAGGTTGAGCTTGGCCTTCCAGCCGCTGTCCCACAGTTGCTCCAGCCCGGCGAAGCTGCGCGTGGTGTCCCAGTCGAAATGGCTCCAGTCGGTGTTCAGGAAGCTGGAGCGCGGCAGGCCGATGTCGTGCCCGTCGCTGTAGACGGGCACGCCCGCCATGTTGGTAATGGAGCGGATGCGCTGCTTTTGCAAGCCGGCGCTGAGCACCGTCGATGGCGTGAGATCGAGCTCGACGATGCCGTAGAGCTGGCCCGAGCGCTGGTTCGCCACATCGTAGAAGAAATCGCGGTTTTCCTGCGTCAGCACCAGGCGCGCACGCAGGCTGCGCTGCTGGTTGAGCGGCCCGCCGATGTCGAGCTGGCCGCGCCTGCGGCCCCAGTTGCCCAGCCCCGCATCCACGCTGGCCGCGAAGCTGCGCTGCGGCCGCTTGGGCACCAGGTTGACGGTTGCCGACGGATTGCCCGTGCCGTGCATCAGCCCGGCCGCGCCGCGCAGGATCTCGACGCGCTCGTACATGCCCATGTCCAGCGGCGGGCTGGCGGTGCCGCCCATCAGGATGGGCACGCCGTCCTGCTCGAACGAGTTGATGAGAAAGCCGCGCTGGTAGTACTGCGTGGTGAGCTGCTGGTAGGGCTGCACCGTTACGCCGGGGGCGGCCTGCATCACCTCGTCGAGGCTGCGCAGGTTCTGCTCGCGCATGCGCTGCTCGTCGATGACGGTGATGGACTGCGGCGTCTCGCGCAGCGGCGCCGAGCCGCGGGTGACGCTGGTGCCGGGGGCTTCGCGGGCCTCCTTCACGGTCACCGCCTCCAGCGCTGGCTCCGCCTGCTGCGCCGCGCACACCGCAGGCGCCACCAGCCCAGCCAGGCTCAGCGCCAACGCATATTGGCTTGCCTGCCGCACCGCCCTGCCCCGGCTTTCCTCTATCGCTCGCATACCGCCCCCGCCTACAAACAAAAATTCAAATGAGAATTAATTCCATTTGATTCTAGGAAGCGGCCAAGCCTGCCATTCGCGTTGCCGGCACGGCGATGCGCGATCGCGTCACGAATCTGGCTACGGATGAAGATGCGGGGTGCTATTGGCGCAGCCGCAGCTCGCGCGGCAGCACGCCAAAGCGTTGCCGGAACAGCTTGCTGAAATGCGACAGGCTGTAGCCGCACAGCGCGGCGGCCTCGCCCACGTCCATGCGGCCCGACGCCAGCAGCTGTTGCGCGCGCTGCATGCGCTGCTCGCGCAGCCATTCGAAGACGGTGCGGCCGTGCAGCCGCTGAAAGCCCTGGTTGAGCTTGTTCACGTTGAGGCCGACTTCCCGGGCCAGCTCGCGCAGGCCGGGCGGCTGTTCAAGCGCCTCGAGCAAGATCGCCTGCGCGCGCCGCAGCTGGCGCAGCAGGCGGGGCTCGAGTGCGCCAAGCTCCGAGCCGTAGGATACGGCGCAAGATGCGCCGGGCGGCAAGGCCATGGCCAGCAGCTCCAGCCCCTTGCCGCTCAAGAAGAACTGGCGCGCCAGACCTTCCCACGGGCAGTGCAGGATCTGCCGGGCCACGGCCTGCTGCGCCGCGCTGGCCGCTGCGTTGAACTGGAAGGATTCGCCCTGGCGCAGATGCCTGAAATGATCCATCAGCCGGCCCGCATCTATGCCCAGGCTGTGGCGTAGCGCCGGCAATGGCACCCGCGCCGTCACATACTGCAGCTGCTCGCCTTTGGCCATGCCGTGGCCCACCGAGCAGGGCTCCTGCTGCAGGCTCAGGTGCAGGAAGGGGCCGCGCAGCATTTCGGGCGCCTGCGCATCCTGCTGGTAGGTGATGCTGCCCGCGAGCACCAGTACTAGCTTGAGCCGTGGCGGCTCCAGCTCGCTGAACCAATGGTCATGCTCGAACGCCAGGCTTCCGCCCCCCACCTGCAGCGCCGCGGGGTGTATTTCGTCGCAGCTCATGGATGGGGATTATAGGTTTGCAAATGATAATCACTTGCAATTCCATGCCTCCATGGCGCCCACCCGTCAGGGCGCCGGCGGATCGCTCAGCGGGCGCGGCTCCTTGCCTTCGGCCTTGCGCTTTTGCATACGCTCCTCGTATTGGCGCCTGCGCTCAGCCGCGGCCGCCTGCTTGGCATCGTATTTCTCGCGGGCTTCGCCGATCTGGCCGGGCGCACTGGCCTCGCGCTGCTGTTGCTCGCGCGCCTTGGAGGCGCGCTTGTCGTTCTGCTGGGCCGCGCGCTGGGCGGCATCGCGCTGCTGCTGCGCGTGCTGCGCGGCGCGCTCGGCTTCGCTCGGGCCGGAGCGGGCGCGCTGCTGTGCCTGCTCGCGGTGCTCGGCGCTGCGCTGCTCCAGCGTCTGCTCGGCGGGCGGCGCATCGAGCATGGTGGCCGCCTTGTCGGCATGCTCCTTTTGCTTCTGGGCGCGGCTGCCTTCCTGCTGCTGCACCTTCTCGGCGCGCTCGGCCGCGTTGATGACCAGCTCGCGCTTGTGCAGCTCCTGCTCCTGCAGGCGGGCCTCGCGGCGCACCTTGCGCACGCAGTCGGTCACCGCGAAGTGCTGGTAGCAGATCTTCTCGTTGGCCAGTTGCCGCGCCTGGTTGGCCTCGCGTTCGTGCTGGATGGCGGCGCGCTCGCGGCTGCGCTGCGCGGCCGCATCGGATTCAGGGGCCGCCAGCGCCGCCGCCGACGCCAGCGCGGCAGCCGCGGCCCAGGGGAAAAAGCTCAGATTTGGCATCAGGTCAACGAGGTATCGACCACCCGCCGCTCCAGCGACAGGTATTCCTGCGATTGCATTTCATTGAGGCGCGAGACGGTGCGCGGAAACTCGTGCACCAGCGGGCCCTCCACATACAGCTGCTCCGGCGGCACCGCGGCCGACATGATCAGCTTGACCCGCCGATCGTACAGCACATCGATCAGCCAGGTGAAACGCCGCGCGGGCGAGGCCAGGCTGACCGGCATGAACGGCACGTCCGACAGCAGCACGGTGTGGAACTGGCTGGCGATCTCCAGGTAGTCGTTCTGCGAGCGCGGGCCGCCGCACAGGGTCTGGAAGTCGAACCACACCACGCCGCCGGCGCGTCGGCGCGCCCGGATCTCGCGCGCCTCGATCTTCAGCACCGGGTTTTCGTCCTTGGTCTCCGCCAGGTGGTTGAAGGCCTCCTCCATCGCCTGGTCGGCCTGCGGCCCGAGCGGGCAATGGTAGAGCTGCACCTTCTCCAGCGTGCGGCGGCGGTAGTCGGTGCCGTTGTCCACGTTCACCACTTCCATGCGCTCGTTGAGCAGCGCGATCGCAGGCAGGATGCGGTCGCGGTGCAAGCCGTCCGGGTACAGGCCGTCGGGCATGAAGTTCGAGGTGGTGACAAAGCCCACGCCGTTGTCGAACAGCGCCAGCAGCAGGCGGTAGAGGATCATCGCGTCGGTGATGTCCGCGACGTGGAACTCGTCGAAGCAGATGAGCTTGTAGCGCTTGGCGATCTGCGCGCCCAACACATCGAGCGGGTTCTGCGTGCCGCTGAGCGCCGACAGCTCGCGTTGCACCTCGCGCATGAATTCATGGAAATGCAGCCGCGTCTTGCGGCGGATGGGCACCGCGTTGAAGAAGCAGTCCATCAAAAAGCTCTTGCCCCGGCCCACGCCGCCATACATGTACACGCCCTTGGGCAGGTCGGGATGGTTGATCAGCTTCTTGAGGGCGTTGGAGCGCTTGGTCTTGTAGGCCGCCCATTCGTCGGCGCAGCGCTGCAGCGCATCGACCGCGCGCAATTGCGCCGGATCGCTCTGATAGCCCTTGGCCTGGAGTTCGGCCTCGTACAGTTCACGAACGGAGGTCCCCATGGATTTTTCCACCATTGCTATAAAGACAATAGCCTCCGGCGCTTTTTTCTTAAGCGCCGGAGGCTGGCTTCAGATCACCGCGATCAGAAGTTCAGGGTGCGCTTGTCCACCGCCAGCGCCGCTTCCTTGGTCGCCTCGGACAGCGAGGGGTGGGCATGACAGATGCGGGCGATGTCTTCGCTCGATGCCTTGAACTCCATCGCCACCACGGCTTCGGAGATCAGCTCGGAGACCATCGGGCCCACCATGTGCACGCCCAGGATCTCGTCGGTCGCGGCATCGGCCAGGAACTTGACCATGCCGGTGGTGTCGCCCAGCGCGCGCGCCCGGCCGTTGGCCAGGAACGGGAAGGTGCCGGCCTTGTACTGCACGCCCTGCTCCTTGAGCTGTTGCTCGGTGCGGCCCACCCAGGCCACCTCGGGGCTGGTGTAGATCACGAAGGGGATGGTGTCGAAGTTGACATGGCCGTGCTGGCCGGCGATGCGCTCGGCAACCGCCACGCCCTCTTCCTCGGCCTTGTGCGCGAGCATCGGGCCGCGCACCACGTCGCCCACCGCCCACACACCGGGCAGATTGGTCTTGCAGTCGGCATCCACCACGATGGCGCCGCGCTCGTCCAGCTGCAGGCCCACGGCCTCGGCGTTGAGGCCGTTGGTGTTGGCAGTGCGGCCGATGGAGACGATCAGCTTCTCCACTTCCAGCGTCTGGGCTTCGCCCTTGGCATTGGTGTAGGAGATGCTGACGCCCTTCTTGCCGGTCTTGACTTCACCGACCTTCACGCCCAGCTCGATCTTCAGGCCCTGCTTGTCGAAGGCCTTCTTGGCTTCCTTGGCGATCTGCTCGTCCACCGCGGGCAGGAACTTGTCCATGCCTTCGAGCACGGTCACTTCGGCGCCCAGGCGGCGCCAGACCGAGCCCATCTCCAGGCCGATCACGCCCGAGCCGATCAGGCCCAGGGTCTTGGGCGTCTTGCCCAGGCGCAGCGCGCCGTCGTTGGAGAGGATGTTCTCTTCGTCAAAGGCCACGCCGGGCAGCGGGCGGGCATTGGAGCCGGTGGCCACGATGACCTGCTTGGCCGAGAGGGTTTCCTCCTCCTTGCCGGCGACCTTGATCTCGTAGCCGCCGTCGGCGGCGCGCACGAAGGAGCCGCGGCCATGGAAGAAGCTGACCTTGTTCTTCTTGAACAGGTACTGGATGCCGTCGTTGTTCTGCTTGACCACCGCATCCTTGCGGCCGACCATCTTGGCCACGTCGATCTCGACCTTGCCGGTGGAGATGCCGTGCTCGGCAAAGTGCAGCCGGGCATGCTCGAAATGCTCGGACGACTGCAGCAGCGCCTTCGACGGAATGCAGCCCACGTTGGTGCAAGTGCCGCCCAGCGCGGGGCCGCCCTTGTCGTTCTTCCACTCGTCGATGCAGGCGACATTGAAGCCCAGCTGCGCGGCGCGGATGGCGGCCACATAGCCGCCGGGGCCGCCGCCGATGACGATGACGTCGAATTGTTTGCTCATGCGTGTATCTCTTTACGTATCTATGGGAAAAACCCACCACGGGGCCGGGTGGGTTTTCCAGGCGTCAAATGGCCTGCCGATTACAGGTCGAACAGCAGGCGCGACGGATCTTCCAGCGCGTCCTTCATCGCCACCAGGCCCAGCACGGCTTCGCGGCCGTCGATGATGCGGTGGTCATAGGACATGGCGAGGTAGTTCATCGGGCGCACGACCACCTGGCCGTTCTCGACCACGGCGCGGTCCTTGGTGGCGTGCACGCCCAGGATGGCCGACTGCGGCGGGTTGATGATGGGGGTGGACATCATCGAGCCGAAGGTGCCGCCGTTGGAGATCGAGAAGGTGCCGCCGGTCATGTCTTCGATGCCCAGCTTGCCGTCGGCGGCCTTCTTGCCGAATTCGGCGATCTTCTTCTCGATGTCGGCGAAGCTCATCTGGTCGGCGTTGCGCAGGATGGGCACCACCAGGCCGCGGGGCGAGCCCACCGCGATGCCGATATCGAAGTAGCCGTGGTAGACGATGTCGTTGCCGTCCACCGAGGCGTTGAGCACCGGGTACTTCTTGAGTGCGTGCACGGCGGCCTTGACGAAGAAGGACATGAAGCCCAGCTTGACGCCGTGCTCCTTGGTGAAGGCGTCCTGGAACTTCTTGCGCAGCTCCATCACCGGCGCCATGTTCACCTCGTTGAAGGTGGTCAGGATGGCGTTGGTGGACTGCGACTGCAGCAGGCGCTCGGCCACGCGGGCGCGCAGGCGGCTCATGGGCACGCGCTGCTCGGGGCGCTCGCCCAGGTCGGGCTGGGCCACGGGGGCAGCCACCTGGGGCAGCGCCTTGGTGGGCACGCCGGTGGGGATGGTGGCGGCGGTGGACTTGACGCCACCGGCCACGGCGGCCAGCACGTCGCCCTTGGTCACGCGGCCATCCTTGCCGGAGCCGGCCACGGCGCCGACCGACAGGTTGTTGTCGGCCAGCAGCTTGGCGGCGGCGGGCATGGCCACGTCGCCCTTGTTGCCGCCGGTGGCAGCAGGCGCGGCGGCCGGTGCGGCTGCCGCGGGCGCGGCTGCGGGGGCCGCTGCCGCGGCGGGAGCGGCGGCGCCGGCAACGGCGGCAGTGTCGATCTTGGCGATCAGCTGCTCGGCGGTGACGGTGGCGCCGTCGCCCTGCACGATCTCGGTCAGCACGCCGGCCGACGGCGCGGGCACTTCGAGCACGACCTTGTCGGTCTCGATCTCGATCAGGATTTCATCGACGGCGACTGCCTCGCCCGCCTTCTTCTTCCAGTTCAGCAGCGTGGCCTCGGCCACGGATTCGGACAGCTGGGGGACTTTGACTTCTACGATTGCCATGGGGAATTCTTTCTACTCTGTATGCGTTGGAACTTGCCTGGGACTGCGCAGGCCGGCGGCTTGGCCGGCGCTGCGCGAGTCGTTGCGCTCGGCCTGCGTTTACTTGGTCAGCACAAAGCCCTTGAGCTTGCCGAACGCGCCTTCGACCAGCGCCTTCTGCTGCTCGACGTGCAGGTGCGAGTAGCCGGCCGCGGGCGATGCCGAGGCGGCGCGGCCGGAGTAGCCGAGCTTCTGGCCTTCGAGCATGTTCTCGTGGATGTAGTGCTGCACGAAGAACCAGGCGCCCTGGTTCTGGGGCTCGTCCTGGCACCAGACCACGTCCTTGGCGTTCGGGTACTTCTTGAGCTCGGCCGCGAACACCTTGTGCGGGAACGGATACAGCTGCTCCACGCGCAGGATGGCGACGTCGCTGACGCCGTCCTCGGCGCGCTTCTTGACCAGGTCGTAGTACACCTTGCCCGAGCAGGCGATCACGCGCTTGACCTTGTCGGCCTTGGCCAGCACCGCTTCGTCGCGCTCGCCGATCACCGTGTGGAAACCGCCCGAGGTGAACTCGGACAGCGGCGAGGTGGCGTCCTTGTTGCGCAGCAGCGACTTGGGCGTCATGATGATCAGCGGCTTGCGCAGCGGGCGCACCATCTGGCGGCGCAGCAGGTGGAAGATCTGGCTGGCCGTGGTCGGCTGCGTGATCTGCATGTTCTGGTCGGCGGCCAGCTGCATGAAGCGCTCCAGGCGCGCCGAGCTGTGTTCGGGGCCCTGGCCTTCGTAGCCGTGCGGCAGCATCAGCGTGATGCCGTTGACGCGGCCCCACTTCACTTCGCCCGAGGCGATGAACTGGTCGATCACCACCTGGGCGCCGTTGGCGAAGTCGCCGAACTGGGCTTCCCAGACCACCAGCGTGTTCGGGTCGTTCGACGCATAGCCGTATTCGAAGCCCAGCACCGCCTCTTCGGACAGGATGGAGTCGATCACCGCGAACGGCGCCTGCTTGTCGGCCACGTTCTGCAGCGGGATGTAGGTGCCTTCGTCCCACTTCTCGCGCTTTTGGTCGTGCACCACGGAGTGGCGGTGCGTGAAGGTGCCGCGGCCCGAGTCTTCGCCCGACAGGCGCACCGGGTAGCCCGAGGCCACCAGCGAGGCGTAGGCCATGGTCTCGCCCATGCCCCAGTCCACGTTGACGTCGCCGCGGCCCATGGCGGCGCGGTCGTCGTACACCTTCTTGACCAGCTGGTGCGGCGTCACCGACTCGGGCAGCGTGGTCACGCGCTCGGCCAGGCGCTTCCACTCGGCCTGCGGGATCGCGGTTTCGGCGGCGTCGGTCCACTTCTTGTGCAGGAAGGGGCTCCAGTCCACCGCGTACATGCTCTTGAAGTTGGTGAGCACCGGGTCCACCGTGTGCTTGCCCTCGTCCATCGCGGCGCGGTAGGCCCGGACCATGTCGTCGCCCAGCTCGCCCAGGCCTTGCGTGGCCAGCTTGTCGGCATACAGCTTGCGGGTGCCGGGGTGCTGGCCGATCTTCTTGTACATCAGCGGCTGGGTCAGTGCGGGCGTGTCCTGCTCGTTGTGGCCGAGCTTGCGAAAGCAGATGATGTCCACCACCACGTCCTTGGAGAACTCCATGCGGAACTCCAGCGCCAGCTGCATGGCCAGGCACACCGCT
Organism: Comamonas sp. FG99; assembly: GCF_057808605.1. Lineage (NCBI taxonomy): Bacteria > Pseudomonadati > Pseudomonadota > Betaproteobacteria > Burkholderiales > Comamonadaceae > Comamonas > Comamonas sp. FG99. Next base: position 51,703 of record NZ_JBMDII010000015.1, read on the forward strand.
TCTGGGTCGTCGCCGTTGACGTGCAGCACCGGCGACTCGATCATCTTCACGATGTCGGTGCAGTACAGCGTGGAGCGCAGGTCGCGCGGATCGGAGGTGGTGAAGCCGATCTGGTTGTTGATGATGATGTGCACCGTGCCGCCCGTGGTGTAGCCGCGGGTTTCGGACAGCGCCAGGGTTTCCTGGTTCACGCCCTGGCCGGCAAAGGCGGCGTCGCCGTGCACCAGCACCGCCAGCACCTGCCTGCCCTGCGGGTCGTTGCGGCGGTCCATGCGCGAGCGCACCGAGCCTTCGACCACCGGGTTCACGATTTCCAGGTGCGAGGGGTTGAAGGCCAGCGACAGGTGCACCGGGCCGCCCTTGGTGGACACGTCGGAGCTGAAGCCCTGGTGGTACTTCACGTCACCGGCGGGCAGGTCTTCGGGCGCGGTGTGGTCGAACTCGGCGAACAGGTCCTTGGGCATCTTGCCCAGCGTGTTCACCAGCACGTTCAGGCGGCCGCGGTGGGCCATGCCGATCACCACTTCCTGCACGCCGCGCTGGCCTGCGTCATTGACCAGCTCGTCCATCGCCGCGATGAAGCTCTCGCCGCCTTCCAGCGAGAAGCGCTTTTGGCCGACGTACTTGGTGTGCAGGTAGCGCTCCAGGCCCTCGGCGGCGGTGAGGCGGTCGAGGATGCGCTTCTTCTGCTCGGCGTTGAAGGCCGGCTTGCTGCGGATGGACTCCAGCTTTTGCTGCCACCAGCGTTTCTGGTTCTGGTCGGTGGCATACATGTACTCGGCGCCGATGGTGCCGCAGTAGGTCTCGCGCAGCGCGTTCAGCAGCTCGCGCAGCGACATGGATTCCTTGCCGAAGAAGGTGTTGCTGGTGTTGAACACCGTTTCCTGGTCGGCGTCGGTGAAGCCGTAGAACGAAGGCTCCAGCTCGGGGATCTCGGGGCGTTCGGCGCGCTTGAGCGGATCGAGGTCGGCCCAGCGCGCGCCCACGTTGCGGTAGGCGGCGATCAGCTGCTGCACCGCGGTGCGCTTGCGGCCCAGCTCCGAATCGGCGCCACTGGCCACCACCACGCGGGTGCCGCCCTGCTTGGCGCGCTCGGCGAATGCGTTGATGACGGGAAGGTGCGGAACATCCTTGGCGGCGCTGCCGTCCGTTGCGGGGACATTTTGCAGTGCATCAAAGTAGGTACGCCAGGTGTCGGGTACGCTACCTGGGTTTTCCAGATAGTTCTCGTACATCTCCTCGACATACGGCGCGTTGCCGCCAAACAGATAGGTGTTGCCTTGGTAGGCCTGATACACAGAGTTCGTATCGCTCATATTTTCCGCTGACCTCCGCCCCCCTTCAGGGAGCATTAGCTGGTAAGTAAAACCTTCCGCGACACGGCTGAACCGGTTGGCGGATGCGACTGTGGCTGGGAAGGGCCGAACGGCGGCTATTGTGCCACTTCTGGCGGGCGCTGTCGCGCCATGCCATGGTTGCGCCACACGCCATCCATAGATTTTTCGAGGCAAGCGCGGCCGTCCGATACAGTGACGAAATCGCACGCTCTTTGCACACCTTCATGCTCAAAACCCAAACCTTGCAAGACAGGGCCTTGATTCTTTTACTCATTCTGGTCACGCTGGCATTTCTGGCCGTGCTCTGGCCATTCCAGGGCGCGGTGCTGTGGAGCGTGATATTCGCGGTGGTATTCATGCCGCTGCACAAGAGAATTGCCCGGCGCATGCCGCGCTATCCCACCGTGGCCAGCCTGATCACGCTGGCGCTGTGCCTGGTGCTGGTGATCCTGCCGCTGACGCTGATTTTCATCTCGCTCACCAAGGAGGCCTCGATCATTTACGAGCGGGTTTCCTCCGGGCAGTTGAATTTCGGCCAGTATTTCCAGCAGATCTATGCCAGCCTGCCCCGGTGGGTACTTGATCTGCTCGACAGATTCCAGCTGGGCGATGCCAAGCTCATCCAGGAAAAGATTTCCGGCGTGGCGGTGCAGGTCAGCCAGTTCGTCGCCACCAAGGCGCTGGCCATTGGGCAGAACACGCTGGGTTTTCTGGTCAGCTTCTGCATTTCGCTGTACCTGCTGTTTTTCTTCCTGCGCGACGGCGCGATTCTGACGCAGAAAATCGTCAAGGCCACGCCGCTCGATACCGACCACAAGCGCAAGCTGGGCAAGAAGTTCGTGACCGTGGTGCGCGCCACCGTCAAGGGCAACCTGGCGGTGGCCGCCACGCAGGGCGCGCTGGGCGGCATCATCTTCTGGATACTGGGCATCCAGGGCGCGCTGCTGTGGGGCGTGGTGATGGCCTTCCTGTCGCTGCTGCCGGCGGTGGGTGCGGCCATCATCTGGGCGCCGGTGGCGATCTACTTCCTGGCTACCGGCTCGACCGTGCAGGGCCTGGTGCTGGCGGCCTACGGCGCCGGCATCATGGGCATGGTGGACAACGTGCTGCGCCCGCTGCTCGTGGGCAAGGACACCAAGCTGCCCGACTATGTGATCCTGATCTCCACGCTGGGAGGGCTTTCGCTGTTCGGGCTGACCGGTTTCGTGATCGGCCCGCTGATCGCGGCGCTGTTCGTGGCCACCTGGGATATTTTCGCGCCCGACGCGCATATCGAAAACCATCCCAACCCCTGATTCCGGTGCTTCCATGCCCTACCCTGATTTCGAGATTCACCGCCGTGAATTCCTCGCCTATTACGACGACCGCCTCGGCAGCCTGAATACCGCCGCCGAGGCCTATGGGAATCTGCTGGCCGCCATTTTGGACAAGCTGCCCGCGGTCAATATCGCCAAGATCGAATGGCGGGTCAAAAACTCCGATGAATGCATACGCAAATTCAAGCGCAAATACCGCCGGGCGCTGGAAGAAGAGCAGCAAAGCTACGCGATCAAGGATTACATCAGCGACCTGGTGGGCGTGCGCGTGGTCTGCCTCTACGAGGATGAGCCAGCGGTCATCATGCAGGCGGTGCGCGAATATTTCGATGTGATCGAGATCACCGACAAAACCGCGCCCATGGAAGATACCGAATCGGAATTCGGCTACAAGGGCATCCATATGGATTTGCGGCTGAACTCCGCCCAGGTGCAGGCGCCGGAGCACCGCTCTTATGCCTCGCAGGCGTTCGAGCTGCAGATCCGCACCATCATCCAGGATTCGTGGAGCGAGCTCGATCACCAGATCAAATACAAGAAATCCATTCCCACCAACCTCAAGCGGCGCATCAACATCTTGTCGGCATTGTTTGAGTTGGCTGATCGGGAATTCCTGCAGATCCGCAATGCCACCAACCTTGCCCTGTCGCTGGGCCAGACGGATGCCGACGAGGACGCGGCCCCCGAAGAAGTGGACCGGCTCACCGCCTTCCGCGTGGTGGGTTTCGGGCAGAAGCACTTTCCGGGCTATGAGTTCCAGCCGCAGAAGGTGGAGTTCTTCGTGGACGAGATGACGCAGGATTTCGCCATCGAGCGCGCCTCGGTGCTGTTCGCGGTGGTGCAAAAGCACCTGTCCACCGCGCGCCACTACAAGGCCCACTTCCAGCACCTGTACCCCAGCAGCAGCTTCAACCCGTTCACCGTGATGCGGCACTGCCTGTACCTTGAGGACCGGCAGCGCTTTCGCAAGGCGCTGCGCAATTCGGCCCGCGAAGCCTTCGACGAGTGGCTGCGCCACAGCGGCCGCACTGGTGAAAGTACTTAACTGGCTTTCCCTAGGATGGCGCCACCGCCGCCGGCCCATCGCCCCGGCGCCGCGCAATCGCGGTGGATGGCAAAAAAGCCACAGGTCATATTGCTGCAACGCTATCAAATTTATAATACAGGCCGCAATCCGGCCGCCCCCGCGGCGCCGGATCCCCTAGTATTTCCACCAGCGGATTGTTTACACAGCCCCGCAGGTGTTGGTGCTACATTGCACCGCAACATACTGGAGTTTCAACAATGCTGTACCAAATTTACGAAACCCAACGCGCCCTGATGGAGCCCTTTGCGGAATATGCCCACGCAACCGCCAAATTGCTCAGCAACCCGCTGTGGCCCGCCAGCCAGAACACCATGACGCAGCGCGTCTCTGCTGGCTTCGACCTGGTGTACCGCCTGGGCAAGGACTACGAGAAGCCCCGCTTCAACATCCACACCGTCACCTCCAACGGCCACGAGATCGCGATCCACGAGCGGGTCGAGGCCGCCAAGCCCTTTTGCGAGCTGCGCCGCTTCAAGCGCTATTCCGACGACCCGCAGACGCTGGCCGGCCTCAAGAGCCAGCCCGCGGTGCTGATCGTGGCGCCGCTGTCGGGCCACTATGCGACGCTGCTGCGCGAGACGGTGCGCACCATGCTGACCGACCACAAGGTCTACATCACCGACTGGGTCAATGCCCGCCTGGTGCCGCAGTCCGAGGGGAGCTTTCACCTCGACGACTACGTCAACTATGTGCAGGAATTCATCCGCTACGTGCAGTCCCGGTACGGCAACTGCCATGTGGTGAGCGTGTGCCAGCCCACGGTGCCGGTGCTCGCGGCGGTATCGCTGATGGCCAGCCGCGGCGAGAAGACGCCGCTGTCGATGACCATGATGGGTGGCCCCATCGATGCCAGCAAGTCGCCCACCACGGTGAACAACCTCGCGACCACCCACGACATCAAGTGGTTCGAGAGCAATGTGATCTACCCGGTACCCGCCAATTTCCCGGGTGCGGGCCGCCGCGTGTACCCCGGCTTCCTGCAGCACTCGGGTTTCGTGGCCATGAACCCCGACCGCCACGCCACCAGCCACTACGACTACTTCAAGAGCCTGCTCAAGGGCGACGACGAGAGCGCCGAGCACCACCGCCGCTTCTACGACGAGTACAACGCGGTGCTCGACATGGATGCCGACTACTACCTGGAGACCATCAAGACCGTGTTCCAGGACTTCTCGCTGGTCAACGGCACCTGGCAGATCCGCTCGCCCGAGGGGCAGCTCGAACTGGTCAAGCCGCAGGACATCCGGGGCACCGCGCTGCTGACGGTGGAAGGCGAGCTCGACGACATCTCCGGCTCCGGCCAGACCAAGGCCGCGCACGAGCTGTGCACCGGCCTCAAGGGCGGCGACACGCGCCACTTCGAGGTCAAGGGCGCGGGCCACTACGGCATCTTCAGCGGCAGCCGCTGGCGCAAGATGGTGTACCCGCTGCTCAAGGAGTTCATCCTGGCCAACAACCATGTGGATCCTCAGGCCGCGCCGGTGAAACCGCTAGAATCGGGGCAGCCTGAACTGAAAAACCTGCATGCAGCGTGAGCCTGACGACTCCCCCAGCACCACAACAGCCAGCCCAGCCGCTGGCTGTTTTCATTGGCGCCGACGCGATTGACGCGGCGCTGCCCCAGACGCAGTGCACCCGCTGCGGCTACCCCGACTGCCGCAGCTATGCCCAAGCCATTGCCGCCGGCCAGGCCGCGATCAACCAGTGCCCGCCCGGCGGAGAAGAAGGCGTGCGCCGCCTGGCCCGGCTCACTGGCCTGCCGCAGGCCCCCCTCAGCCCCGCCCATGGCGCGGAAGGCCCGCGGCTGCTGGCCCGCATCGACGAGAACTGGTGCATAGGCTGCACGCTGTGCTTCAAGGCCTGCCCCACCGATGCCATCCTGGGCGCCAACAAGCTCATGCACACCGTGATCGACGCCGCCTGCACCGGCTGCGAGCTGTGCGTTCCGGTCTGCCCGGTGGACTGCATCGCCCTGGAGAGCGCCAGCGGCACGGCCACCGGCTGGGATGCCTGGTCGCCCGAGCAGGCGGCGCAGGCCCGCGGCCGCTACGAGCGCCACCAGGCCCGGCAGCAGAGCCGGTCGCAGGCGCCGCCTTCGCCCCCCGCGCCCGCCCCGGCGGCTGCGGCCGCCGCGGGCCAAGCCAAGCAGGCCGCGCTGGCGGCGATCCTGGCCAAGGCGCGACAGCGGCGCTAGCGAACTGCGGGATAATCCCCCGGCTATGAACCCCTTGCTCAACCAACTGCAGCCCTACCCCTTCGAGCGGCTGCGCCAGCTGTTCGCGGGCGTCACCCCGCCTGCCGCGCTTCGCCCGATCAGCCTGGGTATCGGCGAGCCGCGCCACCCCACGCCGCCGTTCATCCAGCAGGCCTTGGCGGACAGCCTGTCCACCGGCCTGGCGGGCTATCCGGCCACCGCCGGCACGCCGGCGCTGCGTGAGGCCTTCGGGCAGTGGCTGGCCAGACGCTACGGCGTGCAGCTCGACGCCCAGCAGCAGACGCTGCCGGTCAACGGCTCGCGCGAGGCGCTGTTCGCCTTCACGCAGACGGTGCTCGACCCCACGCGCGCGCAGCCCACCGTGATCTGCCCCAACCCGTTCTACCAGATCTACGAGGGCGCGGCCCTGCTAGCCGGCGCCACGCCCTACTATGCGCCCAGCGTGCCCGAAAAGAACTTCGCGATCGACTGGGACAGCGTGCCCGAGGCGGTGTGGCAGCGCACCCAGCTGATCTTCGTGTGCTCGCCCGGCAACCCCACCGGCGCGGTGATGCCGCTGGCCGAATGGAAGAAGCTGTTCGATCTGTCGGACCGCCATGGCTTCGTGATCGCCTCGGACGAGTGCTACAGCGAGATCTATTTCCGTGATGAGCCGCCGCTCGGCGGCCTGGAGGCGGCGCACCAGCTGGGCCGTGGCGACTTCCGCAGGCTGCTGGCCTTCACCAGCCTCAGCAAGCGCAGCAACGTGCCGGGCCTGCGCAGCGGCTTCGTGGCCGGCGACGCCAGCCTGATCAAGGCCTTTCTGCTGTACCGCACCTACCACGGCAGCGCCATGAGCCCCTCGGTGCAGGCGGCCAGCATCGCCGCCTGGGGCGACGAAGCGCATGTGCAGGCCAACCGCGAGCTATACCGGCAGAAGTTCGCCGAGGTCACGCCGCTGCTGGCGAGCGTGATGGACGTGCGCCTGCCCGATGCCAGCTTCTACCTGTGGGCCGGCATTCCCGCGCACCTGGGCCTGTCCGACACCGAGTTCGCCCGCGCGCTGTACGCCCAATACAATGTCACCGTGCTGCCGGGCAGCTACCTGGCGCGCGACGCCCAAGGCGCCAACCCCGGCGCGGGCCGTGTCCGCATGGCCCTGGTGGCGGAGACGGCTGAATGCCTGGAAGCCGCGCAGCGCATCGTGCAATTCATTCAATCCTTCAAGAAGTCGTAGACACATGAGCCAACAACTGCAAACCATCATCGAAGCCGCCTGGGACAACCGCGCTTCGCTGTCGCCCTCTTCCGCGCCCAAGGAGATCGTCGATGCGGTCGACCATGTGATCGATGGCCTGAACACCGGCGCGCTGCGCGTGGCCACCCAGCAGGGCGTGGGCCAGTGGACGGTGCACCAGTGGATCAAGAAGGCGGTGCTGCTGTCCTTCCGCCTCAAGGACAACGCCCTGGTGCAATCGGGCGAGCTGAGCTTCTTCGACAAGGTGCCCACCAAGTTCTCCGGCATGAGCGAGGCCGACATCGCCGCCACCGGCGTGCGCGTGGTGCCGCCCGCGGTGGCGCGCCGCGGCAGCTTCATCGCCAAGGGCGCGATCCTGATGCCCTCGTACGTGAACATCGGCGCCTACGTGGGCGAAGGCACCATGGTCGACACCTGGGCCACCGTGGGCTCCTGCGCGCAGGTCGGCAAGAACGTGCACCTCTCGGGCGGCGTGGGCCTGGGCGGCGTGCTCGAGCCGCTGCAGGCCAACCCGACCATCATCGAGGACAACTGCTTCATCGGCGCGCGCTCCGAAGTGGTCGAGGGCGTGATCGTCGAGGAGAACTCGGTGATCTCGATGGGCGTGTACATCAGCCAGAGCACCAAGATCTACAACCGCATGACCGGCGAGGTCAGCTACGGCCGCATCCCGGCCGGCTCGGTGGTGGTCAGCGGCTCCATGCCCGCCAAGGACGGCAGCCACAGCCTGTACTGCGCGGTGATCGTCAAGCAGGTCACGCCGGAAACCCGCGCCAAGACCAGCATCAACGACCTGCTGCGCGACTGAGTCGCTACCAAAAACAATAGCTGCTAGCGCAAGTCTGGTAAGGTTTTCCAATATAAAATATATGGAAATCCTTGTGTAGACTACGCAAGCAGCTATATTTATTTTCGCAAGCCGCTGCGTGCCCCGTGGCCGCAGTAAGATTGCCGTCTTTGCCTTCCCCTGCCGCGCACGCCATGTCCCGCACCCTGCAGCTGACCGAGCAACTCATCTCCCGCCCCTCCATCACCCCCAGCGACGAAGGCTGCCTCGAACTGATCGCCGAATTGCTCGCGCCCTGCGGCTTTGTCTGCGAGCGCCTGGACAGCGGGCCGGAGGATTTTCGCGTCAGCAACCTCTGGGCCAGGCGCGGCGCCAGCGGCGACCATGGTGGTAATGGCGCGGCCAAGACCCTGGTCTTCGTCGGCCACACCGACGTGGTGCCCACCGGCCCGCAGGAGCAATGGAGCAGCCCGCCCTTCGTGCCCACGCACCGCGATGGCAAGCTCTACGGCCGCGGCACCAGCGACATGAAGACCTCGATCGCCGCCTTCGTGGTCGCGGTCGAGGAATTCCTCGCCGCGCAGCCGCAGGCGCCGCTGAACATCGCGCTGCTGCTCACCAGCGACGAGGAAGGCCCCGCCGTCGACGGCACCACCGTGGTCGTGCAGGCGCTGCAGCAGCGCGGCGAAAAACTGGACTACTGCATCGTCGGCGAACCCACCTCGGTGCAACGCACCGGCGACATGATCAAGAACGGCCGCCGCGGCACCTTGAGCGGCAGGCTCACCGTGCACGGCGTGCAAGGCCACATTGCCTACCCGCAGCTGGCGCGCAACCCCATCCACCAGGCCCTGCCCGCGCTGGCCGAGCTGGCGGCCACCGAATGGGACCGCGGCAACCCCTTCTTCCCGCCCACCAGCTGGCAGATCAGCAACATGCACGGCGGCACCGGCGCCACCAACGTCATCCCCGGCCAGGTGCAGGTGCTGTTCAACTTCCGCTTCAGCACCGAATCGACTGCCGAGGGCCTGCAGGCGCGGGTGCACGAGGTGCTCGACCGCCATGGCCTCGAATACGAGCTGCAATGGACGCTGGGCGGCCAGCCCTTCCTCACCACGCCCGGCACGCTGGTCAGCGCGGTGCAGCAGGCGATCCACGACGAAGTGGGCATCGCCACCGAGCTGTCCACCACCGGCGGCACCAGCGACGGCCGCTTCATGGCCCGCATCTGCCCCCAGGTCATCGAGCTCGGCCCGCCCAACGCCACCATCCACAAGATCGACGAACATGTGGCCGTGGCCGACATCGAGCCGCTGAAGAACATCTACCGCCGGGTGCTGGAAAACCTGGCCCGAGCCGGCGGCGACCTGGCTGCCAAAGCCTGATGCGCGCGCCCCGCCAGCCCTCCATGCCCACCCTGCACCAACTGATTGCCGACGGCGCCGCCACCCTGGACGCCGCCGGCGCGCACTTCGGCCACGGCACCACCAACGCCCACGACGAAGCCGCCTGGCTGGTACTGTGGGCCCTGCAGCTGCCGCTGGACACCGACACCAGCGCGCAAGGCGCTGGCGGCCGGCCGGTGGCCGCCGCCGATGCCGAGCGCGTGCACGCGCTGCTGCAGCAGCGCATCGCCAGCCGCAAGCCCGCCGCCTACCTCACCCGCGAAGCCTGGCTGCAGGGCGTGCCCTTCTACATCGACGAACGCGCCATCGTGCCGCGCAGCCTGATCGCCGAGCTGCTGGCCGACGGCAGCATCGACGAATGGCTCAGCGACCAGACCCACCGGGTGCTGGACCTGTGCACCGGCAACGGCAGCCTGGCCTGCCTGGCGGCCATGGCCTGGCCCGAGGTGCAGGTCACCGGCGCCGACCTCTCGGCCGACGCGCTGGCCGTGGCCCGCATCAATGTCGAGCGGCACGGCCTGGCCGAGCGCGTCGCGCTGCTGCACTCCGACGGCATGGCCGCGCTGCCCGGCCCCTGGGACCTGATCCTGTGCAACCCGCCCTACGTCAACGCCGCCAGCATGGCCGCGCTGCCGCCCGAATACCGCGCCGAGCCCGAACTGGCGCTGGCCGGCGGCGCCGACGGCATGGACTTCATCCGCCAGCTGCTGCGCGATGCGCCCGCGCGCCTCGCCCCCCATGGCGTACTGGTGCTGGAGATCGGCAACGAAAAGCCCTATTTCGACGCCGCCTTCCCCAGCCTGCCCGTGTTCTGGCTGGACACCAGCGCTGGCGACGAGCAGGTGCTGCTGGTCACCGCACAGGCCCTGCAGGGCTGGCGCAGCGGCGCAAGGCCTTGAGTAAAAAGCGGAATATTTGTTTACATCTGCACACGACCCTCCTAAAAGTCAACTATGTTAAAGTCGCGCGCTATGTCTTCGAAATGGCTCTGCACCATCATCCTGGCTGGCGCCGCCTGTGCGCATGCTGCTCCTAATAATGCACCGGCTGCGGCAGCGGATGAGCCCACCGCCAAACATCGGGACCTCGTTTCGCGGCTCGACGACATGCGCCACAGCGTGCAGGACAACACCGCCAGCGTGATCGCCAACGCCATGCACTTCATCGGCGTGCCCTACCGCCGCGGCGGCGAAAGCGCCGAAACCGGCTTCGACTGCAGCGGCCTGGTGCGGGCACTGTATGCCCAGGCCTGGGGCACCATCTTGCCGCGCCGCGCCAACGAGCAGGCCGCGGCCACCGAGAAAATCGACAAGAGCGAGCTCAAGCCCGGCGACCTGGTGTTCTTCAACACCATGCGCCGCGCCTTCAGCCATGTGGGCATCTACCTGGGCGATGGCAAGTTCATCCATGCGCCGCGCACCGGCGCCCGCGTGCGCGTCGAAGACATGACCATCTCGTACTGGCAGCGCCGCTTCGACGGCGCCCGCCGCGTCGAAGGAGCGCCCGGGCTGGCCTTGCAACTGACCCAGGCCGCCGCCGCCAGCGACGACAAGCAGGCCGAAGACCTGCTCTCGCTGCTGCTGAGCACCAGCGGCACACTGCGCTGAGCCCACCCCGCCCTGCGCCGCCCTTCACCCTTGGCGCACCGGAGACAGGGGCCAGCCGGGGCCATTCCTAGAATGGCCTTTTTGCCCAGCTGCAATCCCATGATCCACGTCATCGCCATCATCACCGCCCAGCCCGGCCAGCGCGCCGCGGTGCTCGAAGCCTTTGCCGCCAACCGCGCCGCGGTGCTGGCCGAGCCCGGCTGCATCGAATACGGCGCCGCCATCGACGCCGAAGGCCTGCCGCCATCCAAGGGCAGCTTCGGCCCGGACAGCTTCGCCGTGATCGAGAAATGGGAAAGCCTGGCCGCGCTGCAGGCCCATGCCGCCTCGCCGCACATGCTGGCCTATGGCGCCAAGACCAAGCCCCTGGTCGCCTCGCGCATGATCCACATCCTGCAGCCGGCAGGCTGAAGGTAGCGCGGCCCTTTCACCGCCGGGCCGCCCGAAGGTGAAAAGCGCGCCTCTCGCCACGGCTAGATGGGGGGGTGGACAGCCTTTCGGGCCATCGCTTTGCTCGGCCCACAAAGCCAGGCCGAGTCCCGGCCTCTGCCTTCAAAAGCAGCAGCTTCGGGTTGCTAAGTGAACGGCATTAGGAGCGTGGGGCGTCATTTTCTTCATGGCTTGAGCAGCGCACGCAGCGCCATCAGGCCGCCCAGCAGCACCAGCTGGTGCAGCATGTAGTAAGCCAGACTGTGCCGCCCCAGCGCGGCCAGCAGGCGCAAAATCACATTGTTTCCGTCGCGCCCGCTGCCATCTCCGGCAGCGGCCTGCGGCCAGCTTCGGCCCGCCAGCTGGCGCCCAGCCCACAGCCCCAGCATCGCCACGCCCAGCCAGGGCAGCAGCGGCACATAGTCTTCGGTGCGGGGTAGCCGGGTGATCAGCCCAAGCACGCTGCCGGCCCGGCCGTCGAGCGCCTGCACCAGCGCCGGCGGCAGCCCCGAGGCCAGCGCGCCATAGGCCTGCGGCGCGGCCAGCGCCAACGCCGCCAGCGCCAGTAGCAGCGGGCCGCGCCAGCGCCGCATCCACCACAGCGCGAGCGACACCGCCGCAATGCAGTGCAGCACGCCGAAATAGATATAGCCCTGCGCAAAGGCCAGGCGCGAGGCCACGCTCACCAAGGCGGCACAAGCCGCCACGCGCCACCAGCGCGCGCCCCGCCACGGCGCCACCACCGACGCAGGCCCGGGCCGGGCCTGCACCAGGGCCTGCGACATGCCCACGCACAGCAGGAAGAGCGTGACGATGCCCACGCGCTGCCAGGTCCAGAACGGGTCGTGGTAGAAGTCCTGCCGCCACAGCCCCAGATAGCTCAGGTCAAAGCAGAAATGGAATACCGTCATCCACACCAGCGCCAGGCCGCGCAGCGCGTCCAGCAGCAGCCAGCGCGAGGCGCTGCGGGTGGCCGCAGGGCGGGTGGAACTATCGTCGGTCATGGGCGGCAAGCGGCTTGATCATGGTGGAGACGCCGCCAGTGTAGTGGCTGCGGCAGGCTTGCCGAGCCGCAGGCCATGGCACAAAAAGTGAATTGATTGGCTTTTTGCCTATAGATGCCTATATATCAATAGCTTGCGGACAAGCATGGCAATCTGGAGATGGCGGACAAAGGCAACTCTTCAATCAGATACAACCAATAAAAATCATCAATACATATAAAAATTAGTCAAAATCTCAGAAAATCAATCATCTTCAAATCTCATATCAAGCCATTGGTAGCAAAAAAAGCCAAATCCTTGCGATGCCGCACTGGCTCTGGTTCGTGCCACAATACGCCGGTTTTTCACCAGCCCCGCATCGCTGCCGATGCGCCTTCCGCGGTCTTATCTTGGCTTCCCCATCGCCCGCCAGCGGCATCGCGCTGCAATCCGTCCATCTGCAGCGAGGCACCACCGAGGTGTTTCGCGGCCTGAGCCTGCGCCTGCAGGAGCCGCGCATCGGCTTGATCGGCAACAACGGCGCGGGCAAGACCAGCCTGTTCCGGCTGCTGTGCGGGCTGGAGCGCCCCTCGCAGGGCACGGTGCACGTGGCCGGCCACGACGTGCACGCGGCCCGCGTGCCGCTGCCCGGCGTGGTGGGCATGATGTTCCAGAACCCCGACGACCAGATCATCTTCCCCACGGTGGAAGAAGAGCTGGGCCTGAGCCTGCAGTACCAGGGCGTGCCGCGCAAGGAGGGCATCCGCCGGGGCCAGGAGTTCCTGGCCCGGCGCGGCCTGGCCGACTGGGCGCAGCGCGCCGTCGGCAGCCTGAGCCACGGCCAGCGCCAGCATGTGTGCTGGCTGGCGCTGCTGCTGGCGGCGCCCGGGGTGATGCTGCTCGACGAGCCCTTCGCCAGCCTGGATCTGCCTGGCCAGGCGCGGCTGGCGGCCGACATCCGCCGCGCCAGCCAGCAGGTGATCGCCTCCACCCATGTGCTCGAGCATGTGCGCGGCTGGGAGCGCGTGCTGTGGCTCGATCGCGGCGAGATCCGCGGCGACGGGCCGGGCCGCGAGGTCTGCGCCGCCTATGAGGCGCATGTCCAGTCGCTGGCGGCGCAGCTGGAGCCGGCCTGATGGGCAGCCTGTACAGCGACATTCCGAGCTGGCTGCACCGCGTGCCCGCCGGCGCCAAGCTGGCCGTGCTGGCGCTGGCCGGCATGCTGCTGCTGTGGCTGCCGCCCGCGCCTTATGCCGCCTGGCAGGCCGGGGCATTTGCACTGGTGCTGGCGCTGTACCTGAGCCTGGGCGCGGCCAGCCGCCCCACCCGCCGCCTGGTGCGCATGGCGGCGATCGCCGCCGCGCTGGTGGCCGGCTTTCATGCGCTGACCGGCCGGCCCGTGCTCGGGCTGGAGAGCGCGCTGCGCCTGCAAAGCTGCACCATGCTGGGCGCGATGCTCACCGCCACCACCCGCTTCGGCGAGCTGCTGGCGGTGGCCGAGCGCTGCCTTGCACCCTTGCAGCGCTTTGGCGTGCGCACCGAGCGGCTGGCGCTGCAGCTGGGGCTGATGCTGCGCTTTACCGAGCATTTCTTCGTGCAGTGGGCGCGGCTCGACGATGCCCACCGCATCCGCACCGGCAAGGCCGGCGGGCTGCGCCTGCTGGCGCCGCTGACCATACGCATGCTGATGGCGGCGCGCAAGGTGGCGGATGCGCTGGTGCTCAGGCTGGGCGCCTGAGGTTCACCATGGCCGCCCCGCCCGTTTGACCATCCAAGCCCGAACACCCCATCACCCCCATCCTGCTGGAATCGACATGAACACCTCCACCTCGCACCGCATCGCCCTGACGGCCTTGTTCGCCGCCCTGCTCGCCGTCTTCGGCCTGATCCCCAAGATCGACCTGCCGCTGGGCGTGCCCATCACCGTGCAGACCCTGGGCGTGATGCTCGCCGGCTGCCTGCTTGGCGCGCGGCTGGGCTTTCAGGCCATGCTGCTGTTCCTGGCGGCGGTGGCGCTGGGCCTGCCGCTGCTGTCCGGCGGGCGCGGCGGCGTGGGCGTGTTCTTTCTGCCATCGGTCGGCTACCTGGTGTGCTGGCCGGTGGCGGCGCTGGTCAGCGGCCTTTTGATGCGCGTGCTGCCGGGCGCGACGCCGGGCCGCCTGGCGTTCAATGCCTTCATCGCCTCGCTGGTGGGCGGCATCCTGGTGATCCATGCCTTCGGCGTGCTGGGCCTGGTGCTGGTGGCCAAGCTCAGCCCGGTGCAGGCGCTGACGGGCACCCTGGTCTTCGTGCCTGGCGATCTGATCAAGTGCGTGGTGGCCGCGGTGGTGGTGCACACCGTGGCGCGCGGCATTCCCGACTGGCGCTTTGGCGGCCGCGCCAATCCGCAATGACGGCGCCCTTGCTGGTCCACAGCCCGCTGGCGCGCTGGGCCGCCGAGCGCGGCGCTGCGCCGGCCTTTGACGACGGCGCGCAGCAGCTGGGCTTTGCCGCGCTGCATGCGCTGGTGGAGCAGCGCGCCCGGCGGCTCGACGCCCGGCAGGCGAGCGCCACCGTGCTGGTCGACGATGCCAACGGCCCGCTGGACATGCTGGCGGATTTTCTCGCCGCCATCACCAGCGGCCGCTGCGCCGCGGTGGCCGACAGCGACTGGCCGGCGCCGGTGCAAGCCCATGTGCGGGCGCTGATGGGGGACTTCGTCGCCGGGCAGGCCGCGCAGCCCGCCCCGGCGGGCGAGCTGTCGCCCTTCTACATCGGTTTCACCTCGGGCAGCACCGGCACGCCCAAGGGCTTTCGCCGCCACCACCGCTCGTGGACCGAGAGCTTTCGCGTCTGCATCGAAGAGTTCGGCGCCGCCGCGGCCACGCGCGTGCTGGCGCCGGGGCGCATGTCGCATTCGCTGTTTCTGTTTGGCGCGCTGCTGGGCATCTGGAGCGGCGCGGGCGCGGTGCTGCAGCGCCGGTTCTCGGCCGCGCGCTGCCTGGCCACGCTGGCCTCGGGCGCCACGCCCTGCCTGGTGGCGGTGCCCAGCCAGTTGCTGCTGATGCTGCAGCTGGCCGAGCGGCGACGGCTTGCGCCCATGCCGGCGGTGCGGCTCATCACCATCAGCGGCGCGCGCTGGATGCGCCAGCACACGCCGGCGCTGCAGGCGCTGTTTCCACAGGCGCGCATCGTGGAGTTCTATGGTGCGTCCGAGGCCAGCTTCATCGCCTGGATGGATGCGCAGGCCGACGCGCCGGCGCAGCAGGTGGGCCGGCCGTTCTCCAACGTGCGACTGCAGATCCGCGACGGCGTGGCGCCCGGCGCGCGCTC
Source organism: Comamonas sp. FG99 (assembly GCF_057808605.1). Taxonomy (NCBI): domain Bacteria; kingdom Pseudomonadati; phylum Pseudomonadota; class Betaproteobacteria; order Burkholderiales; family Comamonadaceae; genus Comamonas; species Comamonas sp. FG99. The sequence continues at coordinate 67,419 of NZ_JBMDII010000015.1, forward strand.
TCTCGCGCCGGGCGAGGTGGGCAGCATCTTCATCCAGAGCCCGATGCTGTTCATGGACTACGTGGGCGGCAGCCACGATGCCACGGCCGCGGTGCGCCACCGCGATGGCCAGGGTGGCGCCAGCGGCGAATGGCTGTCGGTGCGCGACATGGGCAGCCTGCAGGCGGACGGCATGCTCACCCTGGTGGGCCGCGAAAAGCGCATGCTCGTCACCCAGGGCCGCAACCTGTTTCCCGAAGAGGTCGAGGCGGTGCTGTGCGAGCACCCGCGCATCGCCGCCGCCTCGGTGCAGGGCGTGGAAGACGCGCTGCGCGGCAAGCTGGTCGTGGCGGCGCTGCAGCTGGCGCCCGGCGCCGCGCCGCCCTCTGCGGCCGAGCTGCAGCACTGGTGCCGCGAGCGGCTCGAAGCCTACAAGGCGCCACGGCGCTTTTTCCTCGCCCAGCCGATGCCGCAGACCGCCAGCGGCAAGAGCGACCATGCGGCGGTCGCGCAATGGCTGCACAATCCCGATCCATGTCCTCCGTCTCTGCTGCCCTGGCCACATTGATCGCCGGCTTTGCCCGCAGCGCCGTCGCGCCGCACGGCGGGGCTTTTCGCCAGCTGGCGCCGCACCAGCTGGCGGCACCGGTGCTCAGCGAGATGCTGGCGCGCGCCGGCGCGCGGCCGCAGGACGTGGATGCCATCGTGCTCGGCAATGCGCTGGGCGCGGGTGGCAACCCGGCGCGCATGGTGGCGCTGGCCGCCGGCCTGCCCGAGGCCTGCGCCGCCTACAGCCTGGACACCCAGTGCTGCGCCGGCCTGGACGCGGTGGCCATGGGCGCGGCGCTGATCGCCAGCGGCCAGGCCCGCCTGGTGGTGGCCGGCGGCGTCGAGGCCTGGAGCCGCGCGCCCCTGCGCCAGACCCGGCCGCTGCATGCCCACGAGACGCCGCAGCCCTATGAGCGCCCGCCGTTCGCGCCGCTGGCGCAAGACGATCCCGACCTGCTGCTGGCCGCGGCCCGCTATGCGGCCGAGCGCGGCTACACCCGCGAGCAACAGGACGACTATGCGCGCCGCAGCCACGAACGCGCGCGGCAATCGCAAGGCCTGGTGGCCAATGAAATCATCGCCGTCGAAGGCCTGCGGCACGATGCCTATCCGCGTCCACTGGGGCCCGCGCAGCTGGCGCGCATGCCGGTGGTGGCGCAGTCCGACCAGCACGCTAGCGCTGCGGCCCAGGCCTGCGCCGTCAGCGCGCTGGCGGTCTCCACCCGCGCCGATGGCGCCGGCCTGGTGCTGCTGGCCAGCGAATCCGCCTGCGCCGAGCTGGGCCTGCACTCCGTCGCCCGCTGGCAGGGCTACCGCGCGCTGGGCGGCGCCAGCCGCATGCCGCTGACCCAGGCGCTGGCCGCCGCCAGCAGCCTGCTGGAGCGCAGCGCCCTGCCCTGGCAGGCGCTGCATGCCATCGAGCTGCACGACGCCTTCGCGGTGCAGGGCCTGCAGTGGGAGCGGCATTTGCAAGCACAAGGCATGGAGCCGGCGCTGCTGAACCGCCACGGTGGCGGCCTGGCGCGCGGCCACCCGATAGGGGCCTCGGCAGCCATTGCGCTGGTGCGGCTGCTGGCCGACCTGCAGCGCGCGCCCGCAGGCGGCGCCTGGGGCCTGGCGGCGGTGGCCGGCGCCGGCGGCCTGGGCAGCGCGGCGCTGCTGCAAGCTAGCTGATTTTCTGGAAATACTCACCCAGCGCGGCGCGCTCGGTGCGGGTGCGGTTGATGGGCGCTGCCGCGTCGGCATGGCCCAGCGCCATGCCGCAGACCACGGTGTGGCGAGCATCCAGCCCCAGCGCCTCGCGGATCAGCCCGGGATAGGAGGCCATGGCGCCGATCGCGCAGCTGGCCAGGCCCCGGGCCTCGGCCGCCAGCATCAGGCCGTAGATGGCCATGCCCAGATCCATGTAGCCGCCGCTGCCAAAGCCGCTGTCGATGGTGATGATCAGCGCCACCGGCGCGTCGAAGAAGCGGAAGTTGCGCTCGAACTGCTCGGCCCGCCCGGCCGCATCGCCGCGCGCCACGCCCAGCGCGCCGTACAGCGCCTGCGCCGCCCCCACCTGGCGCTTGCGCAGCGACATGGGCAGCGGGCGCGGAAAGTAGTCGTAGTCTTCGCGCTCCTGCGCACCGCCGCGAAACGCCTGCAGCAGGCCGGCGCTGAGCCGCGCCCGGGCCTCGCCGGCCACCTGCCAGAACGAGCCCGGCTGCAGGTTGGCGCCGCTGGGCGCCCAGCGCGCCTCCTGCACCAGCGCCTCGACCAGCGCATCGGCCACCGGCCGGTCGAGAAAGGCGCGGGTGGAATGGCGCTGCAGCGCGAGGCGGCAGTCATCCGTTATCGCTGGCATGGCAAGTGGGTGCATGGTGCTTTCATGGTGTCAACTCAGGCTCCGCCCCAGGCCTGGCGCTGCTCGCGCAGGAAGGGCCGGTCGATCTGCTCGGCCAGCGAGGCAATGTCGCCCGGGCGCACGCCGGCGCCGGCAAAATGCGCCTGCCAGCGGCCCGCCACCCGGGCAACTTCGCGCACGGCCGCTTGCGCCTCGGCGCGCTGGAGGCCGAACTGCGCTGCCTCGGACAGCGCGTTGTCCAGCGTGGCGTCCGACTGCTGCAGCCCTACCCGCAGCTGCTGGTAGCCCAGCGCCTGGCCCGAGGGCAGCACGTCGAAGGCCGGCGATAGCTCGTAGGCGCCGCTGTCCGTGGCCAGTAGCACGTGGTTCTTCTCGTGATCGTCGGTGTTGTCGAGCAGGATGTTGAAGACCATGCGGCGGAACAGCTCGCGCATCTGCGCAAGATGGCGCCCGCCCTGCGCCACGCCCTTGCGCCGCAGCAGCTGCGCCAGCTCGGGGTAGCCCATGGGCTCGCCCGCTGCCTGCAGCGCCACGCGGGCGGACAGCGCATGCCGGCGCCGGCCGCCCTCGCGGTCGAAGCGCTTCACTGCCACCGCATGCCCTTGCTGCAGCGGCACCGCCAGGGTCTCGGCCACGGTGATGCCCGCCGCGCGCGCCAGCGTCATCGTGGCGTGTTCGACCAACGGCATGTCCACCGCCTCGCCAAGCTCGGAAAACTTGAGCACCCACTGCGCGCCGCCGATCTCGACCAGGGCCTTGGGCCGTGCGCCGCCCATGCTCACGCCGGGGGCGATCAGGCGCCGCTGCTCGCGCGGCACTGGCGAGCCTTCAAGCACCTGGCGCACCAGGGCCTGGATGGCCTGGGCATCGGCAAAGCCGGGCAGCGGGCCCAGCCGGCGCGGCACATAGGCCTGCGGCGACAGCGACACGCCCAGCGCGCCGAAACGCTCGTCGCCGGCATAAAAAAGGTATTCCATCAACGACAGGCGCGGCGGCTTGTCCAGCACGCGGATTACCCGCTCGCCCCAGCGGTCGGGGCGGGCGTCGTCCACGGCACCGGCCGCGCTGTCCTTCTGCGCGGGCAGGAATTCCTGGTCCAGCAGCGGCAGGTCCTCGCTCAGCGCAAAGCCATGCTGCAGCCACTGCGGCGCATAGCGCAGCGACACGCCCCTGAGCGCCCGCACCGTGTGCAGCGTACCTATCCACACGGGCGCCGCGCTCTGGCCCAGCCACCACAGGTACAGCGTGTCCTGCGGCTGGTAGAGTGCTGCGGGGGCATCCCAGGCCGCCATCACTCAAGCTCCTTTTCAGGGGGGCGCAGCGCCCGCAGCCGCGCCTCCACCGAGGCGGGCTTGCGCACCGAACGCGCCTGCGCGGCGCGTACCGACGCTTCCAGCGCGCCCAGATCATGCTCGGGCGCGGCCAACCCGGCCAGGGCGGGGCTGCGCCCGATCAGCCACAGCGCGGTTGCATAGGCGCCGCAGGAGACGCTGGGATCACCGCGCTCCATGCGGATCAGCGTGGGCTCGGACACGCCTATACGCTGCGCCCAGGCCTTGAGCGGCTCGCGCCGGCGCTTACGGGCAATCGCCAGGTGCTCACCCAGCTGGCGCAGGCTCGCCAGCACGGCGGGCGGCATGGATTGCAGCGCCTGGGATTTCTTGGACATGCATATATGTTAGCAAATCCGCCAAAACACTTAAATATATTTAAGTTGAAAGGATTTTGCCAGCCCATTGAACATGCGCTTACTGCCCGGGCAGCACATAGTCCTTGAGCTGTTCGCGCAGCCGGGTCTTGAGCATCTTGCCGGTGGCGCCCAGCGGGATGCTGTCGACGAACACCACGTCGTCGGGTATCTGCCATTTGGCGGCCTTGCCCGCATAGAAGGCCAGCAGCTCTTCGCGCGACAGGCTTTCGCCGGGCTTGAGCACCACGACGACGATGGGCCGCTCGTCCCACTTGGGGTGCGCCATGCCCACGCAGGCGGCCATGGCCACCTTGGGGTGGGCCATGGCGATGTTCTCGATGTCGATGGAGCTGATCCATTCGCCGCCGGACTTGACCACGTCCTTGCTGCGGTCGGTGATGTGCATGAAGCCGTCGGGGTGGATGGTGGCCACGTCGCCGGTGGGGAACCACGGCACACCCTGCTCGTCCGCGACCAGCGGCGAGGCGCCGCCGTTGCGGTAGTAGTCGGCCACCACCCAGGGGCCGCGCACCAGCAGGTCGCCGAAGGTCTTGCCGTCCCAGGGCTGCTCGCGGCCGTCGTCGCCGACGATCTTCATCTCGACGCCGAAGATCGCCCGGCCCTGGGTGGCGAGCAGCGCGTCCTGCTCTTGCCGGGGCAGCGCCAGGTGCTTGTTCTTGAGCGTGCACACGGTGCCCAGCGGGCTCATCTCGGTCATGCCCCAGGCGTGCAGCACCGTCACGCCGTATTGCTCCTGGAAGGTCTGGATCATGGCCGGCGGGCAGGCCGAGCCGCCGATCACCGTGCGCTTGAGCGACGAGAAGCGCAGCCCGTTTTGCTGCATGTACGACAGCAGCATCTGCCACACGGTGGGCACGCCGGCGGCAAAAGTGACCTGCTCTGCCTCCAGCAGCTCGTAGACCGACTTGCCGTCGAGCCCCGGCCCGGGAAAGACCAGCTTGGCGCCGTTGAGCAGCGCCGAGTACGGCGTGCCCCAGGCATTGACGTGGAACATCGGCACCACCGGCAGGATCACATCGCGCGAGGACAGGCACATCACATCCGGCAGCGAGGCACCGTAGGCGTGCAAGATGGTGCTGCGGTGCGAATACAGCGCGGCCTTGGGATTGCCGGTGGTGCCACTGGTGTAGCACATGCCGCAGGCGGTGTTTTCATCGAGCTCGGGCCAGCGGTAGCTCGCGGGCGCGTCGGCGATCCAGCTTTCATAGTCGAGCAGGCCGGGAATGCCGCTGTCCGCCGGCAGATGCCCGGGGCCGCACAGCGCGATCCACTGCCGCACCGTGGGGCATTTGCCATGGATGGCCTGGATGATGGGCAGGAAGCTCAGGTCGAAGCACAGCACCTGGTCTTCGGCATGGTTGGCGATCCAGGCGATCTGCTCGGGGTGCAGGCGCGGATTGATGGTGTGCACCACCCGGCCCGAGCCGCCCACGCCGTAGTACAGCTCCAGGTGGCGGTAGCCGTTCCAGGCCAGCGTGGCCACGCGGCTGCCGGGCGCCAGCTGCAGCGCATCGAGCGTGTTGGCGAGCTGGCGCGCGCGGCCGGCCATGTCGGTGTAGGTGTAGCGGTGGATGTCGCCTTCCACGCGGCGCGAGACGATCTCGGTATCGCGGTGGTGGCGCGCCGCGAATTCCAGCAGCGAAGAAATCAGCAATGGCTGGTTCTGCATCAGGCCTAGCATGGGGTCTCCTGGTGGTGGTCTTGTGGCGAAAGCCTGCCCAGCTTTTTACCATGCTTCGGCGCCCTACAATCGCGGCCTTGCCCCACCCGCCATCGCCGTGTCCACGCCCGAGCTGCATCCCATCCATATCGACCCGCACCTGCTGGTGCTGAACAAGCCCAGCGGCCTGCTCTGCGTGCCCGGGCGCGGGCCGGACAAGCAGGACTGCCTGAGCCGCCGGGCCCAGGCGCAATGGCCGGATGCGCTGGTGGTGCACCGGCTGGACCAGGCCACCTCGGGGCTGGTGGCCATGGCGCGCAACCCGGCGGTGCAGCGCCAGCTGGGCGACGCGTTCGCGGCGCGCCAGGTCGAGAAACGCTATCTCGCCGTGGTCTGGGGCCAGCCGAAGCCATCGCCATCGGTCGATGCCGCTGGCATGCCGCAGGATGGCGAGCACTGGAGCCTGATCGAGCTGCCCATCGCCGCCGACTGGGAGCGGCGCCCGCTGCGCGTGATCGCGCCGGATGGCCAGCCCAGCCAGACCTGGTGGCGCCCGGTGAGCGACGCCGAGGCCGCCGCCCTGCCCGCCACCGCGGCCATCGCCCCGGGCTGCAGCCGGCTGTGGCTGGCGCCAGTCACCGGCCGTACGCACCAACTGCGCGTGCACCTGCAGGCCGTGGGCCATCCGATGCTGGGCGACGGCCTGTATGCGCCGCCCGAGGCGCAGGCCATGGCGCCGCGCCTGCTGCTGCAGGCCCAGCAGCTGGCCCTGCGGCACCCGGTGAGCGGCGACTGGCTGGAGTTTTCGCTGCCGCCCGACTTCTAGCGCTAGACGTGGCGCATCAGGCCGCCATCGACCTTGATGTTCTGCCCGCTGATATAGGCCGCGCCCTGCGAGGCCAGGAAGGCCACGGTGGCGCCGATCTCCTCGGCCGTGCCATAGCGCTGCAGCGGCACCGCGGCCTGGCGCTCCTCTTTCTTGGGCAGGCTGTCGATCCAGCCGGGCAGTACGTTGTTCATGCGGATGTTGTACTTGCCGTACTCGTCGCAGAAGATCTTGGTGAAGGCGGCCAGGCCCGAGCGCGCCATCGCCGACGTGGGGAACAGCGCCGCGGGCTCGAACGCCCAGGCCGAGGAGATGTTGATGATGCTGCCGCCGCCCTGCTTTTGCATGATCGGCGCCACCAGGCGCGTGGCGCGCACCACGTTCAGGAAGTACACCTCCAGCCCCTTGATCCAGTCTTCGTCGCTGAGGGCCAGCAGCTCGCCCTTGGGGCCGTGGCCCGCGCCGTTCACCAGCACGTCGATGCGGCCATGGCGCTGCATGACCGCATCCACCATGCGCTGCAGGTCGGCCACGCTCTGGTTCGAGCCGGTCACGCCCACGCCGCCCAGCTCCTTGGCCAGCGCTTCGCCCTTGCCGGACGACGACAGGATGCCCAGCGCAAAACCGTCTTCATGCAGCTTGCGGGCCGCCGCCGCGCCCATGCCGCTGCCACCGGCAATCACTACTGCTACGCGTTGTTGTTCGTTCATGGCTGCTTTCGTCTCTATTGCAAAACCGCCATCGTAGCCGCTCGTATGATGTGTGGATGCACCAACACCTCTACATCCTCACCGGCGGCTCGCGCGGCATGGGCCTGGCCATGGGCCAGCAGTTGCTGGGCCACGGCCACCGCCTGCTGAGCATCGCCCGGCACCGCTCGCCAGAGCTTGCGGCCAGCGCCCACGGCGATGGCCAGCTCACCCAGTGGGAGCAGGACCTGGCCGACAGCGGCGCGGCGGCGCAGCGCCTGTCCGCCTGGCTGCAAGGCCTGCAGGCAACCGATTGGTCCAGCATCACCCTGATCAACAACGCCGGCGTGATTCCGCGGATCGCGCCGCTGTCGGCGCTTGCCACCGCCGACCTGCAAAACGCCCTGCGCGTGGGGCTGGAGGCGCCCATGGCGCTGACCGGCGCCTTCCTGGCCGCCACCGAATCCTGGACCGTGCCGCGCAAGGTGCTGAACATATCCTCGGGCCTGGGCCGCCGGCCCATGGCCTCGCAGGCCGCGTACTGCACCGCCAAGGCCGGCATGGACGCCTACGCCCGCTGCGTGGCGCTGGAGGAAGCCCTCAAACCCCACGGCGCGCGCATCGTCTCGCTGGCCCCCGGCGTGATCGACACCGACATGCAGCTGCAGCTGCGCAGCGCCGAAGCCGCCGACTTTCCCGACCTCGCCAACTTCAGCGGCATGCATGCCGGCGGCAGGCTCAGCACGCCGCGGGATGCCGCCGCCCGGGTGCTGGCCTGGCTGCAGCGCGCCGACTTCGGCCAGAACGTGGTCGCCGACGTGCGCGAAGCCTGACGGATGGGTATATATCTTTGATAGCCATCAGCGCTTTACACACAATGTTTTCAGATATAAAAGTATCTAAAAACGTTGACTGTCAAACGCTAGCAGCTATCAAAAATGCATGGATAGACAGCTCCACTGTCGCCCAGGAGCCCCCCGTGAAGCTACCGACTTGCACAAAACCGCGGGCCGGCAATAATGTTGCGGTGCATCATCCGCGCGCATGACGGCCCTGGGCCCTGCGCGCCTTCATTCCAACCAGGAGATAACCATGTCCCGTGAAGTCGTCGTCGTCAGCGCAGTGCGCACCGCCATTGGCACCTTTGGTGGCAGCCTCAAGGACGTGCCCCCCACCGAGCTGGGCGCGCTGGTCGTCAAGGAATCGCTGGCCCGCGCCGGCGTGGAAGGCAAGGACGTGGGCCACGTAGTGTTCGGCCACGTCGTCAACACCGAGCCCAAGGACATGTACCTGTCGCGCGTGGCGGCCGTCAACGGCGGCTGCGCCAAGGAAACGCCGGCCATGAACGTCAACCGCCTGTGCGGCTCGGGCCTGCAGGCCATCGTCAGCGCCAGCCAGGGCATCTTGCTGGGCGACTACGACCTGGCCATCGGCGGCGGCGCCGAGAACATGAGCCGCGCGCCCTACGCCAGCCTGGCCACGCGCTTTGGCGCGCGCATGGGCGACACCAAGATGGTGGACATGATGGTCGGCGCGCTGCACGACCCCTTCCACACCATCCACATGGGCGTGACGGCCGAGAACGTGGCCAAGGAATTCGGCGTCAGCCGCGAAGACCAGGACGCGCTGGCACTCGAGAGCCACCAGCGCGCCGAGAAGGCCTGGGCCGAGGGCCGCTTCAAGGACCAGATCGTGCCCGTGATGCTCAAGAGCAGGAAGGGCGAGGTCGCCTTCGAGCAGGACGAGCACTTCCGCGCCGGCGCAAGAATAGAGGACTTCCAGAAGATGAAGCCGGTGTTCGTGAAGGAAGACGGCACCGTCACCGCCGCCAACGCCTCGGGCATCAACGACGCCGCCGCCGCCGTGCTGCTGATGGAAGCCTCGGCCGCCGGCGCCCGCGGCGCCAAGCCGCTGGCCCGCCTGGTGGGCTATGCGCACGCCGGCGTCGAGCCCAAGATCATGGGCATCGGCCCGGTGCCGGCCTCGAAGGCCGTGCTGGCCAAGACCGGCCTCAAGCTCGACCAGATGGACGTGATCGAGGCCAACGAGGCCTTCGCCGCCCAGGCCTGCGCCGTCACCAAGGGCCTGGGCGCCGACCCGGCCAAGGTCAACCCCAACGGCTCGGGCATCTCGCTGGGCCACCCCATCGGCGCCACCGGCGCCGTCATCACCGTCAAGGCCATCCACGAGCTGCACCGCAGCGGCGGCCGCTACGCGCTGGTGACCATGTGCATCGGCGGCGGCCAGGGCATCGCGGCGATCTTCGAGCGCATGTAAGACGGCCTGCGGCCAGGAGATAGCAAGGGGCATCGGCGATGCCCCTTGTTCGTTTGGGTGCTGGTTTGGGTGCTGGCCAGCGGCCATGGCCGCTACTGCTGCTCGCGCGTGCCCGCCAGCACCGGCACCACGAACTCATAACCCTTGAGGCCCGACTCGTCGAGCGTGGACACCTCGGGCGGCAGCGCCGAGCGCCTGAAGCTGCCGACCGCCAGCCCCCGAACCTTGCCGGCCTTGAGCAGCGGCAATCCAGCAATTTACATGCATATGCAAATAATTTGACAAACGCTCCAGACCTTCAATAAAATGCATGCACATGCAAATAAATACCTGCATGGTACATCCATCCCAACCAAGGAAATCAGCATGCATTGGCTCTATCTCGGCATTGCGGTCATCTTCGAAATCGCGGTCGCCATCTCCGCCGGCAAGGCCATGGGGTTCACCCGCCCCGGCTGGACCGCGGCCACGCTGGCCAGCGGCGCCATCGCCACCTATTTTCTCAGCCATGCGCTGCTGGTCTTCGATGTGGGCGTGGGCTATGCGCTGTGGACCTCGGTGTCCGGCGTGGGCATCGTCATCCTCGGCGCCCTGTTCTTCGGCCAGCGCCTGAGCCCGGGCAAGTTCATCGGCATGGCGCTGGTGATCGGCGGCGTCATCGGCCTGCGGCTGAGCGGCGCGGCCTGATGCCTGCCATCTCTTTCCGAACCAAGGACATATCCATGAACAACACCATCACCCCAAGCACCGCAGGCAAGGGCCGCGCCTGGGCCGCCCTGCTGCTGGCCGGCGCCTTCGAGATCGGCTATGCGCTCAGCGTGGCCGGCAGCCAGGCCTTCACCGTGCCGGCCTGGTCGGCGGCCGCCCTGGCCTTCTTTCTGCTCACGCTGTATGCACTCAGCCTGGCCCTCAAGAGCATCGACGTGGGCATGGGCTACGCGGTATGGGCCGGTATTGGCGCGGTAGGCGCAGCCGTTTTCGGCAGCCTCCTGCTCGACCAGCCCATCAGCCCGGCTCAGGCCTTCTGGCTGGCACTCATCATCGGCGGCGTGGTCTGGCTCAAGCTGGCCGACAGCATCCGGCCCCGGCGCAAAGCGCCGGCCTGAGCTGCGGGCAGCAAGCGCCCGGGGTCACCTTTCACCGCTCACTGCTTGCATGGGCATGCATATGTAAAAATGGCATGCCCACGGCACCACAGGAGTAGACCCATCCATGTCCAAGAAAAGCGCTGCATGGCTTGAGCTGATCCAGGCGACTGCCCAGGTCGAGACCGAGCTGGGCAAGCTGCTCCAGGCCCGGCATGGCCTGGGCCTGTCGGAGTACCGCGCGCTGGAAGTGCTGGCCCGCTCGCCCGACTCCGAGCTGCGCATGCAGGAGCTGGCCTCGCACCTGGGGCTGAACCAGAGCTCGGTCTCGCGCATGGTCGAGCGGCTGGAGCGCGGCGAGCTCACCGTGCGCGACCTGTGCCCCGACGACAAGCGCGGCGTCTACACCGTGCTGACCGCCAAGGGGCGCGCCCGCCTCGAAGAGGCCCAGCCCGACTACGAGCAAGCACTGGACTCGGCAATCCAGCAGCACGGCTGCGGCAAATGGCTGGCGGCGCGGGCCTTGAAGCCTTGAAGGGGCGGTATGCGCCAGCGCAGGAGAGGGCTTGGCCGCCATGCCGGCGCAAATCAGGCAACCCTCACCTGCGCCCGAACAGCTTTCTGAACAGGCTTGCGATGCGCTCGCGCAGCACCGAAAACACCAGGGCGCCAGCGTTGAGCTCCGCGGCCGGCGCCGCTGGGGCTTCGGCGCCATTCGCCTGGCCCAGGCGCGCACGCAGGTTCTGTGCGAAGGCATCGGTCATGCGCTGTGCGATGTCCCTGACGATGCTGGAGCGGCTGAACTGGGCCAGGGGGCCCGTCAGCGCAAAGCCCACCTGCACGTCGACGCGCGTGGCCGCCCCACCCTTCTCCTCGGACAGCACATAGCGGATTTCGCCGCGCGTGGCCGAGGCCGACTTGGTGTCGCGCGCGCTGCCATGGATGGTGCCCGTATGGCTGGCCGCGTCACGCTGCACGTCGGCGGCACCCTCGAATTCAGCCACGATGGGGCCGACCTTGATGCGCAGCTTGGGCTCGACATGGGTCTCGGTGGCGGGCGCCAGCAGCGACGCGCCGGGCAGGCAGGTCGTGACCTCGCCCAGGCGGCCGAAGAAGGCCCAGACTTCGTCGCGCGGGAAGTCCACGCTGAAACCCTGGTTCAAGGTGGTCAGCGGCTTGCTTGCATCCACGGCAGCGGGTGCCGCCGCGCGCGGCACGCTGGGTGCAGCCAGCGCTGCCGCCTCGCGCCTGCCGGCCTGCTGCGTTGCGGCATCCCTATCCGTATTCGCTCGTGCCATCGGCGGGGCGTGGCCGGAGCCCACGGGCCCCAGTTCCTGGCGCAGGCGCACCGGTACTCCCAGCCCGGCGGCACGGCGCTGCTCGATCACGCTTTGCACCGCGCGCACGATGCCCACGTAGCCCGTGCAGCGGCACAGGTTGCCGCTCATGGCGTAGCGGATGTCGCGCTCGGTGGCCTCGGGCATGCGCAGCACCACGTCGTGGGCCGAAGCCAGCATGCCGGGCGTGCAATAGCCGCACTGCAGCGCATGCTCGCGCGTGAAGGCGGCGCGCAGCGCGCGCATGACCTCGTCGTCGTCCATGCCTTCGATGGTGGTGACCTGGGCGCCGTCGCAAGCTACGGCCAGCGTGATGCAGGAGCGCGTGGGCACGCCGTCGACCATCAGCGTGCAGGCGCCGCACACGCCGTGCTCGCAGCCCAGGTGGGTGCCGGTGAGGTTCAGGGAGTCGCGCAGGAAATCGGCTAGGTGGGTGCGCGGCTCGACGCGCGCGCTGCGCACGTCCTGGCCATTCACGGTGAGATTGATGACTTTCATGGCTGCTGTGCCTTGAGCGCGGCACGCTTGAGGGCGGCCAGGTGGGTCTGATTGTGGAGGGCATCGACATGGCCGACCTCAAGCAGCAAGGCGCGCGCGGCCTCGGTGCGCAGCATGCGACTGGTGTCGAACAGCGCCGTGGCCTCGGCCATGACGATGGGGCGCGATTCAGTGGCGCCCAGCACCACCCGGCACACGCCGCGCCCGGGATCGTGCAGCACCGCGCCGATGGCGTGGGCGAACTCGCCGGTCTTGCGGCACAGCTTGTGGTAGCCCCAGCGCGCCTGCGGCGACAGGCGTGGAATGCGCACCGCTTCCAGTATTTCGTCGGCCGCCAGGTCGACCTCGAACACACCGGTCATGAACTCCGCCAGCGGCATGGCGCGTTGGCCTGGCGGGCCCGCGATCAGCACCTCGGCACCCAGCGCGCAAAGGCTGGAGATCCAGTCGGCCGACGGGTCGGCATGCACGATGCTGCCGCCCAGCGTACCCCTGTTGCGCACGGCGCGGTAGGCTATGCCGCGCGCCACCAGCGCGAGCACGGCGCCCGTCGCATCGGCCGGATCGAGCGCGCGGCCGTCCTCGATGTCGGCGTGCGTGACGCAGGCACCGATGACGATGTGCGTGTCGCCCACCTCCACACGCTTGAGCTCGGGCAGGCCGGTGATGTCTACCAGCAGGTCGGGCTGCACGAGGCGCAGGTTCAGCATCGGCCCCAGTGACTGGCTGCCGGCCACGATCTTCACGGCCGCGCCGTCTTGGCGCAGCAGGCGCAAGGCGCCTGCCAGGTTTGCCGGGCGCTCATAGTCAAAGCGGGCGGGCTTCATGCGAGCTCCTTGAGCGCGATATCGGTGCCGAACATGACATCGGCCTCTGCCTTGGCCCGGGCCTGCGCGATGGCCTCCAGGATGCGGCGCGGCGTGGCCGGCGACACGTGCAGCTGCGCGCCCAGCGGGCGCAGCGCGTCGTTGATCGCGTTGCCTATGGCCGCCGGCGGCGGGATGGCGCCGCTTTCGCCGATGCCCTTGACGCCGAACTCGGTGTAGGGCGACAGCGTCTCCATGTGGATCAGCCGCGGCTCGGGCACTTCGGTGGGCCCGGGCAGCAGGTAGTCGGCAAAGGTCGAGGCCAGCGGCTGGCCCGAGGCGTCGAAAGCCATTTCCTCGTACAGCGCCGTACCTATGCCCTGCGCCGTACCGCCGTAGATCTGGCCATCGACCACCATGGGATTGACCAGCTTGCCACCATCCTCGACGATCACGTAGTCGAGGATCTGGACGTCGCCGGTCTCGGGGTCCACGGCCAGCAGCGCCGCATGCACGCCATAGCCGAAGGTGCCCGAGTCGCGCTGCGGCTTGTAGCCCTCGGTGACTTCGAGGCCGCCCGCATCGACGCCGGCCGGCAGATCCTGCGGCCGGCGGTACCACAGCCGCGCCACTTCGGCGATGGCCACGCCGCCCTGCGGGCCGATGACCTGGCCGTCGCGCACCTGGACTTGTTCGGGCGCGGCCTGCAGCATGGACGCGCCGATATGGGCCACACGCTGCGCCAGCGTGCGGCAGGCGCGCGCCACGGCACCGCCCGACATGACCATGCAGCGCGATCCCCAGGTGCCCGTGGAATAAGGTGTGTAGGCCGTGTCGCCGTGGACCAGCTTGATGCGCGCGATGTCGATGCCCAGGATCTCGTGGGCCACCTGGGGCAGCGTGGTCTCCAGGCTCTGGCCGTGCGAATGCGCGCCTATGCGCAGCTCCAGCCCGCCATCGGGCGTGAGCCGCGCCGTGGCCTGCTCATGGCCGGGCACCATGGGTATGCCCCAGCCCGCATAGACCGAGGTGCCATGCGCGGCCTGCTCACAGTAGATTGCCAGGCCCACGCCGATGAGCCGCCCGTCGGGCTCGCCACGGCGCTGGCGCCGGCGCACGGCCGGGATGTCGATCGCCGCCACGGCCTGGCGCAGGGCCTCGGGGTAGTCGCCGCTGTCGAAATGCTTGTTGGTGATGTTGTCGAACGGCATCTGCTCGGGGCGCACCAGGCTCTTGAGCCGCAGCTCGTAGGGCTCGATGCCGGCCTCGCGCGCCAGGTCGTCGAGCAGCAGCTCCAGCGCGAAGCACACGCCCGTGCGCGCCACACCGCGATAGGGCAGGATGGGACATTTGTTGGTCGCCACCGACCAGGTCCTGCAGCTGTAGGCCGGGAAGTCGTAGGTACCGGGCAGGATGCTGGCGACCTGCGCGGCCTCCAGGCAGGCGGAGAAGGGATAGGACGAATAGGCGCCCGAGTCCACCGTGGCCTCGCAGCGCAGCCCCAGCAGCCGGCCCTGGGCATCGGCGTAGCCAGTGATGTGGTAGTGGTGCTCGCGGCAGTTGGCGCCGGCCGTCAAATGCTCGCGCCGGTCCTCGATCCAACGCACGGGGTGGCCGCGCCGCATGGCCAGCCAGCCCAGCGCGACCTCCTCGGTCAGCAAGATGCCCTTGTAGCCAAAGCCGCCGCCCACATCGGGCGTGATCACGCGCACCTGGCCTTCTTCCAGCCCCAGGCACTCGGCCAGGCCGCTGCGCACGATGTGCGGCATCTGCGTGGAGGTATAGAGCACCAGTTGCTCCAGGCGCGAATCCCAGTGGGCCACCGCGCCGCGGCCTTCCATGGGCGCCATGCATTGGCGCGAGGTACGCATTTCGCGCGTGACCTGGAAGGCCGCGCCGCGCACCGCCTCCATGTTGACGTCGACACGGGTTTCAAGGAAGACGTTGTCGCCCCAGTGCTCGTGCAGCAAGGCGCTTGCGCCCGCGCGTGCGGCCAGCATGTCGTGCACGGCGGGCAGTTCCTCAAGGTCCAGCCGCACCAGGGCGGCGATATCCTCGGCCTCGGCGCGCGTGGGCGCCACGCACATGGCCACGTTTTCGCCCACATGGCGCACCTTGCCTGTGGCCAGCACCGCCTGCTCGGAGGCCTTGAAGCCCGGCAGGCCCGATACCGCGCGCACCGGCCTGACCCCATCCAGGTCCTGCGCGCAGTAGACGCGGTCCGCATGCTCGGGCGGCACCCGCACCCCGGTGACGCGCGCATGCGCCAGCGGGCTGCGCACGAATGCGACGTCCTGCAGGCCAGCGAGGCGGATGTCCGCCACGAACTGGCCCCGCCCGCGCATCAGGCGATCATCCTCCTTGCGCAGCGCTCTCGCCCCCACACCTTGATCCGACATGGCTTTGTCTCCTTTTGTGACTAACTTCTTGTCGGCGCGAGCGGCACCCGGCATGAACCGGGACGCGTCCGCGTCATCATGTCGCGATCAATATAACATACTATTTATAGTACGTTAGTATATTTATCATTTGCGTGCGGCCTTCCTGGGACGTTGCGGACTGAAGAAATCAGTGGACATCTTCACGCAGTCGCTGCGGTAGATGATGTCGGCCACGTAGATGGCCGTGTCGGTGTCGTCGCGCAGCACCCAGCGCACCTCGGCAGTCGGCGCGCTCAGCGACACCTCAAGCAGTTCGGCGATCTCGGGCGCGGCCGTGCCGATGACCAGGATCTGGTGCGCATGCTCGATGTTCAGGTCCATCTCGGCCACGATGGGCAGGGCCGTGTGCTTGAGAAAGCGCGCCTTCTCGCGCTCGAAGATGGGCTTGGACAGGTGCAGGTTGACCACGCCGTAGGGCTTGCCGTCTTTGAGCTGGATACTGCGCAGGAACACGTATTCTTCGGCCAGCCGGCCTTCGCCTTCACGCAGCATCGGAAACGCTGGCGGGTTGGCGACCTTGATGAACTTGGGCACGTTGTGGCGGATCGACTCCAGCACCATCTCCCAGGAGGTTTCCAGCTCGAGCCAGCGCTTGTCTTTGACAGTCTCGTTGACGAAGGTACCGCGCCCCTGCTGGCGCCGCACCAGGCCTTCGCGTTCCAGCAGCTCGACGGCCTGGCGCACGGTGACGCGGGCCACGCCGAACTCGGTCTCCAATTGCTCCAGCGTCGAGATCTGTTCGCCGGGCTTCCATTCGCCGGTCTCGACACGGCGCCGCAGTGCGGCGGCCACTTGAATATAGGCCGGGATCTTGCCCCGGCGGTCGGTACTGTGCAGGTTTTGCATACTGGTCATTCAGCCATTCCAACAATAGGATGACAGAATACTCCTTGCAGGCCCGTCCAAGGCGAACCTTTAAGCGGATTCGTACCGGCCGCTGGCAACGCCGCTGATGAGGTTGGCCGTATGCAGGGCGGACAGGTCCAGCACGGCCGCTGCCGCGGCATCGAGCAACCCGGCGGCCTGGCGTTCAATCCTTGCCTGCTGGTCGCGGCGCAAGGCCTGCGCTTGGTCCACATCCACTGCGGCGAACCGCACCAGACTGCCGGGCTTGCGCCGCCCGAGCACCGGGACATCGGCCGAGATGACCGTGGCGATCTTGGGATAGCCGCCTGTGGTCTGGGCGTCGGCCAGCAGAACGATGGGCTGGCCCGAGCCCGGCACCTGGATGGCGCCGGCCACGATGCCGTCGGAGACGATATCGCTGCCCCGGGCATGCCGCAATGCCGGTCCGTCCAGCCGCAACCCCATGCGGTCGGCCTGGGCCGATACCCGGTACTCGCCCGACAAGAAGGCGGCGATGGCCGGTGCGTCGAAGCAATCCGCCTGCGGACCGAGCACCACGCGGATGGCCTGCTCCAGCCCGAGGTCCAGCGCCTGCGCCAGGCGCTTTTCGCCGTGCGCGGGCACCGAGGCCTGTGCCAGTGGCAGGCGGTCACCAGCGCGCAGCGCCCGGCCCTCAACACCGCCCAGACCGCCGCGCACATAGGTGGAGGCGCTGCCCAGGCACAGCGGCACCTGGATGCCGCCCTCCACGGCAAGGTAGGCGCAGGCCGAAGCGCCCAGCCGCGCGACCGCGAGGGTCTCGCCGCGCAGCAGCCGCGCACTGCTGCCGGGCGGCACCTTGCGCGCATTCGGGCCTCCGACCTCCAGCGCCACATCGCTGCCGACCAACGCCACGCGCACCGCATCGCAGGCCACATCGAGCGTCGGCCCCTGCAGCAGCATCTCCAGCGCCGGCGCGCCGGCCGCATTGCCGACCAGCGCATTCGCCAAGGCGAGGCTCACAACATCCAGCGGGCCCGAGACCGGAACGCCCACGTCCTGGAATCCGATGCGGCCGCGATCCTGCACCGTGGTGTGGATGCCGGGATGGCGTACGAGGAGGCAGGCGGTCATGGGTGAATCCTTTCGCTGTCGGGCAAGTAGTCGCCGGCGGCACTGGCGCGGCGCAGTTCGTCGAAGCGCGCCAGGCCCACCGGCTCGAAGCAGACCTTGTCGCCAGGGGCGAGCAAGGCCGGGCGCTCGCGCCCGGGATCGAACAGGCGCACGGGAGTGGCGCCTATCAGGTGCCAGCCGCCCGGGCTCTCGATGGGATAGATGGCCGTCATCGTGGAAGCGATGGCAATGGAGCCCGGCGGCACGCGCACGCGCGGATCGGCCCGGCGCGGCAGCACCAGGGCACCGGGCAGATCGCCCATATACGGATAGCCCGGCACGAAGCCCAGCATGTAGACATGGAACTCGGTGCCGGCGTGCAGGCGCACCACGCCAGCGGCCGGCATCGCGGTGCGCTCGGCCACTTCGGCGAGATCGGGCGCATGCGGCGCCTCATAGCAGGCGGGAAGCCGCCAGCGGCGCCCTGGCGGGGCGGCAACGCCGCCGCCATCCAGCAGATCCCCCAAGGCATCCGCCAGCGCCTGGCGGCCGGTGCGCAAGGGATCGTAGTGGACCATCAGCGAACGGTAGCTGGGCACCGTCTCCACCACGCCCGCCACGGCGGCTGCACGGATACGGCTGGCCAGGCGCAGCACGGCCTCGCTCAGGCCGCGCTCGATGCGATCGCCGAACTCCACCACCAAAGCGGTGTCTCCGGCACTCAGAAAACGTACATCCATGCCATCTCCTCATGGGCGGCGCCTGCGCCGCCAAAACCAACGCTTGAATTATTTGTATTGTCTTACTATTGTTAGTATCTTATACTAAGTTTCAAGCACACCCAACCCCCTGGCAGGGCCGTGATTTCAACAGCGCTCGACGAGCGCGCAAGGAGACGACAGTGACAATTTCGGTGAACCTCAATGCAGACATGGGCGAAGGATTCGGCGCCTATGACATCGGCAACGACGACGGCATCCTCAAGATCATCCGTTCGGCCAACATCGCCTGCGGCTTCCACGCCGGCGATCCGCTGACCATGCGCCGCGTGGTCGAGAACGCCAAGGCCCAGGGCGTGAGCATCGGCGCGCACCCGGGCTTCAACGACCTGTGGGGTTTCGGGCGGCGGCGCATCGACATGCGCGCCGACGACCTGGAGAACCTGATCGCCTACCAGATCGGCGCGCTGCAGGCCATGGCCTCGTTCTGCGGCGAGAAGGTCACGCACGTCAAGCCGCATGGCGCGCTCAACAACATGGCGGCCGAGAACGCCGACTACGCACTGGCCATCGGCCGCGCCATCAAGGCCGTGGACCGCGACCTGATCTATGTCGCGCTGTCGGGCTCGGAGATGGAGAAGGCCGCGCAGCAGCTCGGCCTGCCGCTGGCGCGCGAGGGCTTCTGCGACCGCCTGTACGAGGACGACGGCAACCTGACCTCGCGCAAGGTGCCGGGCTCCGTCATCAAGGACGCGCAGCAGGCCACGCGCCAGGTGGTGCACATGGTGACCGAGGGCGAAATCATTTCGCGCAACGGCAAGCGCATCAAGCGCCGGGTCGACTCGCTGTGCGTGCACGGCGACGAGCCCACGGCCCTGGCCCTGTCGGCCGCCGTGCGCGCCGGGCTCGAAGCCGCGGGCGTGCAGATCGTTCCCCTGACCGAAATGGCGCTGGACTGACAGCCGCCCACCTCAAGGAGCCATCCATGCAGCAAATGCTTCCCATCATCGCCATCCTCGGCGGCACCGGGGCCCTGGGCTCCGGCATGGCCATGCGCTGGGCCGCGGCCGGCTACCCCGTCATCCTCGGCTCGCGCTCCCCCGAAAAGGCCCAGGCGGCGGCGGCCCTGATCGCTACCGGCCATGGCGCACCGCCCGTGCGCGCCGACAGCAATGCCGGCGCGGCGGCGGCCGCCGAGGTCGTGGTGCTGGCCGTGCCCTTCTCGCACCACGAACCCACGCTGGCCGAGATCAAGGATGTGGTGGCCGGCAAGATCGTGGTCGACGCCGTGGTGCCGCTGGTGCCGCCCAAGGTCGCCGTGGTGCAGCTGCCGCCCGAGGGCTCGGCCGGGCAGATCGCCCAGCAGCGCCTGGGCGAAGGCGTGCGCGTGGTCTCGGCCTTCCAGAACGTGGGCGCCGCCAAGCTGCAGGCCGGGGGCCCCATCGCCTGCGACGTGCTGGTCTGCGGCAACGACCCCGAGGCACGCGCCACCGTGCTCGCGCTGGCCGCGGCGGCGGGCACGCGCGGTATCGACGCCGGCCCCATCGCCAACGCGGCCGCGGCCGAGGCCATGACCTCGCTGCTGATCGGCATCAACAAGCGCTACAAGGTCGATTGCGCCGGCATCCAGATCACCGGCATCACGCCATGACGGCCGCCACTGCGTGCCCCAGCCACGGCAAAGGCATGCTGCGCGGCGCAGCGCTGGCCTTGACCGCACTGCCGGGCCTGCCGCTGGTGCGGCCCGGCGACGATCTGGCCGAATTGCTGATCGTCGCGCTGCGGCGCGCCGGCATCGCGCCGGCCAGCCAGGACATCGTGGTGGTGGCGCAGAAGATCGTCTCCAAGGCCGAAGGCCGCCTCGTGCGCCTGAGCGAGGTGCGGCCCTCGCTGCGCGCGGCGGCGCTGGCGGCGGATACCGGCAAGGACCCGCGCATGGTCGAGCTCATCCTGTCCGAGAGCCGCGAGGTGGTGCGCCACGCGCCCGGCCTGCTGGTCACCGAACACCGGCTGGGCTTCGTGATGGCCAACGCGGGCATCGACCAATCCAACGTCGAGCAACCCGAAGGCGAAGAGCTTGCGCTGCTGCTGCCGCTGGACCCCGACGCGAGCTGCGCGCGCCTGAAGCAGCGGCTGGACGCGGCTTTCGGTGCCGACATTGCGGTACTCGTCAACGACAGCTTTGGCCGGCCCTGGCGCCAGGGCGTGACCGGCGTGGCATTGGGCGCCGCGGGCCTGCCCGCGCTGCTCGACATGGTGGGCCAGGCCGACCTGTTCGGCCGCGCCATGCGCATCACCGAAATCGCCGCGGCCGACGAGATCGCCGCCGCCGCGTCGCTGCTCATGGGCCAGACCGCCGCGGGCCAGCCCGCGGTCCACCTGCGCGGCCTGCGCTGGGATGCCGCCGCCCGGCCCGCCGCCGACCTGCTGCGCCCACGGCGACAGGACCTGTTTCGATAAAGCAAGAGCAGACCATGCGTGCAAAAACCTCTCCCTCATCCGGCACCCCCCATGTGCTTGCCCTGTGCGGCGGCGTCGGCGGCGCAAAGCTGGCCTGGGGCTTCGAGCAGCTCTTGCGCGCCGGGGCCATAGGCAAGCTGCACGTCACCGTCAACACGGGAGACGACTTCGAGCACCTGGGCCTGCACATCGCGCCCGATCTCGACAGCGTGCTCTACGCACTGGCAGACCTGAACGATCCCGTGCGCGGCTGGGGCCGACAGGGCGAAACCTGGAACTTCATGGCCGCGCTGTCCTCCTGGGGCGGCGAGGATTGGTTCGCGCTCGGCGACCACGATCTTGCCCTGCACGTGGAGCGCACGCGCCGCCTGCGTGCCGGCGAAACCCTGGCGCGGGTGACGGCGGACCTGGCGCGGCGCGCCGGCGTACAGGCCACGCTGCTGCCCATGAGCGAGCAGCCGGTGCGCACCGTGGTGCATACGGTCCTGGGCGAGTTGCCCTTTCAGCACTACTTCGTGCGCCATGGTTGCAAGCCGGCCATCACGGGCGTGTCCTTCGCGGGCGCGGACAAAGCCCTGCCGCATGTTGAGCTGCTCGCAGCACTGGCAGACCCGGCACTGGCCCTGGTGGTGATCTGCCCCTCCAACCCCCTGCTGAGCATTGATCCCATGCTGGCCCTGCCCGGCCTGCGCACTGCGCTGCGCAACAGCCACGCACCCGTGGTGGCGGTGTCGCCGCTGATTGGCGGGCAGGCGGTCAAGGGCCCCACTGTCAAGATGCTGCAGGAACTAGGGCGCAGCGTGGACAACCGGACCGTGGCTGCGCACTATGCCGGCCTCATTGACGGCCTGGTGGTGGACCATGCCGATGTGGACCAAGCCCACGACCTGGGCGTGTCCGTGCGAGTTGCCGCCACGCTGATGGACAGTCCCGAGTCCAAGATCACGCTAGCGCAGACCGTCATCGGCTTCGCTCGGTCACTGGCACTCAGGAGATGCCATGCATGAAGCCGGACTGTGGGCGGTCGTACCCGTCAAGCCGCTGGCGCTGGCCAAGCAAAGGCTGGCGCCGCTGCTCGGCGCCGGCGAGCGCTCGGCCCTCGCCGAAGCCATGCTGCGCGACGTGCTGGCTGCACTGGCCGGCCATCCGCAACTGGGCGGAATGCTGGTCGTCAGCAGCGACCCCTGCGCCCAGGCGCTGGCACGCGCCGCGGGCGCCGTGGTTCTCGACGACAGCCCCGCAGCCGGCCTGCTGCCTGCGCTGCGCCGAGCCGCACGCACTCTCTGCGACGCCGGCCGGCAAAGCATGCTGGTGCTGCCTGCGGACCTGCCGGGCCTCACGGGCAACGACCTCGCACAGCTGGTGCAAGTCCACCGCCGGCACCGCGGCACACGCGGCGCCACCCTGGTGGCAGCCAGCCACGACGGCGGCACCAATGCGCTGGCCTGCTCGCCCCCCGACGCGCTGCCCCTGTGCTACGGGCCCGACAGCTTCCGCCGGCATGTGCTGGCCGCCCGCGCCCTCGGACTCGGACCGCGACTGCTGAACCTGCCGCGCCTGGCCCGCGACATCGACCGCCCGGCCGACCTGCAGGCCTTCATGGCGCTGCCTGGCGCGGCTTGCACCCACACCTATGCCTGGCTGCAGGCCAGCGGCGTGGCGCGGCGGCTGCAAGCGCCGGCCGCAAGCCTTCCCCATTCTTCACGAGCGAGTGCCACACCATGATCCCATCCCAGTCTCTGCTCCCCGCCCTGCCCCAGCCGCACGAGCGCATGGACGATGCCGATGCCTACCGCCTCGCCGAGCACGGCGCCTCGGCGCTGATGGCCGCAGCCGCCGCGCGGCGCGACAGCGCGCATGGCCATGTGGTCAGCTACTCGCGCAAGGTCTTCATCCCGCTGACCCAGCTGTGCCGCGACGTATGCCACTACTGCACCTTCGCCCAGGCGCCGCGCCGCATCCCGGCCCCCTATCTGCCGTTGGAAGAGGTGCTGCGCATCGCGCGCGCCGGCGCGGCGGCCGGCTGCAAGGAGGCGCTGTTCACGCTGGGCGACAAGCCAGAGGCACGCTACCAGGTGGCACGCGAGGCGCTGCAGCGCATGGGCCATGCCACCACCCTCGACTACCTGGCCGAGGCCGCGCGCGCCGTCCACGTGGAAACCGGCCTGCTGCCGCACCTGAACCCCGGCCTGATGGACGCAAACAGCCTCGCCGCCCTGCGCCCTGTATCGGTCTCCCAGGGCATCATGCTGGAGAGCAGCGCCGAGCGGCTGTGCGCGCGCGGCGGCCCGCATTTCGGCTCGCCCGACAAGCTGCCGGCCGCGCGCCTCGAGACCATCCGCCTGGCGGGCGCGGCCCAGGTGCCCTTCACCTCGGGCATCCTGATCGGCATTGGCGAGTCGCGCGCCGAGCGCATCCACGCACTGTTGGCGCTGCGCGCGCTGCACGAGCAGCACGGCCACCTGCAGGAAATCATCGTCCAGAATTTCCGCCCCAAGGCCGGCACCCTGATGGCCGAAGCGCAGGCGCCATCGCTGGAGGAGCACCTGTGGACCATCGCGGCGGCACGGCTGCTCTTCGGTGCCGAGATGAACATCCAGGCGCCGCCCAACCTGCGGCCCGGCGCGCTGGCGCCGCTGGTGGACGCAGGCATCAACGACTGGGGCGGCGTCTCCCCCGTCACGCCCGACCACGTGAACCCCGAGGCGCCCTGGCCGCACCTGGACGCGCTGGCCCGCGCCACGCGCGCGGCCGGCAAGGAACTGACCGAGCGCCTGGCCCTGTACCCGGCCTATGCGCGCGACGGCCAGCGCTGGCTCGACGCCGGCCTGCGCACGGCCGTGCTGCGCGCGATGGACAGCGACGGCTTCGCGCGCACCGACGGCTGGACGCCCGGCGCACAGGAGCCGCCGCCGGCCCACGACCTGCAACTGGCCGCAGCGGCCCCGGCCACCCCGACCGTGAGCGGCAGCGCCATCGATGGCATTCTGCGCCGCGCCCAGGCAGGCCAGACGCTCACCGAGGCCGACATCGTGCGGCTGTTTCGCGCGCGTGGCGCCGAATTCAGCGCGGTCTGCGCCGCGGCCGACGCGCTGCGCGCCCAGGTCAACGGCGACGTGGTCAGCTTCGTCGTCAACCGCAACATCAACTACACCAACATCTGCGGCTACCGCTGCCAGTTCTGCGCCTTCGCCAAGGGCAAGGGCAGCGAGGACCTGCGCGGCAAGCCCTATGACCTGCCGCTGGCCGAGATCCGCCAGCGCGTGCGCGAGGCCTGGGACCGCGGCGCCACCGAGGTCTGCATGCAGGGCGGCATCCACCCGGCCTACACCGGCGCCACCTACCTGGAGATCTGCGCGGCCGTGAAGGCCGAGGCGCCTGGCATGCATGTGCATGCCTTCTCGCCGCTGGAGGTCTGGCAGGGCGCGGCCACGCTGGGCCTGCCGCTGGCCGAGTACCTGGCACGGCTCAAGGACGCCGGCCTGTCCACCCTGCCCGGCACGGCGGCCGAGATCCTGGACGACGAGGTGCGCCAGGTGATCTGCCACGACAAGCTCGACACTGCCCAGTGGCTGCAGGTCATGCGCACGGCGCACGGCCTGGGCCTGCGCAGCACGGCGACCATCATGTTCGGCCATGTCGAGCGGCTGGAGCACTGGGCCCGGCACTTGCTGCGGCTGCGCGCGCTGCAGGCCGAGACCGGCGGCTTCACCGAGTTCGTGCCATTGCCCTTCGTGCACATGGAGTCGCCCATCTACCGCAAGGGGCACGCGCGCCGTGGCCCCAGCTTCCGCGAGTCCGTGCTCATGCACGCGGTCGCGCGCCTGGCGCTGCACCCGCTGATTCCCAACATCCAGGCATCGTGGGTCAAGCTCGGGGCCGAAGGCGTCAAGGCCTGCCTGAACGCGGGCGTGAACGACATGGGCGGCACGCTGATGAACGAGACGATCTCCCGCTCCGCGGGCGCCGCCCATGGGCAGGAAATGACGGCCCAGGACATGGAGGCCCTGCTGCACGCCATGGGCCGCACCCCGCGCCAGCGCACCACCGCCTATGGCGCGCCCGATGCCGAGGCCATGGCGCGCGCGCGCCAGCCGCGCGCCCCGCTGCCGCCCGTGCGCATCGACTTCCCCGCCGGCCAGGGCCTGGCGCGCGCCACCCGCGTGGCTGCGTGCACGCCATGAGCGCCGCAGCGAACGGCGCCCCTCAGGGTTCCGGCCTGCCGGGTGCCTCCGCCTGGCTGGGCCGGCGCTCGGTGCGCCGCTACCTGCCGCGCCCCATCTCGCCCGAGGTGATAGACACCCTGCTGCGAGCAGCGGGCAGCGCACCCTCGGCCCATAACCGCCAGCCCTGGCGCTTCGCCGTGCTGCACCAGTGCGCGCCGCAGGCGGCCCTGGCCGAGGCCATGGGCCAGCGCCTGCGACGCGACCGCCAGAGCGACCGCGACAGCGAAGCCGATATCGAGGCCGACGTACGCCGCTCGCGCGAGCGCATCACCGGAGCGGCGGCCGTGATCGTCGTGTGCCTGACCATGAAGGACATGGACTGCTACCCGGATCCCATGCGCGCCCGCAACGAACACCAGATGGCGGTGCAAAGCACGGCCATGGCCGGGCAGAACCTGCTGCTGGCGGCGCACGCCGCGGGCCTGGGCGCCTGCTGGCTCTGCGCGCCGCTGTTCTGCCCCGATGTGGTCCGCGGCGCACTCGGGCTGCCCGCGCACTGGGAGCCGCAGGGCCTGGTCACGCTCGGCTATCCGGCCAATGCCGGCAAGCCCTTCGTGCGCCGCCCGCTGCACGACATCGCCCAATTCATCACTACTGCAGGAGACAGAGCATGCTGATCGAGAACCCGCGCGCCATGCGCCTTGCCTATGGCGCAGACTTGCACGCCATCATGAACATCGCCAGTGCCCTGGAAAGCCGGCGCTGGCTGGCCTGCTGGCCACAGCTTTCGCCCACGGCCACACCGCTGCGCCCGCTGCCGGCGCTGGCCCGCGCCTTGGGGCTGGCCCAGGTCGACATCAAGGATGAATCCTCGCGCGCGATCCTGGGCAGCTTCAAGGCCCTGGGCGCGCCCATCGCCCTGATCCGCCTGATCCAGCGCCACTTTCCAGCCGCGGGCTTCAGCGCCGCCGAGCTGTTCACGGGGCGCCATGCCGCGCGGCTGGCGGACTTCAGCGTGATCTCGGCCACCGATGGCAACCATGGCCGCGCGCTGGCGGCAGCCGCGCACGACATCGGCTGCCGCTGCGTCATCGTGCTGCACAAGAACGTCAGCCTGGAGCGCGAGCAGGCCATCGCCGCGCACGGCGCGCACATCGTGCGCATCGAGGGCAACTACGATGCCTCGGTCGAGGAGGCCGCGCGCCTGGCTGGCGCCAATGGCTGGCACGTGGTCTCCGACACCTCCTACGAGGGCTACGAGGAGATCCCGCGCGACGTGATGCAGGGCTACGGCACCATCGTGGCCGAGATCCTGGAGCAGCGCGGCGCGGCCGCGGACGGCAGCGGCGCGCCCAGCCCCCCCTGCCCCTATACCCATGTGTTCCTGCAGGGTGGCGTGGGCGGCCTCGCAGCCGGCATCGCCAGCTACCTGTGGGAGCAGCATGGCAGCCAGCGCCCCACCCTCGTCGTGGTCGAGCCGCGGCAGGCCGACTGCCTCTACCAGAGCGCGCTCGCGGGCCAGGCCGCACGGGCGACCGGATCGGTCGATTCGGTCATGGCGGGACTGGCCTGCGGCGAGACCTCGCCGCTGGCATGGCGCTTCCTGCAAGCCTGCGTGGACTTCTTCCTGACCGTCGAAGACCGGGAGGCCGTATCGGCCATGCGCCGGCTGGCGCAGGTGGAAGGCGCCAATGGCGACATCCCCGTGGTCAGCGGCGAATCCGGCGCCGCGGGGCTGGCCGGCCTGATCCACCTGGCAGGAGATTCCGCCTTGCGCGCCCAGACCGGGCTGGGCGCGCAGGCGCGCGTGCTGCTCATCAGCACCGAGGGTGCGACCGCCCCTTCCGTCTATCGCGAGCTGGTGGGCAAGAGCGCCCAGGACATCCTGGCTGCGCAGAAGTCCTGGAAGGGGGAAGGCGCCGCCTGAGGGGCTTCACTGCTGCCCATGCCGCAGCGCCCTCAGTGGCTGGCAACGCCACTGAGGGACGACTCCGTTGATTAGAAATTTCCCCAAAAATCTAATACAAATCTTATAATTCAAGCCAATGAACACGATCGCCTGGCAAACCAAGGCTCTGCGGCAGATGCGCAAGATTCCCGCACAAGCGGGCCAGGCCATCCGCCAGGCCGTCACCGCCGAGTTGTCGGATCTGAACCATGCCCGCAATGTGAAGAAGCTGTCGGGCCATGACTAGGGCGTGTCATCAATCAAATTCCCCCGGCGCTGGCTCGGCCATGCGGATGGATGCGCGAAGCGCGGCGCAGCCCATAGCCATCTATGGGCCAGCCGTGCGACAAAGCAGACGCCGCATGGCCGAGCAGCCCGAAGGGAAAGCCGTGCGGGCGGCGCATTGCGGCGTTGCCCCTCGCTCATGTAGCTGGCTACACCGCGCTCAGGGCGCCTTGCACTGCACCGCCCGCACGGCTTTCGCCGGGGGGATTTGATTGATGACACGCCCTACAGTTACCGCCTGCGCGTTGGCGCTTACCGCGTGTTTTTTGAGTTTGACGGAGCGATCCGCATCGTCACCATTGAAGAAGTGAAGAAGCGCGATGAACAAACCTATTGATTTCCAAACCATCCTCGCGGCGGATGGTCGTCCCGCCTTCGTCGTCATGCCTTACGACGTGTTCATCAAACACTTCGAGCAGGCGAACGACCTCGTGCCTGATGCCGTCGTCAAGCTGGTGTTCGACGAGGGGATGGCGCCCGCGAAAGCCTGGCGTACCCATCTGAAACTGACCCAGGCCGATGTAGCGCAGCGCATCGGCATCAGCCAAAGCGCCTATGCCCAACTCGAAGCCAGCACCAAACCGCGCAAGTCCTCGCGCGAAAAGATCGCGGCTGCGCTGCGCATCCATCCGGAACAGCTCGACTTCTGAGCCTGCCCGCCCCTGTTCCTTGGGGAAGCGGCAGTGGTGAATGCCGCAGAAACGGAAATACAGGCATCCGATCTGGCCCGCTCGAGAACGAAAAAGGGAGCGCATTTCGCGCTCCTTTTTCATCGCCGGGCCGCCCCAAGATGAAAAGCGCCCCCTCGGGGGGCAGCGGCTACACGCAGTGAGCAAGCGTGGGGGTCATTTTTCATCGCCGGGCCGCCCCAAGATGAAAAGCGCCCCCTCGGGGGCCGCGGCTACACGCAGTGAGCAAGCTTGGGGGCCATTTTTCATGGTTTCGGGTCATGCCCCTTCGAGGCAGGACCTCACCCACCCAGATAAGCCTTGCGCACGTGCGGATCGCTGATCAGCTCGGCCCCCGTGCCCTGCAAAGTCATGGTGCCCGACTCGTAGAGGTAGGCGCGGTCGCACATGTCCAGTGCGGCATAGGCGTTCTGTTCCACCATGAGCACGGTGGCGCCGTCGGCGCGCACGCGCTGTATGACCTCGAAGGTCTTTTCCACGATGTTGGGCGCCAGGCCCAGCGAAGGCTCGTCGAACAGAACCAGCCTGGGCCGCGACATCAGTGCGCGGCCGATGGCCAGCATCTGCTGCTCGCCGCCCGACAGCGTGCCGGCCATCTGCTGGCGCCGCTCGTGCAGCTTGGGGAAGCTGTCGAAGATGCGCTGCATGTCCTGGGCGGTGCCGGCCTTGTCGCGGCGGCGGAAAGCGCCAAGCTCAAGATTCTCCTGGATGGTCATCTGCGGAAACACGCGCCGCCCCTCGGGGCAGTGCGCTATTCCCAGCGACAGGATGCGCTGCGGCGTGGCGCGCGTGATGTCCACGCCCTCGAACACAATCGAGCCCGAAGACGGCGGCAGCAACCCCGAGATGGCCTTGAGCGTGGACGATTTGCCCGCGCCGTTGGCGCCGATGATGGTCACGAACTCGCCCCGGTCCACGCGCAGCGACACCTTCTTGACCGCCTCCACCTTGCCGTAGCGGCACACAATTCCGCTGATTTCAAGCATGCTTGATCCCCTGCCCAAGGTAGGCTCGGATCACCTCGGGGTTGGCCTGGATCTGCGCAGGCGTGCCATCGGCGATGATTTTTCCATAGTTGAGCACCACGATGCGGTCGGACACACCCATGACCAGCGGCATGTCGTGCTCGACCAGCAGCAGGCTGATGCCCCCCCGGCGGATCTTGGCCAGCAGGTCCATGAACTCCGCCGTCTCGGAAGGGTTCATGCCCGCAGCCGGCTCGTCCAGCAGCAGCAGCCGGGGCCGCGCCGCCAGCGCCACAGCCACGCCCAGCAGCCGCTGCGCGCCGTAGGGCAGCGCACCGCCCAGTTCGTTGGCATGGTGCGCAATACCCACAAAGTCCAGTACTTCCCAGACCGCCTCGCGCAGCCGGGCTTCCTCGCGGCGCATGGCCGGCAGCGCCAGCAGCGTGGACCAGGCGGAGGCCCGCCCCGAAAGGTGCAGGCCCGTGAGCACGTTCTCGAACACGGTGTTCGTGGTGAACAGGCTGGTACGCTGGAAAGTGCGCACCAGGCCCTCGCCGGCCACCTCGTGCGGCTTGAGTCGGTGCAGCGCGGTGCCGCCGAAGTGCACCTGCCCCTTGGTCGGGCGCATGAAGCCCGTGATGACGTTGAAGGCCGTGGTCTTGCCGGCCCCGTTGGGGCCGATCAGGCTGACGAGCTCACCCTCCTTCACGTCGAAGCTCATGTCCGAAATGGCCACGAGGCCGCCGAAATGCACGGCCACGCGGTCGACGGACAGCAGTGCCGGCGTCTTGGCGGCGCTCATGTCGGGCTCCCGGCACGCCGCGTCGCAACCGCGGCGGCGCAAGCTTGGCCGCCCACCGGCTGCGGACGCACATGGCACGGCGTACTGCGCATCCTGCGGTGCCACCAGCCGGAGACGGCGGGCACGATGCCGCGCGGCAGGAAGAACACGACCAGCACCATCGCAACCCCATAGACGATCCACTGGGCCTCTGGAGCAGCCACGGCACGCAGCCCCACGGGCAATGCACCGAAGATCACGCCGCCGACGATGGGCCCGGCCAGCGTGCCCTTGCCGCCAGTCACCACCATGATCACCATGGTCACCGTGTAGATGAAGAGGAAGATGTCTGGGTCGATGATGCGGATGTAGTGGGCGTACAGTGCGCCCGCGGCACCGGCGAGCGCTGCCGAAGCCACGGCGGCGAACACCAGGTAGCGCGTCACATCGATGCCCACCGAAGTGGCCAGCGACTCGTTCTCGCGCAGCGCGACCATGGCTCGGCCCATGCGTGAATGCACGATGCGGCGAATCAGCAGGTAGGACAGCACTCCCAGGCCCAGCACCAGGTAGTAGTTGGGCACCTTGGACCAGAACTCGGCCTCACCGAAGATGGGCAGGCGGTAGCCCAGCGGCGGAATATTGCTCAGCGCCAGCGGGCCCTGCGTGAGGTCCACCCAGTTGAGCGCCACCAGGCGGGTGACCTCCGCGAAGCTGATGGTCACGATCACGAAATAGGCGCCGCGGATCTTGAACGACAGCCGCCCCACGACCCAGCCGCAGACGCCGGCCAGCACAGTCCCCACCAGCACCCCGGCCACGGGAGGCCAGGGTGTGTGGACGATGCGACCGTCGCCCCAGAATACGGGAATGTCGAAGCCCAGCGAACTCAGCGCACTCGCATAGGCGCCGATGCCGAAGAATGCGATATGGCCCAGGCTCAGCTGGCCTGTATAACCCAGCAGCAGGTTCAGGCTCATGGCACCCACGATGAAGATGCCGGTGGTGATGATGATGTGCAGGTAATACTGATCCGTCATCCACCAGGGCACGGACAGGAGCGCCGCGAGCAGCGCAAGCGTGGCGATGGTTTTCATCCGATTCTCTCCCCGCGTACGCGGAACAGGCCCGTAGGTTTGAACATCAGCACCAGGATGATGAGGATGAACCCCATCGCATCACGGTAGCCGGACGAGATGTAGCCGGAACCAAGCTCCTCGGCGAAAGCCAGGATGAAGCCGCCGATGGTGGCGCCCTGGATACTGCCCAAGCCACCCAGGATCACGATGGCGAAGGCCTTTTGCGCGGCCACGTTGCCCATGGTCGTGGTGACCACGAACACCGGCCCCATCAACGCGCCGGCAGCCGCCGCCAGGCCCGAGCCAAGCGCAAAGGTCGCGGTGTAGATGGCGTTGACGTTGATGCCCATCAGCGAAGCCGTCTCACGGTCCTGGAAGGTGGCGCGCATGGCCTTGCCCAGCGGCGTTCGGTGGATCAGCAGATAGACGGCGAGGATCAGGCCCAGCGCCGCGGCCAGCACGAAGACGCGCAGCCATGACAGCGACACGGGCCCGATATTCAGCGGCTCGGCCGGGAACGGCGTGGGCACGGATTTCGCCACGCCTCCCCATACCAGCAGCGCAAGGTTCTGCAATGCGATCCAGCAGCCGATCATGACCACCATGGTGGAGTCGATGTCGGCGCCGCGCATCCGCCGCAGCACCAGGCGCTCGAGCACGGCGCCCAGCAAAATCCCCAGCGTGACGGAGATGACCAGGGCCGCGAAGAAATTCAGGCCCAGGCTGGAGGTGAAGAAGTAGGCCATGAAGCCACCGAACGCATAGAGCTCACCATGCGTGAAGTTGACGATCTTCATGATCCCGAGGATCAAGGTGAGGCCGATCCCCAAGAGAGCATAAGTGCCCCCGAGGATCAGCGCATTGGCAATGTGCTGGCTGAGTTGGTCCACTGGAGTTCCTGGCAGGCTGTAAGGTGATGGGAAAGCGCCAGGCGGCTGCGCCGTGCAGCGGCGCTGCCGCCGGCAGGCCCTACTTGAGCATCGTGATCTTCCCGTCGTCGATCTTCACGAGGTGAACCTGCGGCGTGCTCTGGCCGCTCTCCTTTGCGGCCTGCCCGGTCTTGGCGAAGACGATCTTGCCGGTCAGGCCGGTGAGCTGCACCTGCCACAGCGCGGCGCGGATCTTCTCCGGGTCGGCGGCGCCCGCCTTCTCGATGGCTGCGGCGATCGCCATGATGCCATCGTAGCCGCGCGCACCCTCGGTCATGCCAGTCGGATCGTAGCCACGCTTGCCCCATTCGGCGACAAAGCTGCGCATCACGGCCTCGTTGGCCGCCATCTCCGGGAACCATGGCAGGAAGATGACGCTGTGGATGGTCCCGTTGGCCGCCGCCCCTGCCTGCGCGATGAGCTGGTCGGGATTCTGCGATCCGCCCGTGGTGACGATCAGGCGCTTGAGACCCAGAGCCTGGGCCTGCTTGAGCACCAGCGTCAGCTGCTCGACCGCGGTGGTGACGAACAACGTATCGGCATCCGAGGACTTGATGCGCGAGAGCTGCGCCGACATATCCTGCGCGGCTGCATCCATCAGCTCGACGCGGCCAACACTGGCGCCTCGGGATTTGAGCATGCTGCCGAAGGCCTCGGCCGCGCCACGCCCCCAGTCGTTGTTGACGACCAGGAAATCGGCCTTGCGGATCTTCAGCGGCTCCACATGGCGCGCGAAGCTCGCCGCTTCCATGCCGCTGGTCGGGCTGATGCGGAACACAAAGGGATTGCCGAGCTGGGTGATCTTGTCGGCACTGGCCGTCTCCACCAGCATTGGCACCTTGTATTCCATCAGCTTTGGCATCACGGCCAGCGTGTAGGTGGAGCTCCAGGCCCCCATGATGACGGGCACCTTGTCCCGCACGATGAGCTTTTCGGCCGCATTCGCAGCCTCGGTGGGGTTGCTCTTGTTGTCTTCTATCACCAAGTTGAGGCGGTGCCCGCCAACACCGCCGCGCGCGTTGATTTCGTCGGCCGCGATCCGCGCGCCATTGGTGACGAAGTTGCCCGATGCCGCAACCGCACCGGTCAACGGCTGATTCACGCCGACGTTGATGGCGCTGTTTTGCGCAAGCGCCGACATGCCCCACGCCATGGCGATGCCGACGGCAGCACCTCTTGCCCATTTCTGCTTCATACGCTGGTCTCCTTGGTTGTCGAATGTCGCGGCGACCGTCATGCTGCGGTCTTGCCTTGCCTATTCTTTCTAATATTGGTACAACTATAAGACCATCTCATAGAATTAATTATCGGGTTTTCCTGTAGCCGATTATTTTTCTTGAAATGCTAAGATACTAACAATAGAACAACCATCAAACAATCAAATCAAGTAATCAGACCATGTGCGTGCAGCCCAGGCGGCATGGGCGCATTGGTGCAATAGGCATGCCGCTGGCCCAGCGGCGAACAAGGAGGCCCTATGGAGGTAAAACCGTATCTGGAGCTGCGCGCCGATCTCGCCCGGCGTGACCGCAGCCTGCGTGAAAAAGTGATGACGCTGGAGCAGGCGGCCGCGCTGGTCAACGATGGCGACAAGGTCGGCATTGGCGGCAGCACGCTGTCGCGCACACCGATGGCCATGATCTGGCAGCTCATCCGCGCGGGCAAGAAACACCTGGACGTCTCGCGCAGCATCGTCTCCAGCGAGGGCGACCTGCTGTTCGCCTCGGGTATCTGCGACCGCATCCAGACCAGCTGGTTCAGCCAGGGCATCGTCTGGGGCATCTCCAAGGTGATGCGCCACTATGTGGAGAGCGGGCAGACGCGCTACGACGAATGGAGCCACCTGGCCATGGGCCTGCGCTTTCGCGCCGGCGCCATGGGCGTGCCCTACCTGCCGATGCGGCCCATGCTGGGCTCCGACGTGCTGCGCATGCGCCCCGAGGCCCTGGCCACCAAGTGCCCGTTCACGGACGAGGACCTGCTGCTGGTGCCGGCACTGAACCCCGACGTCGCACTGATCCATGTGCAGCGCTGCGATGCCTATGGCAATGCGCAGCTCGACGGCCTGAGCTTCATGGACATCGACCTGGCGCTGGCCGCCAATCGCGTGATCCTGACGACCGAGCGCATCGTCTCCAACGACCAGATCCGCCGCAACCCGGACCAGACCAAGATCCCTTTCATCGCCGTCGATGCCGTGGTCGAGGTGCCCTATGGCTGCGCGCCGCACGAATGCACCAACGTCTACGAGCCGCTGTTCTCGCACCTGGACGCCTACACGGCCCAGGTCAACGCGGACCCCGTGGCCGGCATGCAGGCCTATCTGCAGCGCTATGTGCGCGAGCCAGCCTCGTGGACCGACTACCTGGCCCTGCTGGGTCTGGAGGAACTATTGGACGCCGCGCGCCGCGGCAGGAGCATGCTCAATGACTGACACCGCAACCTCCAACGCTGGCGACTGCAGCGCCAGCGAACTGCTCGCCGTGATGGCCTCGCGCCTGCTCCAGGAAGGACAGGTCGTGTTCGCCGGCGTCGGCGTGCCCCTGCTGGCCGCCACCCTGGCCCAGGGCCTGCACTGCCCCGGCCTGACCATATTGTTCGAGGGCGGCGTGCTCGGCCCCATCATCAGGCCCGGCCAGCTGCCGCCCTCGACCAACGAGCAGCGCTGCACCAAGCGCGCCAACATGGTGATGAGCAGCACCGAGGTCCTGCTGCTGCTGCAGCGCGGCCATGTGGACGTGGGCTTCATGGGCGGGGCGCAGATCGACAAGTACGGCAACCTCAACTCTTCGTACATCGGCGACCCCGCCAACCCCAAGACCCGCCTGCCGGGCACCGGCGGCGGCAACGACATCTCCAGCCTGACCCACATGATCGTGGCCATGAAGCATGAGCGCCGCCGCTTCGTGGACAAGGTGGACTTCATCACCAGCCCGGGCTTTCTGGACGGCGGCAACACGCGGCGCGAACGCGGCCTGCCCGCGGGCGGCATGTTCCGCGTGGTGACCGACCTGGGCATCTTCGGCTTCGACGAGACCACGCGGCACATGAAGATCGTCGCCCTGCACCAGGGCGTGACGCTGGAGCGCGTGCAGGACAACACGGGTTTCACGCTGCTGCACGACGAGCGCATCCCCATCACCGTCCCGCCCGGCGAGCGCGAGCTGAATGCTCTGCGCACGCTGGATCCCGACCGCCTGTACATCGCTTGACGAGCCGCAGGCCCCCTCTTCCCCCCTATACCGAATGGAGAGCACATGAGCACACTGCACGGAACCTTTGGCATCGCAGCCCGCAACTTCACGGCCTTCCCCCAGATGCCCGACGCCGGGGCGCTGGTGGAATATGGCGTCCGCATGGAGGAGCTGGGCTTCGACTCGATCTGGGTCTGGGACCACATCTTCCTCGGCGTGGACCCGCACTTTCCCATCATCGACTCGCTGACCCTGCTGACCGCCATCGCGGCGCGCACCAAGAAGATCAAGCTGTCCACCGGCATCCTGGTGCTGCCGCTGCGCAACCCGGTCATTCTGGCCAAGCAGATCTCCAGCATGGACCAGCTCTCCAACGGCCGCATGCTGATGGCCATGGCCGCCGGCTGGTACAAGCGCGAGTTCGACGCGGTGGGCGTGCCCTATGAGCAGCGCGGCAAGATCATGGGCGACAACATCGAGATCATGAAGCGCCTGTGGACCGAGGACATGGTCAACGGCGAATGGGGCAACCACAAGATCCCGGCCGGCGTGATGTTCCCCAAGCCCGTGCAAAAGCCCTGCCCGCTGCTGATCGGCGGCTATGCCGACCGCGTGCTCAAGCGCGCTGCGGTCGAAGGCGACGGCTGGCTGACCTATTTCTACAAGCCCGACGCCTTCGTCGAATCCTGGGCCAAGGTCTGCGCCTACGCGGCCGAGGCCGGCAGGGATCCCGCGACGCTGATGAACGGCAACCAGCTGCCCATCATGGTCGGCGCCTCGTGCGCCGCGGTCGAGGAAACCATGATGCAGTGGCTCAACGTGGACTTCGACATTGCCCAGGGCAGCAAATCCACCATGGACAGCGCCATCATGGGCAATGTGGACGAATGCGTGGCCCAGCTCAAGGAACATATCGACGCGGGTGTGCAAAAGCTCGTCTTCGTGCCCTACAAGTACGAGATGGAGCAGATCGAGATCATCGCCCGGGAAATCGTTCCCCGCCTGCGCGCCTACGCGGCCGAAAAGCAGCGCTGACGCACCGGCCGTGCCCCGCCCGGGGGGGGCCGGGCGCACCGCTCCCATGTTTCCGACCAGTTGGAGTTGCCCCCCATGTCCACCCCTGTTCCCGGCCCGGCGCAGCACCAGGCCGACGCCCGGCACGCACGCGGCCGCCTTAGCGCGCGCGAACGCCTGGCGCTGCTGCTCGACCCCGGGTCCATGACCGAACTGGCCGCAGGCGCTGTGCCAGACGCCCTGGGCGATGGCGTCATCACCGCCCAGGGGCGCATCGCGGGGCGTAGCGTCTGCGTCTTCGCCAAGGACTTCACCACCGCCCGGGGCACGCTGGGCGAAGTGCATGCACGCAAGATCCTGCGGCTGCAGGAGCAGGCACTGCGCATCCGCGCGCCGCTGATCGGCCTGTATGACACGGCCGGCCTGCGGCTGGAAGCAGGCCTGGGTGCCCTCACAGGCTTTGGCGCGATCGCCCGCTGCACTGCGCGGGCCCAGGGCGAGATTCCCCAGCTGGCCGTGGTGATGGGCGAATGTCCTGGCGCCGATGCCGTGCTGGCCGCGCTTGCCGACTTCGTGCTGATGGCCGGCGACGACAGCGCGCTCTACCTGAGCGGCCCACAGCCCCTGCTGGCGGCCACGCGCGCAGAAGCCACGACGGCCGCGCTCGGCGGCCCCGGCATGCATGCCGGCGAATCCGGCCTGGCCGATGCCGTCTGCGGCGATGACGTACAGGTGCTGCTCAAAGTGCGGCGCATGTTTTCCTTCCTGCCGGAATGCCGGCGCGGCGCCTGGCGCAGCGATGCCGCGCCCTGGCCCTGCCTGGACGATGCCACGCGCGAGGCTCCCGCCCTGGAGACACTGATCCCCGAACAGCCCGAGGCGGGCTATGACGTTCGGGAAGTGATCCGCGAAATCGCCGACGGCGGCGATTTCATGGAACTGCAATCCGCGTACGCGGCCAACCTCGTGATCGGCTTCGTGCGCCTGGACGGACGCAGTGTCGGCGTGGTGGCCAATCAATCCCTGGCGCTCGCGGGCGTATTCGATGCTGCGGCCGCACGCAAGGCCGCGCGCTTCGTGCGCTGGTGCAATGCCTTTGCGGTGCCGCTGCTCAACCTGGTGGACACTCCGGGCTTTCTACCCGGCGTCCAGCAGGAGCGCGCGGGGATTGCCCGCGACGCCGCCGAGCTGCTGGCGGCGCAGGCACGCGCGGGCGTGCCCGTGGTCACGGTGGTGCTGCGGCGTGCCTTCGGCGCAGCCGGAATGCTCATGGGCGCGCGCGCCCTGGGTGCCGACCTCGTCTATGCCTGGCCCCAGGCCCGGATCGGCCTCATCGGCACGCCGGGCGCCGTGGCCCTGGGCGCTTCCGAGGCCGAGGCAGCGCGGTCGCTGGAGCCCGCCGCCGTCGCCGCCATGGGGGAGGTGGACGCCGTCATCGCGCCACGCAGCACACGCCCGTGCGTCATCCGTGCGCTGTCCCAGCTGGCCGAGAGGAACTATCTGCAAGGGGAGTGGGCATGTTCACCAAGATATTGATCGCGAATCGCGGAGAAAACGGCCGCGCAGCGGGTGTTTCAACAAATTGCATGGCACGCGCAGCGTGTGCAGGCGGTTTCTCCGCGAGGGCACAGCATGTTTGAGAAGATCCTGATTGCGAATCGCGGAGAAATCGCCTGCCGCATCATCAAAACGGCGCGGCGCATGGGCATACGCACCGTGGCCGTCCATTCCGACGCCGATGCACGCGCGCTGCACGTACGCATGGCCGACGAAGCCGTGCGCGTGGGGCCCGCGCCAGCCGCTGAGTCTTACCTGGCCATCGAGCGCATTGTCGAGGCCTGCCGGCAGACCGGCGCCCAGGCCGTGCACCCGGGTTATGGCTTCCTGTCCGAGCGCGCAGCCTTCGCGCGCGCGCTGCAGGAAGCGGGCATCGCCTTCATCGGCCCCAATCCCGAGGCCATGGAGGCCATGGGCGACAAGATCGAATCCAAGAAATGCGCGCGCGCGGCCCAGGTATCCACCGTGCCGGGCCACCTGGGCGTGATCCGCGACACGGAGCATGCCGTTCAGATCGCCGACGAGATCGGCTATCCGGTCATGATCAAGGCCTCGGCCGGCGGCGGCGGCAAAGGCATGCGCATCGCACATTCGGCCGCTGAAGTCGCTGACGGCTTCGCGCGCTCGCGCTCGGAAGCCGCATCTTCCTTTGGCGACGACCGTGTGTTCATCGAGAAGTTCATCGTCCAGCCGCGCCACATCGAGATCCAGGTCCTGGGCGACAAGCACGGCAATATCGTCTACCTGGGCGAGCGCGAATGCTCGATCCAGCGGCGCAACCAGAAAGTGATCGAAGAGGCGCCCTCGCCACTGCTGGATGCGGATACCCGCCAGCGCATGGGCGAGCAGGCCGTGGCGCTGGCGCGCGCCGTGCACTACGACTCGGCCGGCACCGTCGAATTCGTCTGCGGCCAGGACAAGTCTTTCTACTTCCTGGAGATGAACACGCGGCTGCAGGTCGAGCACCCGGTCACGGAGCTCGTCACCGGCATCGATCTCGTAGAACAAATGATCCGCATCGCGGCCGGCGAGCCGCTGCCGATGCGCCAGGAAGATGTCCACCTGTCGGGCTGGGCCGTCGAGTCACGTGTCTACGCCGAAGACCCGGCGCGCGGCTTCCTGCCCTCCACAGGCCGGCTCACCACCTACCGGCCACCGGCCGAGCGCGTGCACGACGGCGTGACCGTGCGCAACGACACCGGCGTGTTCGAGGGCGGGGAAATCCCCATCCACTACGACCCCATGATCGCCAAGCTGGTCACGCACGCGCCCACGCGCGAGCAAGCCATCGCGGCCCAGGCACAGGCGCTGGATGCCTTTGCCATCGAAGGCATCGCACACAACCTGCCCTTCCTCTCGGCGCTGATGCGCCACCCGCGCTGGCGCGAAGGACGCCTGTCCACCGCCTTCATCGCCGAGGAATTCCAGGGCAACTTCGCACCGCGCGCGCCCGAGGCGCAGGACGCCTTACGGCTGGCGGCCGTGGCCGCCGCCATGGATGCACTGACCTGGCCGCGCGGGGGTGATGCATGCCTCGCAGCGCGTGAACGCAAAGTGCTGCTGGGTGGGCAGGTCCACGCCCTGACCGTCGAGCGCGTTCCGGGCGCCTGGCGCGTGCGCGACCATGCCACGAGGCAAACTGCCTGCGTGCGCTCCGACTGGACGCCAGGCCGACCCACCTGGCAGGGCAGTGTTGATGGCGAAGCGATGGCCGTGCAGGTGCGCCGCATTCCGCCCGAAGGCGAGGCTGGCTGGCTGCTCACGCATGCCGGCCTGCAGGCCAGCGCCCGCGTGCTGAGCCCGCTGGAGGCCAAGATGCTGGCCCTGATGCCGGTGCGCCAAAGCGCGCCAACCGGCATGCAGCTGCGCAGCCCCATGCCGGCCAAGGTGCTCGCCGTAATGGCCGAGGAAGGCCGCAGCGTTGCCGCGGGCGAAGTGCTGTGCATCGTCGAAGCCATGAAGATGGAAGTCAGCCTGTGCGCCGAGACGCCGGCCACCGTGGTCCGCGTCGTGGCCCAGGCCGGCGATGTGCTGGCGCTGGACGCCGTCATCCTCGAATTCGCCTGACCCAAGGAGACCTTATATGTTGATAGGTGTGCCTGCCGAGACCATGGCAGGAGAAACCCGGGTGGCCGCGACCCCCGAGACCGTCAAGAAGCTGCGCGCGCAAGGCCATGTGCTGCGCGTGCAGGCGGGGGCGGGAGTGGCGGCCAGCGTGCCCGATGCCTTGTACGAGGCAGCGGGCGCGGAGATCGTCGAGGCGGCCGGCGCCCTGGGCGCCGACCTGGTGCTCAAGGTCCGCATCCCTTCGGAGGACGAGTTGGCCGGCATCCGCAAGGGCGCGACCCTGGTCGGCATGCTGGACCCGTTCCAGCCCGCAGGCCTGCAGCGCCTGGCCGATGCGGGCGTGACGGCCTATGCGCTGGAGGCGGCGCCGCGCACCACGCGTGCGCAGAGCATGGACGTGCTGTCCAGCCAGGCCAATATCGCCGGCTACAAGGCCATGATGATTGCGGCCAACCAGTACCAGCGCTTCTTTCCCATGTTGATGACGGCGGCCGGCACGGTAAAGGCCGCGCGCGTCGTGGTGCTGGGCGTGGGCGTGGCGGGCCTGCAGGCCATTGCCACGGCCAAGCGCCTGGGCGCCGTGATCGAGGCCAGCGATGTGCGGCCCAGCGTGCGCGAGCAGGTCGAATCCCTGGGCGGCAAGTTCATCGACGTGCCCTACGAGACGGCCGAGGAAAAGGAAGCCGCCGAAGGCGTGGGCGGCTACGCACGCCCCATGCCGCAAAGCTGGCTGGACCGCCAGAAGGCCGAGGTGGCCAAGCGCGTGGCCCAGGCCGACGTGGTCATCACCACGGCGCTGATCCCCGGCCGGCCCGCGCCCGTGCTGGTCACGGCCGAGATGGTGCAGGCCATGAAGCCCGGCGCCGTCATCGTGGACCTGGCGGCAGGACGCGGGGCCCAGGGCGGCGGCAACTGCCCGCTGACCCAGGCCGGCATGACCGTGGTCACGCATGGCGTGACCATCGTGGGCCTGACCAACCTGGCGGCGCTGGTGGCGGCCGATGCCTCGGCCCTGTATGCACGCAACGTGCTCGATTTTCTG
Source organism: Comamonas sp. FG99 (assembly GCF_057808605.1). Taxonomy (NCBI): domain Bacteria; kingdom Pseudomonadati; phylum Pseudomonadota; class Betaproteobacteria; order Burkholderiales; family Comamonadaceae; genus Comamonas; species Comamonas sp. FG99. The sequence goes on from NZ_JBMDII010000015.1 coordinate 107,953, forward strand.
AAGCTCATCATCAACAAGGATGGCGCCCTGCATGTGGACATGGAGGATGACATCGTGGCCGCGTGCCTGATGGTCCATGAAGGCCAACTGACCGTAACGCGGAGGAAATGACATGGAAGCCGTATCCCCCACCATCATCCATCTCATCATCTTCGTGCTGGCCATCTACGTGGGCTACCACGTGGTCTGGACCGTCACGCCCGCGCTGCACACGCCGCTGATGGCGGTGACCAATGCCATCTCGGCCATCGTCATCGTCGGCGCCATGCTGGCGGCGGCGCTCACGGAAACGGGCCTGGGCAAGACCATGGGCGTGCTGGCCGTGGCGCTGGCCGCGGTCAACGTGTTCGGCGGCTTCCTGGTCACGCGGCGCATGCTGGAGATGTTCCGCAAGAAGGAGCGCAAGAGCGCTCCGGCCAAGGAGGGCAAGGACGCCAAGGCGGGGGGCCAGCCATGAGCATGAATCTCGTCACATTGCTCTACCTGGTGGCCAGCGTCTGCTTCATCCAGGCGCTCAAGGGGCTGTCGCATCCCACCACGTCCATCCGCGGCAACCTGTTCGGCATGGCCGGCATGGTGATCGCCGTGCTGACCACGGCGGCGCTCATCGTGCAGTTGGCGGGCGGGATCGCGGGCGGTGGTGCCCTGGGCCTGGGCTGGGTGCTGCTGGGCCTGCTGGTCGGCGGCACGGCCGGCGCCGTCATGGCCCAGCGCGTGGAAATGACCAAGATGCCTGAATTGGTCGCCTTCATGCACAGCATGATCGGCCTGGCGGCCGTGTTCATCGCCGTCGCCGCCGTGGCCGAGCCCTGGGCCTTTGCCATCACGGCCAAGGGCGGCACCATCCCGGGCGGCAACCGCGTGGAACTGGCGCTGGGCGCCTTCATCGGCGCCGTCACCTTCACCGGCTCGGTGATCGCCTTCGGCAAGCTCAGCGGCAAATACAGGTTCCGCCTGTTCCAGGGCGCGCCCGTGCAGTTCAAGGGCCAGCATGCGCTCAACGCCGTGCTGGGCCTGGCCGCGGCCTTCTTCGTCTTCGGCTTCTGGCACAGCCAAAGCTGGATGGACATCGTGCTGGTCATCGCCCTGGGACTGCTGCTGGGCGTGCTGCTCATCATCCCCATCGGCGGCGCGGACATGCCGGTGGTCGTGTCCATGCTCAACAGCTACTCGGGCTGGGCGGCGGCGGGCATCGGCTTCTCGCTGAACAACAGCATGCTGATCATCGCGGGCTCGCTGGTGGGCAGCTCGGGCGCCATCCTGAGCTACATCATGTGCAAGGCCATGAACCGCTCGTTCTTCAGCGTGATCCTGGGCGGCTTCGGCGGCGAGGCCGCCAGCGCGGCGGCGGGCTCCCAGCAGCAGCGCAACGTGAAAAGCGGCAGCCCCGACGATGCGGCCTTCGTCCTGGGCAATGCCGAGACCGTGGTCATCGTGCCCGGCTACGGCCTGGCCGTGGCGCGTGCGCAGCATGCGGTCAAGGAACTGGCCGACAAGCTCACCGAGCGGGGAGTGACCGTGAAATACGCCATCCACCCGGTGGCGGGCCGCATGCCGGGGCACATGAACGTGCTGCTGGCCGAGGCCGAAGTGCCCTACGACCAGGTCTTCGAGATGGAGGACATCAACAGCGAGTTCGGCCAGGCCGACGTGGCCATCATCCTGGGCGCCAACGACGTGGTGAACCCGGCCGCGCACGTCAAGGGCAGCCCCATCTACGGCATGCCCATCCTGGAGGCCTACAAGGCCAAGACCGTGATCGTCAACAAGCGCTCCATGGCCGCCGGCTATGCGGGCCTGGACAACGAGCTGTTCTACATGGACAAGACCATGATGGTCTTCGGCGACGCCAAGAAGGTGGTGGAGGACATGGGCAAGGCGCTGGAGTGAAATGTAGCTCCCCACGCTCCCCAGTGCGTTGGGTCGCTGCCCCTCCAAGAGGGGCGCTTTTCACCTTGGGGCGGCCCGGCGGTGAAAAAACGCAGCCCAAGGCTGCGTTCCTGCTGCGGGGCAAAACCGGGCTCAGCGCACCAGCGTCGCGCCCGTCTTGGATTGCACTTCGTCGAAGCTCACGCCGTCGGCCAGTTCGATCACCTTCAGGCCCTGCTCGGTCACGTCGAACACGCCCAGGTCGGTGATGATGCGGTCGACCACGCCCACGCCGGTCAGCGGCAGCGTGCAGCTGGGCAGGATCTTCAGGTCGGTGGTGCCGTCCTTCTTCTTGGCCACATGCTCCATCAGCACGATCACGCGCTTGACGCCGGCCACCAGGTCCATCGCGCCGCCCATGCCCTTGACCATCTTGCCCGGAATCATCCAGTTGGCCAGGTCGCCCTTTTCGGACACCTGCATGGCGCCCAGGATGGACAGGTTGATCTTGCCGCCGCGGATCATCGCGAACGACTGGTCCGAGCCGAAGATGGACGAGCCCGGCAGCGTGGTCACGGTCTGCTTGCCGGCATTGATCAGGTCGGCGTCGATTTCGTCCTCGGTCGGGAACGGGCCGATGCCCAGCATGCCGTTCTCGGACTGCAGCCACACCTGCTTGTCGCCAGTATGGTTGGCCACCAGCGTGGGGATGCCGATGCCGAGATTGACGTAGAAACCGTCTTCGAGTTCTTGCGCCGCGCGCGCGGCCATCTGGTCTTGGGTCCAAGGCATGTCGGGCTCCTTATTTCTTCTCAGTGATCGTGCGCTTCTCGATGCGCTTTTCCGGGGCCTTGTTCAGCACCAGGCGGTGCACATAGATGCCAGGCAGGTGGATCTCGTCGGGCTTGAGCTGGCCCAGCTCCACGATTTCCTCCACCTCGACGATGCACAGCTTGCCGCAGGTGGCCGCCGCCGGGTTGAAGTTGCGCGCCGTCAGGCGAAACTGCAGGTTGCCCGAGGTGTCGGCGCGCCAGGCCTTGACCAGCGACACATCGGCCACGATGGAGCGCTCCATCACATAGGTCTCGCCGTCGAATTCGCGCGTTTCCTTGCCCTCGGCCACCAACGTGCCGACACCGGTCTTGGTGAAGAAGGCGGGGATGCCCGCGCCGCCGGCGCGCATCTTCTCGGCCAGCGTGCCCTGGGGCGTGAACTCCAGCTCCAGCTCGCCCGCCAGGTACTGGCGCTCGAATTCCTTGTTCTCGCCCACGTACGAGGCAATCATCTTCTTGATCTGGCGGGTGTCGAGCAGCTTGCCGAGGCCGAAACCGTCGACGCCGGCGTTGTTCGAGGCCACCGTCAGGTTCTTGGCGCCGCTGGCCACCAGCGCGTCGATCAGCGCTTCGGGAATGCCGCACAGGCCAAAGCCGCCGACGGCCAGCAATTGGTTGTCGGCCACGACGCCCTTCAAGGCTTCTGCCGCGCTCGGATAAATCTTGCTCACATTTGTCTCCTGAAAGAGATTGCCGCTTCGAAGTCCGATAGGATACTACGTATTAACATACGTAGTATTTCGTAAAGACAAGCACTATATGAACACAGCGGACCTGGACTATGCCCAAGCCTTCCACATGGCGCCGGTGGGCCTGGTCGTCTCGCGGCGGCGGGTGATGGTCGATTGCAACGAGCAGGTCTGCGCCATGTTCGGCACTTCGCGCGAGCTGATGGTGGGCCAGTCCTTCATGATGCTCTACCCCAGCGCCGACGAGTACGAGCGCCTGGGCCGGCGCATCGCGCCCATCTTGAATGCACACGGTCTGTATTCGGACAACCGCATCATGAAGCGCGCCAACGGCGAGATGTTCTGGTGCCATGTGATGGGCCGGGCCTTCAACCGCGCCGACCCGCACGAGGGCGGCATCTGGAGCTTCGAGGACCTGAGCGCGCTGCGCCCGGTGCGCGCCGAGCTCACGCCGCGCGAGCGCGAGGTGGCCGCGCGGCTGCTCGAAGGCATGACTTCCAAGGAGATCGGCCGCAGCCTCGACATCAGCCACCGCACGGTGGAGATCTACCGCACCCGGTTGATGCGCAAGTACGCCGCCGCCTCGTCCGCCGACCTGGTGCAGAAGCTGCTGGCGGGCACGGCGACGCAGCTGGCATAGCTGGCGTGGGCCGTGTCAGCCCTCCGCCCGGAAAGTCTCCAGGTGGATGCTGGTCTCGGTATTGCTGATGCCCTTGATCAGGCGGATGCGCTCCAGCACGCGCGACAGCTCCTCCAGGCTTGCCACCTGCAGCTCGGCCAGCAGGTCCCAGCGGCCGTTGGTGCTGTGCAGCGAGGCCACGCCGGGCTCGCCCAGCAGCTGCACCATGATGCGGCGCGTGTCGTTGCCCTCGATCGCGATGCTCATCCAGGCGCGCAGCAGGTCGCTCTGGGCATCGGGGCGCAGGCGCACGGTGTAGCCGACCACCACCCCCGCCTGCTCCAGCCGCGCCAGCCGGTTGGCGACCGTGCCGCGCGACACGCCCAGCCGCGCGGCCAGCGTGGCCACGCTTTCGCGCGCGTTCTGCCGCAGCAGGGCGATCAGGGCATGGTCTACATTGTCCATTTGCTCAACCTCGGCTGGCATTTTGCCAAATTATTGGCGATTTCGATGCATTTCTGCCGCTAGGCATTCAAGCTGCCATGCGCGACACTGGCTGCAGCGACAACACAAGATACCGCAGGAGCCCACCATGCAGGCCATACCGCTGAGCACACCAACGAGCCATTCTTGCGCCATCGACTACCTGAGCACCCCGGCCGCCGCGTGCCTGGTGGCCGAGGTGGGCCTGGTCGAATGCCTGCGCGGCATGGTGCAGGCGCTGGAGCAGGATTTCGCCCGCTGGAACGATTTCGACAAGACCGCTCGGCTGGCCCAGCACACGCCCCATGGGGTGATCGAGCTGATGCCGGTGGCCGATGCCCGGCACTATGCGTTCAAGTACGTCAACGGCCACCCGCGCAACACCAGCGCCGGCATTCCCACCATCATGGCCTTCGGCGCCCTCGCCCGCATGGACACCGGCGCCCCCACCTTCCTCAGCGAGCTGACGCTGACCACCGCGCTGCGCACCGCCGCCACCTCGGTCATGGCCGCCAAGCGGCTGGCGCGCGCCGCCAGCACCACCATGGCGCTGATCGGCAATGGCTCGCAAAGCGAATTCCAGGCGCTGGGCTTCGCCGGCCTGCTGGGCATACGCAAGCTGCGCCTGTTCGACATCGACCCCGCCGCCACGCGCAAGCTGGTGCACAACCTGCGGGATGCGCCGCTGGAGCTGGCCTGCTGCGCCAGCGCCGAAGAGGCGGTGCACGGCGCCGACATCGTGACCACCGTGACCGCCGACAAGACCAATGCCACCATCTTGCGCGCCGCCATGCTGCGGCCCGGCATGCACCTGAACGCGGTGGGCGGCGACTGCCCCGGCAAGACCGAGCTGGAGGCGGCGGTGCTCGAACGGGCGCGCGTGTTCGTCGAGTTCGAGCCGCAGACCCGCATCGAGGGCGAGCTGCAGCAGATGCCGGCGGACTTCGCGGTCACCGAAATCTGGCGCGTGCTCGCCGGGCAGGCGCCGGGCCGCCGCGATGCCGGCGAGATCACGCTGTTCGACTCGGTGGGCTTTGCGCTCGAAGACTATTCGGCCATGCGCCACATGCAGGCGCTGGCGCGCGAACATGGGCTGCTGCAGGGGCTGCGCCTCATACCCGAGCTGGCTGATCCCAAGGACTTGTACGGCCTGGTGCGCGGCGCGGGCGCCGTAGCGACGGCCCTGGCGCCGGCAGCCCGGCAAAGGCAGGCCTGAGATGGGCACGCCTGCCGCCATCACCCTCATCGGCGTGCCCACCGACATCGGCGCCAGCCGCCTGGGCGCGGCCATGGGGCCCGACGCGCTGCGCGTGGCCCAGCTCGGCCCCGCGCTGGCCCGGCTGGGCTGCGAGGTGCACGACAGCGGCAACCTGGCCGGCCCGCCCAACCTGCGCCGCGAGCGCGATGCGGCCAGCGGCCTGCGCAACTACGCAGAGGCCCTGGCCTGGAGCCGCTCAGTGCACCACGCAGTGCATGGCGCACTCTCGGCCGGCCGCCTGCCGCTGATGCTGGGCGGCGACCACAGCCTGGCGGTGGGCTCGATCAGCGCGGTGGCGCGCCACTGCCGCGCAGCCGGCAAAGAGCTGCGCGTGCTGTGGCTCGATGCCCATGCCGACTTCAACACGCCCGCCACCTCGCCCAGCGGCAATGTGCACGGCATTCCGGTGGCCAGCCTGTGCGGCCTGGGGCCGGCCGAACTGGCGGGCCTGGCCGGCTTCGCGCCGGCGCTGGCCCGGCAATCGCTGTGCCAGATCGGCCTGCGCAGCGTGGACGAGCAGGAAAAACAGCTGATCAAGACCCACGACATCGAGGTCTACGACATGCGCGCGGTCGACGAGCTGGGCATGCGCGAGGTGATGGCGCGCGCGCTGGCGCCGCTGGCCGGCGCCTGCGCCGCTCACACGCACCTGCATGTAAGCTTCGACGTGGATTTTCTCGACCCCGAGATCGCGCCCGGCACCGGCACCACGGTGCGCGGTGGCCCCAACTACCGCGAGGCCCAGTTGTGCATGGAGATGATCGCCGACACCGGCCTGCTCGGCTCGCTCGACATCGTGGAGCTGAACCCCGCGCTGGATGTGCGCAACCAGACCGCCGAGCTGGTGGTCGACCTGGTGCAGAGCCTGTTCGGCAAGAGCACCCTGGTCCAGCCACTGCGGCGCTGAACCCCGCGCCTTTGCGCAAGCGCAAAGCGGCTCGATGGCTATCGCCGAGTTGAGGAATCCCAATCGCCAAAACCTTGGAAGAAGCGCGCCCATCCTACACAATGGTTTTCATCGATCGTGAAAAGTGATCGATGGCAATTTCTGGCGGCCCAGCCGCACAGCCCCCACCCACGGAAAGGAAGCACGATGACCGACAAGCTCACCACCGCCGCAGGCGCCCCCGTTCCCAACAACCAGGACTCGATGACCGCCGGCCCGCGCGGCCCCATGCTGCTGCAGGATCTGTGGCACCTCGAAAAGCTCGCCCACTTCCACCGCGAAGTCATTCCCGAGCGCCGCATGCATGCCAAGGGCTCGGGCGCTTTCGGCACCTTCACCGTCACCGGCGACATCACCCGCTACACCCGCGCCAAGCTGTTCTCGCAGATCGGCAAGCAGACGCCGCTGTTCGCGCGCTTTTCCACCGTGGCCGGCGAGCGCGGCGCGGCCGATGCCGAGCGCGACATCCGCGGCTTCGCGGTCAAGCTCTATACCGAGGAAGGCAACTGGGACCTGGTGGGCAATAACACGCCGGTGTTCTTCTTCCGCGACCCGCTCAAGTTCCCCGACCTGAACAAGGCCGTCAAGCGCGACCCCTACACCAACCTGCGCAGCGCCGAGAACAACTGGGACTTCTGGACCGGCCTGCCCGAGGCGCTGCACCAGATCACCATCGTGATGAGCGACCGCGGCATTCCGCGCGGCTACCGCCACATGCACGGCTTCGGCTCGCACACCTACAGCCTCATCAGCCAGGATGGCGTGCGCCACTGGGTCAAGTTCCACTGGGTCTGCCAGCAGGGCATTGAAAACCTGAGCGACTCCGAGGCCGCCGCGGTGGTCGCCCAGGACCGCGAAAGCAGCCAGCGCGACCTGCTCGAAGCCATTGACCGCGGCGACTTCCCCAAGTGGAAGCTGTGCGTGCAGATCATGACCGAGGAGCAGGCCCAGACCTACCGCTTCCACCCCTTCGACCTGACCAAGGTGTGGAGCAAGAAGGACTTCCCGCTGATCGAGGTCGGCGTGATGGAGCTCAACCGCAACCCCGACAACTACTACGCCGACGTGGAGCAGGCCTCGTTCGCGCCCAGCAACCTGGTGCCCGGCATCGGCCCCTCGCCCGACCGCATGCTCCAGTCGCGGCTGTTCTCGTACTCCGACGCCGCGCGCTACCGCCTGGGCGTGAACCACCACCAGATCCCGGTCAACGCGCCCCAGTGCCCCTACCACGCCTACCACCGCGATGGCGCGATGCGCGTGGACGGCAACTACGGCCGCACGCTTGCCTACGAGCCCAACTCCAAGGGCGAATGGCAGGAGCAGCCCGAGTACGCCGAGCCGGTCGAGAAGCTCTACGGCGACGCCGCGCGCTGGAACTACCGCGAGGACGATGACGACTACTTCACCCAGCCCGGCGACCTGTTCCGCCTGCTCACACCCGAGAAGCAGCAACTGCTGTTCGCAAACACCGCGCGCAACATCAACGGCGTATCGCAGCACATCATCGACCGGCATATCGAGCACTGCACCAAGGCCGATCCAGCCTATGGCGCGGGCGTGAAAAAGGCGCTCGAAGACCTCAGGGCTGGTCAGCTGAAATAAGCCTTTCGGCACCTCGCCGGCCGCAGAAACCCCGCACGGCGTGCGCCCTGCGGGGATTTTGCTACACGACCTCCGCGCACAGGGATTGCACCGCATTGTTGGTGGCGACCTTGTTCGACGGCGCAGCACAGCATTTCTCCGGTTTCATTTGGGGAAGATCTTCTTTCTCGCTCTCGAAAGCCTGCAGGCGGCCTTGATAGAGATTGCGTCGCCAGACCACGACTTGGTTGGGATCGCGGATACCATAGAGCGCGGCGACCTGGCGGCTGGAAAGCTGTTCGCGATCCTGACGGGCCAGCACCTGCAGTTTGAACTGCGCGCTGTAGGCGCTGCGCTTGCGGCGCAACCCGTCAATGCCATGGAGGCGGTTTTGCCGGCCCGACACGCCACCTGCATTCCCATGCAGACTTTGGAAGATATGAGTGACGGAAGGATACGAATTTTGTATAATTTTGTACAAAATTTGATGAAATTTCACCATGGGTAGACCACGATCCTTCGATACAGAGGCAGTACTAGACTCCGTGGCGGCAGAGTTCCGCATTCACGGCTTTGCTGATACTTCCACGGAGCAGCTGTGCGAGGCGGCCGGCCTGCGTCGGAGTAGCCTGTACAACGCTTTTACCTCCAAGGAAGAACTGTTCGTGCAGGCATTGCAACGATACGTCGAAGTCGTGGCGCTTCAGCAAGAGGCTATATTGACTGATGCCAAACTTGATGGTGGTACGCGGCTCTGGCGCATCGTGGAGATGGTTGTCAACGAGGAGTGGGCGGCTCGCAAGAATGGGCATGCTGCCGGGTGCATGACCGTACACACGTTTATGTCTCCTGATATACGAAAAAGTGACACCCGGGTCCAAGCTATTCTGGACCATGATCTCAGTCACCGCATTTCTCTCCTGACCGAGGCAGCGAAAGTCGGACAACGCGATGGTAGCGTGCGCCCCCAGTCCTCACCTGAGGACGTGGCCACATTGATTGTCACTGTGGTTTCTGGCCTGCGAGTGATTGCCCAGACTGGCGCGGAGCCAGCACAGTTGCATAGAATTGCACGAATGAGCCTTGGGGCCACGCTGACCTAATCACCCACTTTCGCGTCAACACCCCACCCACCTCCAGTTTGGACCATGGCGTCTGACTGACGAACTCGCGCTCGCGCAGGCGCGCCACGTGTTTCGGTCGGTGCTTCGTGCCGCATCGAAGACGCAGCGGAAAGACTGCTCGATGGGGTTTCGCCCAGCCGTACCCCACCTTACAGCGTCTTGGCGATATGGCCGATCTTGCTGCATCACCGGCTCAATGGATTCCCCGCGGGCCAACCCCTGAGCGCACCGACCTCACTGTAAAACTCCCCCCTACACCTTGGGCGCGACCTTCCCCTAGCCCTTGCACGGAGGGAGCGACACGGCAAGTCGGCACAGATCACAAATGCCTTGTATTTTTTGTACTCTTAAATACAATAAATCCCAGCAAGGGCTGATTCTGGCGAAGGTGGGGCAGTACCGAGCGAAGACATCCGATTGACAAGGGGGGCGACAACGCTAGGGCGGCCGAAATCGGCCTGCGGTACGGCCTTCACCCTGGGCCGAACCATACCCGACAGCGCTGAACACCAGCCTCTCCAAGAGGAGAGTTTTCATGTCAACGAATCGAAATCAGGAAGGGAGAACAGATGACTCAAACCATACGTCCCGTGGGTACCGGCGCACTTCGAGCCAAGACGGCCCTTGTCACTGGCGGAAATCGCGGCATCGGCGCTGCTATCGCAGCGCAGTTTGCGCTTGCGGGCTATAGCGTCGCAATTACCTACCGAACTGGACAGAAGGAGGCAGAAAACACGGTTGGTCGCATTGCCACTCAGGCAGCAAACCCGATCCACGCCGTTCACCTGGATTTGGAACGCGAGGATACGATCACGCGGGCTGTCGACTTGGCCGTCAAGGCACTGGGCGGTAAGGTCGATGTGCTCGTGAACAATGCCGGATATGCCGACATGAGCGCACCCGATTTCATCGATATTTCTCATGAAGTTCTCACTCGCACAATAAAAACAAATATAGTCGGTCCCTTTCTCGTCACACAGGCTGTCGTCCCACACATTCCCCGAGGGGGAGCGGTTATCAACCTTGGGAGTTGCCTAGGCTCTCGTGTCCCCACGGCAGGATTCAGCTCATACGCCACCAGCAAGGCGGCCGTCACCGGCTTCACCCGCGGCCTTTCCCGTGACCTTGGTGCGCGCGGAATTCGCGTCAATGAAATTGCTCCCGGCTCGATTGACACTGACATGAATCCCCAAAATGGGCCATCCTCGGACTTTCAGCGAGCGGCAACAATTCTTGGCCGCTATGGTGAGCCGTCTGAAATTGCGCGGGTTGCCGTTTTTCTAGCCAGTGACGAGGCGTCGTATATCACTGGAGCCACGTTTGCCGTCGACGGAGGGACAAACGTATGAGCAAGAATTCCGAAAACTCCAGGTCTGCTCCAGAGATTCAAACCCCGCGCCGGGCGGTTCTTGTTGGCGCTGCGGACGTTGCTCTTTGGAGGCAGAGAGTGAATCCGCGTCTGCACAGCGCGATTCGGTCATTAAGGCACTGTTCATCAACCTCCGAAGCGAGTGTCGGATCCTAAAAACATCCTCCATCATTCCCCTTCCATTCGTACTTAAAAGCGGTCATACGGGTGTCCCCCCTTATCGCAGCGGTGATGTCTGCAACTTAAAAAAGGAATCCGGCCAAGGTGCCGGGGAGAGGAATCGACTATGCAACGGTCACAAGAAACAATGAAAGTCCCAGGTGCCGTCTATATCTTGGCAATCGGGATTTTTGCAATGGTTATGAGCGAGTTTGCAGTGGCAGGACTCATGCCACAGCTCGCGGCAGGCCTGGACGCAACAATTGCCCAGATCGGCTACCTCGTCACTGTATTCGCAGTTGCCATGGCCGTCGGTGGACCGGTGTTTGTTTTTCTCCTTCACCGCGTACCACCCAAGGCGAGCCTGCTCACCATCCTCACGGTATTCTTTATCGGAAATATCATTGCGATCTTCGCTTCAAGCTACAGCATGATGGTCGCGGCGCGTGTGGTCACAGGCGTGGCTTCGCAAGCATTTTTCGGTGTGGCTATTTCTTTGTGCGCGCGCTTAGTTCATGAGAGCATGCGCGGTAGGGCCATTGGGGTCGCAATGAATGGACTCATGCTCGGAACACTTCTCGGGCTTCCTGCTGCCACGCTTATCGGTGCGCGGTTTGGGTGGCAGTCGGCCTTCTGGGCTATTGCAATTGCCACCGCTTTGGCGGGCGTCCTTACCATGATCTTCGTCCACAACCCACAGGCCGAAGGCAAGGCATCGGAATCCGTTCCATCGTTCATCGAGCAGGCGGCAATCTTTGCTCGTCCCCAACTGATTCTGGCGCTTCTTTCAAGCACACTCATCATTGGCGCGACCTTTGCAGCATTTAGTTTCTTCACTCCAATTCTGACTGAGGTTTCTGGATTCGATCTTGGCACCGTGCCTTGGCTCCTGCTGGCCTACGGTGCGGCCACGGTAGTCGGGAACAGCATCGTGGCTCGACTGGCGGATCGCCATACGGTGGTGACTCTTTTGGGTGGGACAGTCCTCAACGCGCTGTTCCTCGCCGGGCTCGCACTCTGGACTGAGATCGCTCCCGTCGCACTCGTCTTTATGATCGCAATCGGACTTGTGGGTGTCACGATGAATCCAGCCATGGTAGTCAGGGTGCAGCGTGCCGGAAACGCTTCGCCACTGGTAAACACGGTCCACTCATCTTTCATTACCCTAGGAATCATCATCAGCAGCGCCATCGGATCTACATTGATTGACAACTACGGGCTTCAATCAACCTTGATTCTTGGCGTTGCAATGGCGTGCTTGGCAATTGCTGCAATTCTGCCGGCAGTCACCAGTTCGTACATTCGATCTGGAAACCTGACGGGAGCCTTGCATAGTGGCACAGCCGCTGGACGTCCAAGCTAACTCTTTCCATTCTCTGAGTCGAGTTCGGTGAGAGCTCCCAGTAGCATCTTCTAAAACAGCAGGCCTGGTAGTTGCCAGTTGGAGGCGCTGGAGGCGGAGGGGCTGGAAAGCCAATTCGGGTGTGTCCATCAAGGTCGGCATGGAGTTGACCCAGCACAAGACCGTCGCGCAGGTCATGCACTACGTCCCTACCGAGGACAAGCCCGTGCGCGATGCGGCCGAGCTGGTGGCCAGTCGTCGCCAGGCCGTCACTGGCGGGCGGCAATGCCAGCCCCAGGAAGCCGTGGCATGAAAACCTGCACGCTTCCTACAACGGTCTCCAAGTCAATTTCCCAGACACTGTCTGGCGGATCTTCCCCTGCGTGGGGTGGGTTGATCGCTGAACTGGCAAACTATGCCCGTTTCGGGTATAGTTTTCGGGAGCGCCAGATATGACCGTCTTCAAACGCAAGGACTTTGCACGGTGGCAGGCTGGCGAGAAGTTGCCTGATGCCGCGTTGTGCAAGGCAGTCCAAGAGATGGAGGCCGGTCTGGTGGATGCTGACCTGGGTGGCTTTCTCTACAAGAAGCGGGTCGCGCGCCCTGGTGGCGGCAAAAGCGGCGGTTACCGGACGCTGCTGTCGGCACGGATCGGCAGCCGCCATGTGTTCCTGCATGGATTCCCCAAGAGCGACAAGGCGAATATCACGCAGGACGAAAGGAAGGCGTTGCAGTTCGCCGGCAAGGTGTTTCTGGAATTGTCGGCAGAGAACTTGGCGAAGGCGCTGGAATCCGGCGTTCTACTGGAGGTATGTTGTGAAGAGCAAGCTCATTGAATCCCTGCGCGGCGACCTAGCCGAGCTGCACGATGCTGGCGCGATCGGCAAGGTCACGATGCGCGAGTTCGATACCATCTGCCCGCCGCCAGTGCGGGAGTTCAGTGCCGCAGACATCAAACACCTGCGCGAAGAGCTGAAATTCAGCCAACCGGTGTTCGCGCTGCATCTGCACACGACCGCTTCGACGGTGCGCAAGTGGGAGCAAGGCGATACCCACCCGGCCGGGCCGGCGCTGAAACTGCTGAACATCATCGCCGACAAGGGCTTGCAGGCCATCATCTGATGCCCCGCACTGGTGACTGCCACGCATGGATGAAGCCGTAGCCGTTTTCTCCCGCAAGGGCCTGTTTCAGGCCCAGATTGTGGCGCGCGATGTTCGCAGCCGGGAACATGCGCGCAAATTATGGCCGTTGGTGTCTCCCGATGCTTTGCGGCAAATGGTGACGTGGGTCACCAAGCACGACAACGGGATGGAGCGCTGCTGGCTCAAGGGCATTGTTGTGCCCGCGCTTGCGATGCTTTCCGCGCTCGCAATGGTGCTCCTGGCCGCGTTCAGAACGGCGTCAGGCCAGCGGACAGTCCATGTTGCATTTGTCGCAGCTTGAGGGGCTTGGCGGATTTTGCAGGGCCGACTTGGTAGTTTTTGCTGCTCAGCCGGCGCGGCCGCGCCTCAGCGCAAACGCGGCAAGGCCCGAGAACAAGGCGAACAAGGCTGCCAGGGCCCCATGCCCCAGCGCCGGAACCGGCGTGGCCTGCGCCGGGCGCGGCGGCTGCGCGGCAAGCACCTTCACCGTCGCAGCCACCTCCACGCAAGCCAGCGGAGACTGGCTGTCGCAGAGCTGGTAGGTCAAGGCATAGGAGCCTGCGGCTACGGCTGCGGATAGGGAGACGGCTCCAGTGGCGGTGTCCAGGCTGATGCCGGCCGGCCAGTTGCCCGACGGGGCCAGCAAGCCGCTGCCACCGGCGCCTAGCGTGGCCGGCGCGCCGTTCACGCCATCGTTGGCGGCAACATTCGCAATGGCCACCGCCGCGGTACCTGCCGTGCTTTGGCCGCTATCGGGCAGCGGATCAAAGCTGGACCACTTTCCCGGGGTTTCATTGAAAAACCAGGCGGTGAATGGATAACCGGACGATGCACACTGGTTTCCGAATTCGGCCGGGGCAATCGCACATGTCATCTGGTTGCCGATTTCATCCCCCTCGCGGCCGCCCAGGCCAGTATTGGCAGAGGTCAGAAAATAATCCACCTTTTGACCGACCGAATTCGGCGGCAACGGTGCATTGGCCCAAAATGCGTACCCTGTGATATTTCCCAAACCATCCGTTTTCACGGAAGCGCCGCTGAACTGCCCGCCCACCCCGGACAAGGCAGGCACCTGCGGCACCAGCGCGCTGTTCTGTGGTGTGTAGTCCCGCACACCGTCGTTGAACGACCAGTTGTTCACCAGGTTCAGGCCATCGGCGCCAATATCCGTCTGCTCGATCAGGTTGCCGGGCAAACGCGCCGAGGTTTCGAATCTTCCGCTCAGAAACATGGCGCCGCTATACGGCGTGGGAGCAGGCCCTACGTCGGTATTGACCGCATCGAGGCCATAGGTCACTGGGTCGTATGGCTTTCCCACATAAACGTAAGTGGTCGCCATGGACCCCATGGGCAGGAGCACCGCAGATGCACATACAAAAATCTGCACCCCCCGGAGAAACCATTGCTGCCTAGCGCACTGAGAATATCGCATGATATTTATTTTCAAAAACGAATCTTTCATCCAAGATTCGAATGTTAGAAAATTTTTATTGATATCTCAATGTTGATTTCAAAAATTAGACAATCCTTTGCAATCGTGCAGCGGATGGCCCACAGGCCATCCGCCGGGCGCCTTTACCAAGCCGGGGTGGTGAATCAGTTGGGCTGTATCTTGCGCTCCTTGATCAGCCGGGCCCATTTCTCGTTCTCGGCCTTCACGAAGGCCGAGAAGCCAGCCGCATCCAGCGCATGTACCTCGGAGCCGGCCTGGGCGAACTTGGCCTTGATCTCGGGCTGGGCCAGCACCTTGGCCAGCTCGGTGGAGAGCCTGTCCACCACCTCCCTGGGCATGCCGGCCGGGCCGACCAGGCCCTGGAAGCCCACCGACTGCATGCCCGCCAGGCCCAGCTCGGCGGCGGTGGGCACATCGGGCAGCTGCGGATCGCGCCGGGCACCGGTCACCGCCAGCGCCTTGAGCTTGCCGCTCTTGATCTGGGGCAGCAGCACCGTGCCGGCATCGATCATCAATTGCGTCTGGCCGCCGATCAGGTCCTGCACCGCCGGCGCACTGCCCTTGTAGGGCACATGGATGATGTCCAGCCCGGTCACCTGGTTGAGCAGCTCGCCGTTCAGGTGCGTCGACGAGCCATTGCCCGCAGAGGCATAGTAGGCCTTGCCTGGATGGGCCCGCGCCCAGTCTACGAACTCCTTGAGGTTCCTGGCCGGATGCTCGGGCCGCGTGACCGCGATGTAGCTGCCCTGGCTGATCTGGCCAATGTAGGTGAAGCTGCGCAGCGGATCGTAGGGCTGCTTGGCCTGCAGGTATGGCGCAATCGCGAACGGCCCGGTGTTGGCCAGCATCAGCGTGTAGCCATCGGGTGCCGCGCGGGCCAGCTCGCTGGCGGCCAGCAGGCCGCCGGCGCCGGGCTTGTAGTCCACCACGATCTGCTGCCTGAGCGCCTCCTGCAGGGGCTGCTGCACGGTGCGGGCCGTGAAGTCTATGCCGCCGCCGGGCGGAAAGCCGATGATCAGGCGGATAGGCTTGGCCGCCGGATAGGCGGGCTGCTGCGCCAGCGCGCCGCCGGCCAGGCCCAGCGCGCCCAGCGCCAGGCCCAGGCAAGAGAAAAAGCATCTGCGTTGCATGGAATATGTCTCCGTGTTGTCAATATTGGAAAAGCAAGGCGCAGCAGATTCTACGCATGCCATGCTGCGCTGGCAGCCTGCAATAAAGTGAGCAGCCAGCGCCCTATACATATTGAATTCAAATAGTTTCATATCTGAAAACTCCTACCTGCAATCGCTAGGGAAGGTCTGCAAAACCCCGTTCGTCGAAGCTGACAGCTTGACCAGCGCGGCCTG
>NZ_JBMDII010000016.1:0-118207 GCF_057808605.1 Comamonas sp. FG99
ACCGTCGACCTCAACCTTGGCAAGGTTGCGCTCTACCAACTGAGCTATTCCCGCATTTGCCGGCCAGGCGCAGCGCCTGGCCAGACTGAACTGGAGCGGGAAAACGGTCTCGAACCGTCGACCTCAACCTTGGCAAGGTTGCGCTCTACCAACTGAGCTATTCCCGCATTTGCCGGCCAGGCGCAGCGCCTGGCCAGACTGAACTGGAGCGGGAAAACGGTCTCGAACCGTCGACCTCAACCTTGGCAAGGTTGCGCTCTACCAACTGAGCTATTCCCGCAAATTTTCTGCTTGCGCAGTTCCCAAACAGCACTGACCAGCACATATTTGGAGGCGCGAACCAGAGTCGAACTGGTCTAACCGGATTTGCAATCCGGGGCATAACCGCTTTGCTATCGCGCCCTGGTTACTGGGTGCCGGCCATGCCAACCCCCGATATCTGGAGCGGGAAAACGGTCTCGAACCGTCGACCTCAACCTTGGCAAGGTTGCGCTCTACCAACTGAGCTATTCCCGCAAAATCAGAGTCAAGCATTATAGTCTGCTTTTCTCGTGACAGACTGCCATTCTAATGCAATTTAGCGAGGGGAATTCCGAAAAGACGGACTTTTCGTCATTCCCCCCGGCGATCTCAGTGCTTGACCGCGCGCGCGGCCCGGGTGCGGCGCGCAGGCGCCGACGCGCCGTCCTCGGCGACCACGGCCGCCACCGCGGCGGCTGGCGCTTCGTCGGCCGGCAGCGCCACCGGCAGGCGCTCCAGCGCGATCTCGAGCACCTTGTCGATCCAGCGCACCGGCACGATCTCCAGCCCGCTCTTCACGTTGTCGGGGATCTCCGCCAGGTCCTTGACGTTTTCCTCGGGAATCAGCACGGTCTTGATGCCGCCGCGCAGCGCGGCCAGCAGCTTCTCCTTCAGGCCGCCGATCGCCGTGACTTCGCCGCGCAAGGTGATCTCGCCGGTCATCGCCACGTCGCCGCGCACCGCAATGCCGGTCAGCACCGACACCAGCGCGGTGGTCATGGCCGCGCCGGCGCTGGGGCCGTCCTTGGGCGTGGCGCCATCGGGCACATGGATGTGGATGTCGCGCTTCTCGAACGCGTCATCGCGGATGCCCAGCGAATGCGCGCGGCTGCGCACCACGGTGCGCGCGGCCTCGACCGATTCCTTCATCACATCGCCCAGCGAGCCGGTGCGGTTGATCACGCCCTTGCCCGGCATGGCCGCCGCCTCGATGGTCAGCAGATCGCCGCCCACTTCGGTCCAGGCCAGGCCCACGACCTGGCCGACCTGGTTCTTGTGCTCCGCATGTCCGTAGGTGAAGCGCCGCACGCCCAGGTAGTCGGGCAGGTTGTCGGCGCTCACCACCACCTCGGGCCCGGCCTTCTTGAGCTGGATGTTCTTGACCACCTTGCGGCAGATCTTGGACAGCTCGCGCTCCAGCGAGCGCACGCCGGCCTCGCGGGTGTAGTAGCGCACGATGTCGCGCACAGCGTCTTCGGTCAGGCGCAGCTCGCCCGGCTTCACGCCGTTGTTCTCCAGCTGCTTGGGCAGCAGGTAGCGCATCGCGATATTGGTCTTCTCGTCTTCGGTGTAGCCCGCCAGGCGGATGACTTCCATGCGGTCGAGCAGCGCGGGCGGGATGTTCATCGAGTTCGAGGTGGCCACGAACATGACGTCGCTCAGGTCGAAGTCCACTTCGATGTAGTGGTCGCCGAACTTGCTGTTCTGCTCGGGGTCGAGCACCTCCAGCAGCGCACTCGACGGATCGCCGCGGAAATCCATGCCCAGCTTGTCGATCTCGTCGAGCAGGAACAGCGGGTTGCGCGTGCCGACCTTGGTCAGGTTCTGCAGCACCTTGCCGGGCATGGCGCCGATGTAGGTGCGGCGGTGCCCACGGATCTCGGCCTCGTCGCGCATGCCGCCCAGCGCCATGCGCACGTACTTGCGGCCCGTGGCCTTGGCGATGGACTGGCCCAGCGAGGTCTTGCCCACGCCCGGCGGCCCGACCAGGCACAGGATGGGCGCTTTCACCTTGTCCACGCGCTGCTGCACGGCGAGGTATTCGAGGATGCGGTCCTTGACCTTCTCCAGCCCGTAGTGGTCGGCGTTGAGCACTTCCTCGGCCGCCACCAGGTCTTTCTTGACCTTGGTCTTCTTGCTCCAGGGCAGCGATACCAGGCCGTCGATGTAGTTGCGCACCACCGAGGCCTCGGCCGACATGGGCGACATCAGCTTGAGTTTCTTGAGCTCGGCCTCGGCCTTCTTGCGCGCGTCCAGCGGCATCTTGGCGAGCTTGATCTTCTTCTCGAGCTCTTCCAGGTCGGCGCCGTCCTCGCCTTCGCCCAGCTCCTTCTGGATGGCCTTGACCTGCTCGTTCAGGTAGAAGTCGCGCTGGCTCTTTTCCATCTGCTTCTTGACGCGGCCGCGGATGCGCTTGTCCACGTTCAGGATGTCGACCTCGCGCTCGAGCTGGCCGAGCAGGTTGTCGAGCCGCTCCTGCACGCTTTCGAGCTCCAGCACCGCCTGCTTGTCCTCGAGCTTGAGCGGCAGGTGGGCGGCGATGGTGTCGACCAGGCGGCCGGCATCCTCGATGCCGGCGATCGACGACAGGATCTCGGACGGGATCTTCTTGTTGAGCTTGACGTATTGGTCAAACTGCTGCATCACCGCACGGCGCAGCGCCTCGGTCTCGCTGGCCTTGTCGTCCAGCTCCTGCGCCGGCACCAGGCTCACCTGGGCCACGAAGTGGCTGTCGGCGTCTTCGATGTGCGCGACCTTGGCGCGCTGCTGGCCCTCGACCAGCACCTTGACGGTGCCGTCGGGCAGCTTGAGCATCTGCAAGATGGTGGACACGCAGCCGACCGCGAACATGTCGCCCACGGTCGGGTCATCCTTGGCGGCCGTCTTCTGCGCCACCAGCATGATCTTGCGCTCGCCCTCCATCGCCATCTCCAGCGCCTTGATGCTCTTGGGGCGGCCAACGAACAGCGGGATCACCATGTGCGGGAAGACGACGACGTCCCGCAGCGGCAGCATGGGCAGGTTGAATACTTCTGTGGATGGGTTTTCGGACATGAGAATCCTTTACAGGTTCTTGCAAAGATGCTTCGCAAAAGCCATTTTTCAAGGCATTGCCCGCATAAATCTGCGGGCATCCAATACGGTACAGCTTAGCGGGAGCACTGCGGCCGTCCAAACGAAATTGCCCGGCGGCGCGCAGGGCAATTGGGGACATGCGGCTTGGCGATCAAGGCGGCGGCGCGTCTTGACCGCGGGCGCCGCATCAAGCCTTTTTAGCCGCCTCGCGGTAGACCAGCAGCGGCGGCTTGCCTTCGCTGATGGTGGCCTCTTCCACCACCACCTTGGCGACATTGCTGGTGGTGGGCAGGTCGAACATGGTGCCCATCAGCGACTGCTCCAGGATGGAGCGCAGGCCGCGCGCGCCGGTCTTGCGGGCCAGGGCCTTCTTGGCGATTGCGGCCAGCGCGTCCGGGCGCACTTCCAGCTCGACCCCTTCCATGGCCAGCAGCCGGCTGTACTGCTTGACCAGCGCGTTCTTGGGCTGGGTGAGGATCTGCACCAGCGCATCCTCGGTGAGCTCGGCCAGCGCGGTGACCACCGGCAGGCGGCCCACCAGCTCGGGAATCAGGCCGAACTTGATCAGGTCTTCGGGCTCGATGTCCTGGAAGGCCTGGGAGACCGAGCGCTGCTGCTTGCTGCGCACCGTGGCGCCAAAACCGATGCCCGAGGCCTCGGAGCGGTTCTCGATCAGCTTCTCCAGCCCGGCAAAGGCGCCGCCGCAGATGAACAGGATGTTCGTGGTGTCGATCTGCAGGAAGTCTTGGTTAGGATGCTTGCGCCCGCCCTGCGGTGGAATGCTGGCCATCGTGCCTTCGATGAGCTTGAGCAGCGCCTGCTGCACACCCTCGCCCGACACGTCGCGGGTGATGGAGGGGTTGTCCGCCTTGCGGGTGATCTTGTCGATCTCGTCGATGTAGACGATGCCGCGCTGCGCCCGCTCGACATCGTAGTTGCAGCTTTGCAGCAGCTTCTGGACGATGTTCTCCACGTCTTCGCCAACATAGCCCGCCTCGGTCAGCGTGGTCGCATCGGCCATCACGAAGGGCACGTTCAGCTGGCGCGCCAGGGTCTGGGCCAGCAGCGTCTTGCCCGAGCCGGTCGGCCCGATCAGCAAGATATTGCTCTTGGACAGCTCCACCTCGTCCTTGCCGGCCTTGTCCTTGTGCAGCAGGCGCTTGTAGTGGTTGTAGACCGCCACGGCCAGCGTGCGCTTGGCGGCCTCCTGGCCGATCACATAGCTGTCGAGATTGCTCTTGATGTCCGCCGGCGTGGGCAGCTCGTTGCCCACGGCGCGCGCGCCCTCCTTGTCCTCCGCGGCCACCTCGTCGCGCACGATGTCGTTGCAGAGGTTGATGCACTCGTCGCAGATGAAGACGGACGGCCCTGCAATCAGCTTCTTGACTTCGTGCTGGCTTTTGCCGCAGAACGAGCAGTACAGGGTTTTTTCGTTGGAAGAGGAGCCTTTTTTGTCGGCCATGGGGGCTACGCCTTCAATCGATGGAACGGGAAACAATGATACTCAAATCAAAGACGGCACTTCCCTCGCGGGAAAGCGCCGCCCTGCAGGCCCCCTGTCAGGGGCGTTTTTCGATGACGGTGTCGATCAGGCCATAGTCCTTGGCTTCGGCCGCCGTCATGAAATAGTCGCGCTCGGTGTCGCTCTTGACCTTCTCATAATCCTGGCCGGTACGATCCGCCAGGATGCGGTTCATCTGCTCCTTGGTGCGCAGGATGTCGCGGGCATGGATCTCGATGTCGGTGGCCTGCCCGCGGGCGCCGCCCAGCACCTGGTGGATCATGATCTTGGAGTTGGGCAGCGAGAAGCGCTTGCCCTTGGCGCCGGCCGCCAGCAGGAACGCGCCCATGCTGGCCGCAAAACCCAGGCACATGGTGGAGACCTCGGGCTTGATGAACTGCATGGTGTCGTAGATGGCCATGCCCGCGGTGACGCTGCCGCCCGGGGAGTTGATGTACAAGGAGATCTCCTTGTCGGGGTTCTCGCTTTCCAGGAACAACAGCTGCGCCACCACCAGGTTGGCGGTCTGGTCGTTGACCTCGCCCACCAGGAACACCACGCGGTCCTTGAGCAGGCGCGAGTAGATGTCGAAGGAGCGCTCGCCACGCCCCGACTGCTCGATCACCATGGGGATCAGGCCCAAGTTCTTGATTTCTTCGCTCATCACATCTCCAATCGGGAAAATCGACTCCGAACTGTACTCCATGAAAATGGGGCTTGCGCCCCAAAGCACAAGCCCCAGATTTCGCGGCCGCCGTGCGGCATGTACGCTATGGCAGGATCAAGCCTGGCCCATCAGTTCGTCGAACGATACCGCCTTGTCGGTCACCTTGGCCTTGTCGAGCACGAAGTTGGTCACGTTGTTCTCGATGACCACCGCCTCCACTTCCGCCAGGCGCTGGCGGTCGCCGAAGTACCAGCGCACCACGTCCTCGGGCTTCTCGTAGCTGCTGGCCAGCTCGTCCACATGGGACTTGATCTGCTCGGGCGTGGCCACCAGGTTGTTGGCCTTCACCAGCTCGGCCACCACCAGGCCCAGGCGCACACGGCGCTCGGCCTGCGGCAGGAACACGTCGCTGGGGATCTCGGCCTTGTCGGCGTCCTTGATGCCGCGCTGCTTCAGCTCGGCGCGGGCGCCGTCGCGCAGGCGCTCCACTTCGGACTCGATGCTGGCCTTGGGCAGGTCCAGCTCGGCCTTGGAGACCAGGGCGTCCATCACCGCCTGCTTGTTGCGGGCCTGCACGCGGAACTTCACTTCGCGCTCCAGGTTCTTCTTGATGTCGGCACGCAGGCCTTCCACCGAGCCGTCGGCAATGCCCAGCGACTTGGCCAGGGCCTCGTTCACCTCGGGCAGGTTGGCGGCCTCGACCTTCTTGAGCGTCACCAGGAAGTCGGCGGTCTTGCCGGCCACGTCCTTGCCGTGGTAGTCCTCGGGGAAGGCCAGCGGGAAGGTCTTGGACTCGCCCGTCTTCATGCCACGCACGGCATCTTCGAATTCCTTGAGCATCTGGCCTTCGCCGACCAGGAACTGGAAGCCTTCGGCCTTGCCGCCGGCAAACGGCTCGCCGTCGATCTTGCCTTCGAAGTCCACCGTCACGCGGTCGCCGTCCACCGCGGCCGCATCAGCCGGGCGCTGGGCGAAGGTGCGGCGCTGCTTGCGCAGGATGTCCAGGGTCTTGTCGATGGCGCCATCGTCCACCTCGGCCGACAGCTTCTCGACCTCGGCCGAGGCCAGGTCACCGATCTTGACTTCGGGAAACACCTCGAACACCGCATCGAAGGCCAGTTCGCCCTCGGGGGCGCCGTCCTTTTCGGTGATCTTCGGCTGGCCGGCCACGCGCAGTTCGGCCTCGTTGGCAGCCTTGGCGAAGGCCTCGCCCACCTTTTCGTTCAGGACTTCGTACTGCACCGAATAGCCGTAGCGCTGCGCCACCACATTCATGGGCACCTTGCCGGGACGGAAGCCGTCCATCTTCACGGAGCGGGCCAGGCGCTTCAAGCGGGCATCCACCTCGGTTTGCACGGAAGCAAGCGGCAAGCTCAGCGAGATCTTGCGCTCCAGCTTTTCAAGAGTTTCAACAGTAACGGCCATGGTGTTTCCTCGTTGGACGTGAACCCGCTTGTCCCGGTGCGGTCTTTGCACCTGCTTTGGCCAGCCTGGTTCCGTAAAAAGCGCGGCCAAACAGTGTTTGGCACGCAGGCAAATCCACTTTGGTCGGCACGGCCACGCCGCGCCTGCCTGGCCGGCAAAACGCCAGCCCGCACGAAGACCAAAGCCAGTGATTATATATTGAGCATATGCCCGCCCCGGAATTTCCGTGCAGCTTGAAAAAGGCCCCCACGCTTGCTCACTACGTGTAGCCGCTGCCCCCCAAGGGGGCCGCTTTTTGCCTGGGGGCGGCCCGGCGGCAAAAAAGCCCCCACGCTTGCTCACTACGTGTAGCCGCTGCCCCCCAAGGGGGCCGCTTTTTGCCTGGGGGCGGCCCGGCGGCAAAAAAGCCCCCCACGCTTGCTCACTGCATGTAGCCGCTGTCCCCTAACGCCGGGCGCCAATGGAAGCAGCGCGAGCAAGGGGCCACGGCCGTGGTGCAGGCGCGCCAGGCCCAGGACGCATGCCTGCGCGCTCTTACCAGTGATAGCGCGCCGTCAACAGGAAGTTGCGCTCGTCGCCGTAGTAGCAGACGCTGGGGCAGGCGGCGACGTAGGTCTTGTTGGTCAAGTTCTTCAGATTCAACGCGAATTGCCACTTGTCCCACTGGTAGCGCAGGGCTGCGTCATAGACGGTGAAGGCAGGGACGGCCATCCGGTTGACCTGCTGCTCGCCCACGCGCCTGGCGCCAAGGCCGAGGCTCAGCCCCGGCATCGACGCTATCCGGTAGTCCGCCCAGATGGAGGCGGTGTTGCGGGGCACCGCGGCCGGCCGCGTGCCAACGTTGCCCTGGTTGCTTCTGGTGATTTCAGCATCGGTCACGGCGAAGGCAGCGATCACGCTCAGCTGCCGGCTCAGGTCGGCACGCCCTTCGATTTCCAGCCCGCGCGAACGGACTTCCCCCGTCTGCAGCAGCGAGCCCACATGGGCAGGGTCATTGGTCAGCACATTTTGCTGCTTGATCTCATAGGCCGCCAGCGTCACCGATGCGCTGCCGCCTGGCGGCTCGTACTTCAGGCCGATTTCGTGCTGCACACCGGTGCTCGGCTTGAAGCGGTTGAGCTCAAAGTCCGCGCCAGCGGTTGGCTGGAAGGAGCGGCTATAGCTGTAGTACGGCGTGACGCCGTTGTCGAACTGGTACATCAGGCCCAGCCGGGGGGTGAATGAGTGGGCCTTTTCAGCCACCTTGCCCGGGCCGGCATCATTGCGGGTGCTGTCATAGCGCCCGCCCACCAGCGCGATCCAGCGCTTGTCGAACTTGATCTGGTCCTGCAGGTAGAAGCCGAGCTGCTGGGCGCGATCTACGCCGCTGCCAGCCGCGCCGTAGACCGGCTGCGCACCGTAGACGGGCGAGAAAAGATCGATGGGCGCCAGGGCCCCTACCCGCTGGCTGCGCCTGAAATCGCTCTTGCCGAAGTCGATACCGAACAGCAGGCTGTGCTCGAAGCTGCCATGCCGAACCTTGCCATGCAGCTGGTTGTCAATGCTCAAGCCGCGGTCCGTGTCGGCGCGCAAGACGGCCACCCGTGTACCCAGCCGGGGCGCGGCCATGTTCACCCGGGCGGAAATCGCCGAGTAGTTCCAGTCGACATCGCGCTCGTACGCCAGCAGGTTCTGGCGAAACTGCCAGGCATCGCTGAAACTGTGCTCCAGCCGGTATCCCAGGGTGTGGCCTCGGCCTGCGAACCGATCCTGCCCCGGCTCCCCGACAAAGAGTTTGCGGGATATCCTGCCTGCGGGGTTGGGCAGCAGGGTGCCGTCCAGCGGCTTTCCCGGGTCAAACGCGGAGCGGATGTCGTCGTACGACCCCAGCAGGGTCAGCAGGGTCGATCCAGTCAGCTGCCACTCCAGGGTGCCGGACAGGGATGTCCTGTCATTGGAGTATTCCTTGACCATGGTGTCGCTGTCGCGCCGCAAGGCGGTCAGGCGATAGCGGACCCGCCCATCCTGTGTCGCAGGCCCACCCAGGTCCAGCGCGATCTGCTTGCGGCTCCAGCTGCCAAGCTGCAGCTCGACCTCCCTCAGCGGCTCGGCGGTCGGTCGCTTGCCGACGAGGTTGATCACGCCGCCAGGCGTGGTCTGCCCATACATGATGGAGGCAGGCCCCTTGAGCAGTTCGATGCGCTCGAAGTGGTACGGCTCCATCGCGCCTGTCAGGGAATTGGCGGGAAACTTGCTCCCATCGAGGTACAGTGCCGCGGTGCCCAGCGTGCTGAAGCCGCGCACGACGAAGCGCGTACCCACGCTGCGCGTGCCCCCGCCCTCGAACATCGAAACACCCGCCGTGTACTGCAGCGCCTGGTCCAGCGAATCGGCTGCCTGGGCCTGGATTTGCTCGCGCGGGATGACGCTCACCGACTGCGGCGTCTCGGACAGCAGCGCATCTGTCTTGGTCGCGGTGGAACTGCGCTTGGCCACGAAGCCGCCCACCGGGCCATCGGCACTTTCACGGCTCGAAGTGACCGTCACCGTGGACAGGGTCATCGTGGCGCCGCTTGCCGCAGGAGCGGCCCTGACGACAATCGCACCGCCCTGCGCCGCCGCCTCCAGCCCGCTTCCCGCCAGCAAGCGCTCCAGCGCCTGCCGGGCAGTCAGTGTGCCCGAGACGGCCGGAGCCCTTTTGCCCGCGACGAGATCGGGATGCACCATCAGCTGCAGCTTCGCCTGCCGCGCCAGCTCGTTCAACGCCGCCCCCAGCGGCTGCGCCGGCAGCGAGATCGGCACTGCTGCGGAGCTTTCCTGGGCCAGCGCAGGAAGGGCGATGCCCGCCAAAGACGACAAGGCGAATGTCGCCACCAGGGTAAGGGGCGCGAGTTGGAAGCGCGGGTGCGGCATGAAAGTGGTCTCCACGGTAGAAAAGAAGGGTTCCTGCCTGTGTAGACGCACGAGCTTGCCAACTGTTGAGGTCGCCGCTGGACTGGCCCCTCTCTTTTCCACACCGGGGCCCTGTGTCCTATCCCCCCGGGCGGGCGGCCACGATCTCCGTACGCCCCTCCACCTGGCGCAGCCGTACCGGCAGCACCTGCGGCAACGCCTGGACGAAGGCGCCCACCTGCCGCAGGTCGAAGCTGCCGCTTACCTTGAGCGCGGCAACCGCAGGGTCGCGGATCACCAATCCGGTATTTCCATAGCGCTCGAACTCCGCCAGCGCCTTCGCCAGCGGGGTGGCGTTGAAGTTCAGGCGCCCCTCGCGCCATGCGGCCGCAGCAGCCGCATCGCTGCGCAATGGTGCGAGCGTACCCGCGGCATCGGCCAGGACGGACTGGCCCGCGCCGAGTTCGACGCCCTCCCCAGCTCGCTCTTGCGACCCGGCCAGATTGCGAGCGACGCGGACACGCCCCTCCTCCACCACGACGCTGACGCTGCCATCGCCCTGCAGCCCGCTGCGCGTGCGCCGCACCGAAAAGCGCGTGCCAACCACCGTGATGCGCGTGGGCCCGGCCAGCACCTCGAAAGGCTGCGCGGGGTTGGACTGCACCGCAAAAAACACCTGCCCCTCGGACAAGCGCACTTCACGCCGCTGGCGGTACAGGGCCACGTCGACATGCGTTGCCGTATCCAGCCACAGCGTGCTGCCGTCGGGCAGCCGTATATTCTGCTGCTGGCCGCGTGCGGTGGCATAGCTGGCGGAAAATGTGGGCTGGCGCTGCCAGGCACTCCAGCCATACCAGCCGCCCCCCAGCACCCCGAAGGCAATGGCCGCCGCAGCAGCCTGGGGGACCAGCCGGCCCAGATCGAAAAACCAGGCACGGCGGCCCGGCGAGGCGAGCGACGCAGGCGCCCGCCCCAGCGCCGGCCCGGGCGCCCCCACAGCAGCGGCCTCGCCCGAGGGCAAGCCCGCCTTGAGCGCCTCGACTCCGTCATCGGGCAATTCGTCCATCCGGCCCCAGACGCCCTCCACCTCCGCCAGCGCCAGTGCATGCGCCGGATCGGCCGCCAGCCACTGCTGCAATTCTGCCTCTTCCTGCGGTGTCAGCCCGTCATGACGCCTCACCATCCAGCCGGCCGCCGCCGCATCCAGCGGATCCTGCCCGGCGATGAAATCGGCGAAGCCACTCGCATCCGCATCCTCCGAGCGGGATGGCGCTGGCTCCGGGCTGCCGGCAGCTGGACGGTGGGGAACTGGAGGACTCATGGGGTGCAAACAGGCTTCTTATCGGTGTAGACGCATGAGCGCCGAAACAGTGGAGGGTTCGGTGCTCCATTCACTCCGCGGCTTGCGGGCCCGGAGCCTGCGGGCTCGTACGGCGGCGAAACCGCTCATCGCAGGCCTTGCAGACCAGCACTGCGCGGATCACATGCTGCGCCACCATATTGCGCGAGATACCCATCCTGTCAGCCACTTCCTGGTGCGACAGGCCGTCGAAGCGGTTCAATACGAAGGCCTCGCGGCAGCGCGGTGGCAAGCTTTCGATGGCAGTATAGAGAGCCTGCGCGTATTGGCTGAAGGCATAGATCTCTTCAGGCTGCAGGTGCTGGGGCGCAAGCGGCTGGTCATTCAGCGCCAACGCATCGAGGCTCTGGCACTCCCGGACGGCGGCGCGCCTGTGCTGGTCAACCAGCAGGTTGCGCGTGGTGCGAAAGAGCAAGGCACGCGGATCCGTGATGACCGCCCCGGATCGCTGGGCCACCAGGAAGCGCATGTAGGCCTCCTGCACCAGATCGGCCGCGGCATGGCGGTCTCTCAGGGTGCGGGCGCAGAAATTCAGCAGTTCCTTGTAATAGTGCGCGGCCACGGAAAATCCAGTCCATCGATGCATTGACGATGCCCGTCGGGTGCTGGCTCAGATGTGGCGGCGGCTGTATCTTTGGCGCGGGAGGGACGGGAATGCGCCGATTATAGTTTTTGGATGGGGGCGACTCGAAGCTGCGCCATCCCCGGTCTATCCCCAGACAACAAAAAAGGCCCTGTAGGGCCTTGTTTTGCATCGAAATTTCTTGGGGTGGCTGATGGGACTCGAACCCACGACAACAGGAATCACAATCCTGGACTCTACCAACTGAGCTACAGCCACCGTTTGGTGAAGCCGCAATTATAGCGTCAAAACTGGCGCCTTTCCGAGCCGGGCGCCGTTTTTTCTCAGGAGCCCAATTGCGCCCCGGGCCGCGGCGCCAGGATCTGCGCCTTGAAGCGCTCCTTCAGGAGTTCGTAGTACGCCATGGCCTCGGCATAGCCCTCGATGCGCTCGAACTCCTGGCGTTGCCGCAGGCGCATCTCGGCAGAGTCTTCCGCCCGGGGAACGATCTTGTTCACCCGTGCCACCGCATAGCCGTCTGCGCCCAGGTCCACGCCCACCCATGCGGGGGCAGAAGCCTCCACCTTCGCATGCATGGCCGCATTGAGCAAGGCGGCAGGCTGCTGCTGCGCATTCTGCCGCGACACCACCACGGGCGCCTGCAGCGCGGCCGTGGCCGCGTTGCCCTTCCACTCGGCGAGCTTGGCCTCGCCATCCTTGCGGGCCAGCTCGGCCGACTTCTGCGCCACCAGCAGATCGCGGGCCTTGGCCTTGACTTCGTCGAGCGGCAGCACGCGCGCTTCCTGGTAGTTCACGATACGGCCCGAGGCCATGGTGTTCGGCGCCACTTCCAGCGCCTCGGTGTTGCGCTTGTTCTTCAGCGAATCGCTGGAGAACAGGGCTTCGAGGAACGTGGGGTTGGCCAGCGCGCCGGTGGCGCCCGCCGCCGGCGTGCGCTCCACGTGCTCGGCCGTCTGGATCTTCAGGCCCAGCTTGTCCGCCACCGGCTTGAGGCTGTCGGACTGCTCGAAGACGAGGTTGGAAAACGACTCCGCCACTTCCGCGTACTTGCGCTGCGCCTGCTGCTGCTGCAGCTCGTTCTCGATCTTGGGGCGCAGTTCTTCAAAGCTCGGCGTGCGGGGCGTCTTCACATCGGTGAGCTTGATGATGTGGTAGCCGTAATCGGACTCGATCACATCGCTGATATCGCCCGGCTTCATCGCGAATGCCGCATCCTCGAAGGGCTTGACCATGTCGCCGCGACTGAAGAAGTTCAGGTCGCCGCCATTCGGGGCCGAGCCCGTGTCCTGCGAATTCTTCTTGGCGATGTCGGCGAACTGCTCGGGATGCGCCTTCACCTCGGCCAGCAGGGCCTCGGCCTTTTGCTTGGCCTTGGCGCGGTCCTCGGCGGATGCCGACTTGGGCGCATTGATGAGGATATGGCTGGCACGGCGCTGCTCCTTGTCCATGAAGCGGCTCAGGTTTTCCTTGTAGTAGGTGCGCAGGTCGTCATCGCTGAGCTTGATCGAGGCCCGCACGGCCGCGCTGTCCAGCACCACGTACTCGATGGAGGCCTGCTCGGGCTGGCGAAACAGCGACTGGTTGTCCTTGTAGAAGGCCTCGATGTCGGCATCCGAGACCACGACCTTCGAGGCGAAGTCCTTGGCGGCAAAGCGTGCCACCTGGATTTCGCGCTGCTGGTACAGCGCATCGACCGCGACCTGGGTTTGCGCATCGGTCACGAAGGCGGTATTGACGACCGAGCCCAGCACCTGGCTGAGCGAGAGGTCGCGCCGCATATTGGCTTCGAAGCCTTCGGGCGTCAGGCCCTGCGCACCCACCAGGGCACGGTAGGCCGCCACATCCAGGCTGCCGTCGGCCTTCTTCAAGGCGGCGATCTGCGGGATCTGCTGCAAGGCTGCGGCCAGGGCCGCGTCGCTGGCATAGAGGTGCATTTTCTGCACCGCCACATCCAGCACGCGGTCGCGCACCAGCCGCTCCAGCGTGGCATAGCGCGCCTGCGGCGAATCGAGCAGCTTGGGGTCCATGCCGGGCGACTGGCTGCGCATGCGATCCGACTCCATGCGGTGCGCATTGTCCCAGTCAGCCTGGGTGATGTCCTTGCCATTGACCTTGGCAACCACCGGGCTCTTCTCGTGGAAGTAATTCTGATTGACCCCGACAAAGATGAACGAGGGAATGATCAACACGAACAGCAAGATCATTACCGCCTTGGAATGCTTGCGTATCGATTCAAACATGGTCACTACTTTCGCGCAAAAAAAGAAAAGGCGAACTTACGTTCGCCTTTTCTCAGTTCAATTCGGTTGTGGTGGGTGCTGACGGTCTCGAACCGCCGACCTACGCCTTGTAAGGGCGCCGCTCTACCAACTGAGCTAAGCACCCAACCTGCTATACCTGATCAGTTCAAAGCATCCTTCAACGCTTTGCCGGGGCGGAACTTAGGCACCTTGGCAGCCTTGATCTTGATAGCTGCACCGGTACGAGGATTACGACCTGTACGGGCTGCGCGCTTACCAACAGCAAAAGTACCAAAACCTACCAGAGAGACTGTACCACCTTTTTTCAGGGTCTTCTTCACTGCATCAATGGTGGACTCCAGCGCGCGAGCAGCTGCCGCCTTGGAGATGTCCGCATTATTCGCAATGTGCTCAATGAGTTCAGTTTTATTCACAAGCAGCCTCTGTCAATCAAGAGAGTTATGGAAGTGCCTGTTTTACGACCTTTCCATCATGATGCCTAGCATCTGACAGAAAAATTCCGAAAAACAACACCACCTGAGCCAGGGATTGCAGCAATCCCTGCGTCTCAGTAACGGGATGGATTCTAGACGGTTTTTGGAATTGGATTCTGAAAAATTGTGGTTTTTTCAGGCCTCAATTTCATCGCCGCGCCCTGTGCCTGCGTACCTGACAAGCGTTTGGGCACAACCCGGTCGGGCCACGCAGAACCCGCACAGTCTACACGCGCAGGCGCGTTCGCCAACTACGAACCAACCCTAGCTTTGATCTCGGGCAAGGCTTTTTGCAGGTAGTACACCATGGACCAGACGGTCAGCACCGCCGCCAGCCAGATCAGCACCGTGCCCCAGACGCCGGTGTCCACGCCGGCGATCCTGCCGTCGTAGAGTAGGAACGGGATCGCCACCATCTGCACCGTGGTCTTGAGCTTGCCCAGCATGTGCACCGCCACGCTCTTGCTGGCGCCGATGCGGGCCATCCATTCGCGCAAAGCCGAAATGGCGATCTCGCGGCCGATGATGATCAGCGCGACGAAGACGTCGGCGCGCTGCAGGTGCACCAGGATCAGCAGCGATGCGCAGACCAGGAACTTGTCGGCCACCGGATCGAGGAACGCACCGAAGGCCGAGGTCTGGTTCAGCCTGCGGGCCAGGAAGCCGTCAAGCCAGTCGGTGAAGGCAAACACCATGAACATCAGCGCGGCGGCCAGATTCTTGGTGCCCAGCTCGAAGGGCGCGTAGTACACACCGATGATGAAGGGGATCGCGACGATGCGCGTCCAGGTCATCAGGGTTGGAATGGTGAAGAACATGGACAGCGATTGTGGCATGGCGCGGCGGCGATTTCAGATGCCCTTTCAATGCAGGGCGTTGTAGATCTCCTGCGCCAGCACGGCGGAGATCCCGTCCACGGTCATCAAGTCCTCCACGCTGGCGCCGCCCACGCCGCGCACCCCGCCAAAGCGCTGCAGCAGCCGGGCCCGCTTCTTCGGCCCGACGCCGGGGATTTCCTCCAGGCTGCTGCCGCCCACCCGCACCTTGGCCCGCGCGGCGCGCATGCCGGTGATCGCGAAGCGGTGGGCTTCGTCGCGGATCTGCGCCACCAGCATCAGCGCGGCCGAGTCGCGGCCGAGATAGACCTTGCCACGGCCGTCGGCAAAGACCAGCTCTTCGAGGCCGACCTTGCGGCCTTCGCCTTTCTCCACCCCCACGATGCGCGCCAGATCCAGCCCCAGCGCCTCGAAGACCTCGCGGGCGATGCCGACCTGGCCCTTGCCGCCGTCGATCAGCACGATGTCGGGCAGCCGGGCCTGGCCCGCTGCCACTTCCGCGCCGCCGGCATCGCGCTGCGCCTCGGCCACCTTGCTGTAGCGGCGCATGAGCACCTGGCGCATCGCGGCGTAGTCGTCGCCGCCGGTGATGCCCTCGATCTTGTAGCGCCGGTAGTCGCTGTTTTGCATCTTGTGCTGGCGAAACACCACGCACGAGGCCTGGGTCGCTTCGCCCGCGGTGTGCGAGATGTCAAAGCATTCGATGGTGAGCGCGTCGATGTCGTCCTGCGGCAGGTCCAGCGCCTCGGCCAGGGCCCGGGTGCGGGCCTGCTGCGAGCCCTCTTCCGCCAGCAGGCGGGCGAGCTGCAGCTCGGCGTTCTTCTGCGCCATCTCCAGCCACAGGCGGCGCTGCTCGCGGGGCTGCGATACCGCGGCCATGCGCTGCCCGGTCTGCTCGGACAAGGCTTGCAGCAGCTCGGGCTGCAGCGGCGCGCTGACGATCAGCGTGGGCGGCGGCGGCACCTGCAGGTAGTGCTGCGCCACGAAGGCTTCGAGCACCTGCGCCTCCACCGAGGGCGGCGCAGATGCCGCGGCGCCATCGTCGAGCCCGGCCTGGGCGATGAGCGCGTGGTCGTCCACATGCACCGGGAAATAGGCACGGTCGCCCAGGTGCCGGCCGCCGCGCACCATGGCCAGGTTCACGCAGGCCCGGCCGCCCTGCAGCCGCACGGCCAGGATGTCGGCATCCTTGTCGGCGGCGGTCTCCACCGATTGCTGGTGCAGCACGTTGGCCAGCGCCTTGATCTGGTTGCGCACCTCGGCCGCCTGCTCGTATTCCAGCCGCTCGGCATGCTCCATCATGCGCACCTCCAGCGCCTTGACCAGCTCGTCGGCCTCGCCGCGCAGCAGGGCCTCGGCGCTGGCCACGTCGCGGGCGTAGTCGGCACCGGAGATCAGGCCCACGCAAGGCCCGGTGCAGCGCTTGATCTGGTACAGCAGGCAGGGCCGGGTGCGGTTGGCGAAAACCGTGTCTTCGCAGGTGCGCAGGCGAAACACTTTCTGCAGCAGCTGGATGGTCTCCTTGACCGCCCAGGCGTTCGGGTAGGGCCCGAAATAGCGGTGCTTGCGGTCGATGGAGCCGCGGTAGTAGGCCAGCCGCGGAAATTGCTGCGCCGGCGGGGCGGCGGCCGCGCCGTCCTTGTCGGCCACGCCGGTGATCTTGAGGAAGGGGTAGCTCTTGTCGTCGCGAAACAGGATGTTGTACTTGGGGTGCTGCGTCTTGATGAGGTTGTTTTCGAGCAGCAGCGCCTCGGCCTCGGAGCGCACCACCGTGGTCTCCATGCGCGCGATCTTGCCCACCATGTGGCCGATGCGGGTGCCGCCATGGTTCTTGTTGAAATAGCTGGACACGCGGCGCTTCAGGTTGCGCGCCTTGCCCACGTACAGCAGCACCTCGCCCGCATCGAAATAGCGGTATACGCCCGGCAGCTGCGGCAGCGCCGCCACCTGGGCCAGCAAGTCTTCGGAATGGCTCATGCCCGCATTGTCGCGCGCCGGCGCCGCGCAGAACGTGTTTACGTCAGAACGACTTCGCCGACAGGCTGGCCCACAGGTGCGCCGCCACCAGCGCGCGCCAGGGCGAGAATTCGCCCAGCCACTGCTGGGCCTGGGCGGGCGAGACCGATTCCAGCCGCAGCAGCCGCGCCAGCGCATTGCGCACCGCCACATCGCCGTGCAGGCTGCCGTCGAGCCAGCCAAAGCCGCGCAGCAGCGTGTAGTGCACCGTCCACGGGCCTATGCCCTTGATGGCCAGCAGCGCGGGCTCGATGTCGGCCACCGGCACGCTGGCCGCCGCGGCCCAGTCGTCGAGCGGCAGGCTGCCATCGAGCACCGCGGCGCCCACCGCGCGCACGCTGGCGATCTTGCTTGCGGAAAACCCGGCGGCGCGCAGTTCCTCGGGCGCCAGGCGCATCAGCGCGGCCGCATCGGGAAAGCACAGCATGCCGCTGCTGTGGCGCAAGCCGCAGGCCTCGAGCATGCGGCGGCGCAGGGCCAGGGCCGCGGCCACGCTGATCTGCTGGCCGGCAATGGCCCAGACCAGGGCCTCGAAAGGCGTGCCCATCGCCGGCGGGCGCAGCCCCCGCTGCCGGCGCAGCAAAGGCCCGAGCACCGGATGGGCCGCATGCTGCGCTTCAAACGCATCCACATCGGCCTGCAAGCCCAGCATGCGCCCCAGCATCGCTTCGAGCGCCGGCAAGTCGGCCGCCACGCGCTCGCCCGGCGCGGCATCCAGGGCCAGCTCCGCCTGCGCCATGCGCGGCGTCAGGCGCAGCCGCAGCCGCGCCGGCCGCCCTTGCCAGCACAGCCCCTTGTCGAGCACCCGCCCCTGCACCGACTCGGCCTGCGACGCGGGGTCGCGCCGGTGGATGGCCAGCGCATCCTCGGCGCGGAACGACACAGGCAGGCGCAGACGCCTTTGCATCACCACAACAGCCATCTTCCCCGTCCTTCATCCGCCTGATCCGTACAATGCATGCCGCAATGCTACGCGGTCCCAGGCCGCGCCGCGCCCTCATTCTTGCGCACCAAGCCCCAGCCATCTTCCGTGCCGCCGACCGCTCCTTCCCCCTCCGAACCCACGCCGTCTTCGCGCCTGCTGTGGACCATGCTGCTGACCCTGCTGTCGGGTTTTGCGCTGAGCCAGGCGTTTCGCACCATCACCGCCATCATCGCCGACGGGCTGCGCACCGATTTCGGCCTGTCGGCGCAGTCGCTGGGAGCATTCGCGGGCCTGTTCGGACTGTCCTTCGGCGTGACCCAGCTGTTCATGGGCGTGGGCATGGACTTGTATGGCCTGCGCCGCACGCTGCTCACCGCCTTTCCGCTGACCATCGCGGGCTCGGCCCTGTCGGCGGCCGCGCCCAGCTATCCCTGGCTGATGCTGGGCCAGCTGCTGATCGGTGTGGGCTGCTCGCCCGCCTTCCTGGCCTGCACCATGTTCATCACCCGGCATTTCCCCAGCGATCGCTTCGCCTTCATGTCGGGGGTGGGCATGGGTGTGGGCGGGCTGGGGCTGCTGTTCACCGGCACGCCGCTGGCCTGGCTGGTGCAGCACCATGGCTGGCGCGTGGGCTTCGGCCTGCTGGCGGTGCTGTGCGCGCTGTCGTGGGCGCTGATCTTCTGGCGCGTGCATGAGCCGCCCCACCCCTCGGACCACCAGCCCAAGCCCAGCTGGCTGCAGGCCACCAAGGGCTTCGGCGGCCTGCTGCTGCTGCCGCAGACCTGGAGCATCTTCCTGATGGGCATGGTGAGCTATGCCTCGTTCCTGACCGTGCGCGGCCTGTGGCTGAGCACCATGCTGATGGACCGCTACCAGTTCTCGCTGGTGGCCACCGGCAACGTGGCGCTGGTGGTGTCGCTGGTCTCGCTGTTCAGCCCCTCGGTTTTCGGCCGGCTCGACCCCGGCCCCGGCCGCCGACGCGCGCGCATCATCCGCATGGCCATCGCCATGGCCTGCGCCTGCGCGGCGCTCGGGCTGGTGCACCACGCCCTGGCCAGCGTGGCCCTGATCCTGCTGATGGGCCTGATCTCGGGCTACTCGGTGCTGCTCTACGCCGATGTGCGCTCGTCGTACCCGCCCGAGATCACCGGCCGCGCGCTGTCGGTCTACACCATGTCGATGTTCCTGGGCATCGCCCTGATGCAATGGCTCTCGGGCCTGGTGGCGGCGCTGGCCACGCGGCACGGCCTGGAGAGCTACCAGTACGTGATGCTGCTGGTGGCGGCCATGCTGCTGGCGGGCAGCGCGGCCTTTGCCTGGATGCCGCAATCGCCGCTGCTGCAGGCCGCATCCAGGAAATAGGCGTATCGAAGCAAACGCCTATGGCAGCGCCGGCGCATGGCCGTACAGCCAGGGCATGTCCATCAAGCGGGCGCCCAGCAGCCGCAGCGCGCCATCGCGCCCCCAGCGCAGCGCGCCGGCGGCATGGAAGATGGCGCCGTTGCGCAGCGAGCGCGCCTGCACCTGCGCGTTGCGCTGCCAGCGGTTGAGGGCATAGCGGCGCAGCCGCAGGGGCAGGTTCAGCTCGTCCATCGCGAGCACGGTCTGCAGCTCGAAGGCGTCCTCGATGGCCATGCCCGCGCCCTGGGCGAGGTAGGGGCGCATCGGATGGGCTGCGTCGCCGAGCAGCGCCACCAGCCCCCGGGCCATCTGCTGCGGCCCGGCCACCGGCGGGCGGTCGGCCAGCGGCCACAGCCGCCAGCTGGCGCCGGCCTCGGTCACCGCCTGCAGCATGGCCCGCAGCGAAGCATGGGCGCCGCCCAGGCTGCGCAGCAGGTCGGCCGCATGGGCGGCATGGTCCCAGTGCTCGCGATCTTCGGGTACCGGGCCCTCGACGATGACCACCACATTCAGCATTTCGCCGCCGCGCACCGGGTAGTGCACCACATGAAAGCGCGGCCCCATCCAGGCGGTGACCAACTGGCTGCGCAGGGCCGGAGGCAGATCCGCCTGCCGCACCGCGCCGCGGTAGGCCAGGTGCCCGCTCACGCGCGGCGGCCCGTCGCCCAGCAGGCGCTGGCGCGTCTGGCTCCAGACGCCATCGGCCGCGATCAGCGCGTCACCCTCCACGGCCTCGCGCCGCGAGGTGGCGATCGTCACCACCGCGCCCAGGTCGGCATGGCCCTGCACCGCGCAATCGAGGTTCAGGTGGATGTCGGCGCGCTGCCGCACCGCAGCCAGCAGCAGCTGGTGCAGATCGGCACGATGGATGGTGGCATAGGGGGCGCCATAGCGGCGCTCCATCTCGCCCGCCAGCGGCATGCGCGCCAGCTCCGCCGCGGTGATGGCGCTGCGCGAGACCAGCGCCTGCGGAAAGGCGGCACATGCCCGCAAGGCCGGCTCCAGGCCCCAGGCCTGCAGGCGGCGCACCACGTTGGGCCCGAGCTGCACGCCAGCCCCGACCTCGCCGAACTCGCCCGCCCGCTCGAACAGGCGCACCGCCATGCCGGCGCGCGACGCGCCCAGCGCCGCCGCCAGGCCGCCAATACCGCCCCCCGCGATCAGTATCTGCTTTTGCATGCCGCAATTGTGCAGCGGTTGTGCCGCAGCCGGGCCGCGGATGGCCCGCGCCGGCCAGCAGCCAGATCAAGAAACCCTCAATGCACCGCTGCGGCAGCCGTCCTGAACAGCAGCGAGCCTTCGAAATCCTCGATCGCCATCGGGTGGCCGAAATGAAAGCCCTGGAAGCGCGTGCAGCCATGGCTGGTCAGGAACTCCACCTGCGCCGCGCTTTCCACGCCCTCGGCCAAGGCCTCCATCTGCAGGCTTTGCGCCAGCGTCAGGATGGCCTGGACGATGGCCGCGCCATTCCGGTCTCCCGGCACGTCGTTGACAAAGCTGCGGTCGACCTTGAGCTGGTCCAGCGGCAAGGCCTTGAGGTAGCGCAGCGACGAATAGCCGATGCCGAAGTCATCCAGCGCAAAGCCGACCCCCCGCGCCTTGAGCTGCCCCATGCGCTGCACGGTTTCAGCCAGGTCGCCGAGCAGCAGGTTCTCGGTCAGCTCCAGCTTGAGGCGGCGCGGATCGATCCCGATGCCATCGATCAGGGCCAGTACTTCGTCGACGAACATCGGATGGCGGAATTGCCGGGGGCTGACGTTCACCGAGATGGTCAGCGCGGCCGTGGCCGGCTGCTGCGCCCACAGCGCCAGCTGCTCGCACGCGGTGCGCAGCACGAAGCGCCCCAGCTCGACGATCAGCCCGGTCTGCTCGGCCAGCTCGATGAAGGCATTGGGGCCCACCATGCCCTGCACCGGATGCATCCAGCGCACCAGCGCCTCGGCGCCCAGCAAGGCCCCTTGCTGGTCGGTGACCGGCTGGTAGTGCACGCAGAGCTCGCCGCGCATCAGCGCATGGCGCAGGTCCGCCTCCATGCTGGCCCGGGCATTGACGACCAGCTGCATCTGGGGATCGAAAAAGCGCTGGGTGTTGCGGCCGGCGGACTTGGCCTCGTACATGGCCATGTCCACGCGCTTGAGCAGCTCCTCCGCCTCGGGCACCTCATCGTCGCCGAAGACCACGACACCGACGCTGGGCGTGGTGTAGTACCAGTGGCCGAACAGATCGAAAGGCTGGCGCAGGCGCAAGATCAGATGCTCGACCACCGAGCGCACATGGGCCTCCGCCTCCTGGCGCTCATGGCCCAGGTGCTCCACCAGGATCACGAACTCGTCGCCGCCGAAGCGCGCCACCATGTCTCCGCTGCGCACGCAGGTCATCAGCCGCTTGCCGACTTCGGACAGCAGCTGGTCGCCATGGCGGTGCCCCTGGGAGTCGTTCAGGTTCTTGAAATGGTCGAGGTCGATGCACAGCAGGGCGCAGAACGAGCCGCGCTGCCGGCTGTCGCCGACGGCCCAGGCCAGGCGGTCGAGCAGGGCCAGGCGGTTGGGCAGGCCGGTGGTGGCATCGACGAAGGCCTGGCGCTCTGGCCGGGCAGGGGCGCCGCGCTGGGACGCCTGCTCGGGCAGGCTGGTGAAGTCATTGGCCAGCAGCAGGAGCCGGGGCGGCTCGCCCTCCAGCCGGGTCAGCGTGCACTGCAGTTGCAGCGGCGCCTGCGCCGAACGCAGGCGCGCATGGAAGACCACCTGGCCCTGGGTGAGCGCCTGCTGCATCAGCGCGGCGGCAAAAGCCGCTTCGGAATGCGGCGGCTCCCATGGCCAGTCAAACCACGACGCGCATGGCGAACCCAGCCAGTTGCCCAGCTGCCGGTTGGCATAGACCACCTGCCCGGCGGCATCGATACAGGCCACACCGGCCGTCAGCCCATCGAGGATGGCCAGGTCCGGCGGCACTGCAGCGCCGCTGCCCACCGCCATGCAGGCGCCGTCTCTCCCGTACCTGTTCTCCAACAGAAACTCCTCCAAGCATGTCGCGCTCACCCATGCACGCGACACAAGTGGGCCACAGGCCACTTAATAGATATATTGAATGTACTCATAATTTATAATAAATGCAAACGGACTCCACCCTCTTTCGGAGTCCGCCGCACACTTGCAGGAACAATTTGTCGCCAGTTGTTCTACAGCAGCTGTCCCAGGACAAAAGGTAATATGCCACCGGATTTGTAGTATTCGACTTCGATTGGTGTATCAATACGCAACATCAACGAAGCTTCTGCACGCGAACCGTCGGCACGGCGCACGATGAGCTTGGCCTGGCTGCGCGGCGTGAGCGCGGCATCGGGGATGACATCGATCTCCTCGTCGCCGCGCAGCCCCAGGCTCTCCCAGCTCTCGCCTTCGGCGAACTGCAGCGGCAGCACGCCCATGCCCACCAGGTTGGAGCGGTGGATGCGCTCGAAGCTGCGCGCCACCACGGCCTTGATGCCCAGCAGCTGCGTGCCCTTCGCCGCCCAGTCGCGGCTTGAACCGGTGCCGTATTCCTCGCCCGCGAAGACAACCGTCGGCGTCTTGGCCGCCTGGTAGCGCATCGCCGCGTCGTAGATGAAGAGCTTCCTGCCGGCATCGTCGCCCGGGTTCTGGTAGATGGTGTATCCGCCCTCCTCGCGCGAGCCGTCGTCCTTGGCGGGCAGCATGAGGTTCTTGATGCGGACGTTGGCAAAGGTGCCGCGCATCATGATCTCGTGGTTGCCGCGGCGCGAGCCGTAGCTGTTGAAGTCCGGCTTCATCACGCCGTGGGCCAGCAGCCACTGGCCGGCCGGAGAGTTCTCCTTGATCGAGCCGGCGGGCGAGATGTGGTCGGTGGTGATGGAGTCGCCGAACAGCGCCATCACCCGCGCGCCATGCACCGCATGGCCCGCGGGCGCGGCCTCCTTGGCCGCGCTCGCGGCCGGCAGCGCAAAGCCTTCGAAGAAGGGCGGCTCGGCGATGTAGGTGCTCTGCGGCCAGGTGTAGACCAGGCCTTCAACGCCCTTGATCTTGTCCCACAGCGCGCCGGGCTTGGTCGTGACCTTGTCGTAGTTCTCGCGGAAGGCCTTGCCGTTCATCGCATAGCGCATCAGCGCATAGATCTCGTCGCTGGTGGGCCAGATGTCGCCCAGGTAGACGTCCTTGCCCTTCTTGCCCTTGCCCACCGGCTGGGTCATCAGATCGGTGAGCACCGTGCCGGCGATCGCATAGGCCACCACCAGCGGCGGGCTGGCCAGGAAGTTGGCCTTGATGTTCGGGTGGATGCGGGCCTCGAAGTTGCGGTTGCCCGACAGCACCGCCGCACACACCAGGTCGTTGCTGCTGATGGCCTCGTTGATCTCGGGCGTGAGGTCGCCGGCATTGCCGATGCAGGTGGTGCAGCCGTAGCCGGCCACGTCGAAGCCGAGCTTTTCCAGGTAGGGCAGCAGCCCGGTTTCCTGCAGGTACTGGGTGACGATGCGCGAGCCCGGCGCCAGCGAGGTCTTGATGTGCGGCTGCACCCGCAGCCCAGCCTCGACCGCCTTTTTCGCCAGCAGCCCCGCCGCCAGCAGCACGCCGGGGTTGGAGGTATTGGTGCAGCTGGTGATGGCGGCGATCAGCACGTCGCCATGGCCGATGGCCACGCCCGAGGGCTTGGCCGGCTCGGGCTCGGGCACCGCGGTGGCCACAACCTGCTCGGGCTTGTTGGCTACCATCTCCACCGTCGAGCGGCCGGCGTCGCCAGGCACCGCGGCCAGCACCGGCGCCACTTCGACCTCGTCGGCGCTGGCCGCCAGCGGCACGCGCCGCGACAGCTGCTCGGCCGGGAGGTTGAAGCCGTTCTCGGCATTGGGCTTGCTGAACAGCGTGCGGAACTGGCTCGATACGTTGCCGAGCTCGATGCGGTCCTGCGGGCGCTTGGGGCCGGCAAGGCTGGGCGTGACATCGCCCAGGTCCAGGTGCACGGTTTCCGAATAGTCCACCGCGCCGGCCGAGTGGATGCCGAACAGGCCCTGGGCCTTGAAATAGCTCTCGAACGCCTCGCATTCGGACTTCTTGCGGCCGGTGCCGCGGAAGTAGTCCATGGTGCGCTCGTCCACCGGGAAGAAGCCCATGGTCGCGCCGTATTCGGGCGCCATGTTGCTGATGGTGGCGCGGTCGGGCAGCGACAGCGTACGCGCCCCCTCGCCGAAGAATTCCACGAACTTGCCGACCACCTTGTGGCGGCGCAGGATTTCGGTCACCGTCAGCACCAAGTCGGTGGCGGTGACGCCTTCGCGCAGCTGGCCGGTCAGCTCGAAGCCAACCACATCCGGTGTGAGGAAATACACCGGCTGGCCCAGCATCGCCGCCTCGGCTTCGATGCCGCCGACGCCCCAGCCGACCACGCCGATGCCGTTGATCATGGTGGTGTGGCTGTCGGTGCCCACCAGCGTGTCGGGGTAGTAGACATCGGTCTTCTTGTTGCGGTGCACGCCGCGCGCCAGGTATTCAAGGTTGACCTGGTGCACGATGCCGAAGCCCGGCGGCACGACCTTGAAGGTGTCGAAGGCCTGCATGCCCCATTTCATGAACTGGTAGCGCTCCTTGTTGCGCGCGAACTCCAGCCGCATGTTCAGGTCGAGCGCCTTCTTGGTGCCGTAGTAGTCGACCATGATCGAGTGATCGACCACCAGGTCGACCGGCACCAGCGGCTCGATCTTGCGCGGGTTGGCCCCCAGCTTCTCGGCCACGCTGCGCATGGCGGCCAGGTCGGCCAGCAGCGGCACGCCGGTGAAATCCTGCAGCACCACGCGCGAGACCACGAAGGGGATTTCCTCGACCCGCGGCGCATTGGGCTGCCAGTTGGCCAGCTGCTCCACGTGCTCGGGCAGCACGCGCTGGCCGTCGCAATTGCGCAGCACCGATTCGAGCACGATCCGCAGCGACACCGGCATGCGCTGGATATTGGGGTATTGCTTGGCCAGTTCGGGCAGCGAATGGAGCTGCCCCTTGTTCTTCTTGCCCGAGCCGATGGCAAAGGATTTCAATGTGTTTGCAAATGCATCAACGGCCAACGAAGGGGAAGGTGAACTCATGGCGGCTCCTGTTCAAAATACTGACACCGTGGGATAGATCTCCATAGTCTACTCCCGCTGTGTGATCCGAGGATGTCAGCCAGGTACCCATTCGGGGCCGTAGGGGGATTGCGGCACCGCAGCATCGAACAGAACTCACAATGCACACGCAAAATATCCATTGCTTGTGCATATTTTGAAAATACAAATCTATATTTTTTTACATTGCGCCCATTAAAAAACCCGCTCAAGGCGGGTTCTCGGTAATTCTACGTATCAGGCCACGGGATCAATCAAATGGCGAACTGCTCACGATCCTGGTCCTGAATCCATTTAGGCGCCTTGCCGCGGCCAGTCCAGGTGGCGCCGGTGGCGGGGTCGCGGTACTTGGGGGCGACCTTGCTGCCAGTGGAGGATTTACCGCGCGCCGGCGAGAATACGTCTTCCGCCGTCAGGCCATATTGACGCACTATTTCCTGCACCTGCACCACGGCGTCCCTCAGCTCGCGCTTGCGGGCTTCTTCCGCCTGCTGCTGCAAGGCCTTGATCTGTTCGGTAAGCTGTTGGTAGGTAGCAGTCATGGTAATCAACGATAAAAATGGATTCAGTGGCAGAGTATACAGAAAAATCAATATCTGCAACACCATCTGCCGCCCATATTGGCGTATGGGCTACTCCACGCTGTGCTGATCGACATCCAGCCGCGCAATGACTTTATCTATTCTCTTGCCCTCCAGCACCAGCACCTCGAATACCCAGCCCGCGCCATATATCTTCTCGCCCACCACCGGCATATGGCCGGACTCGGCCATCAGCATGCCGGCCAAGGTGTTATAGAGGCCCTTGTCCTCGTCCGGCAGCTCCTTGATTTCCAGCCGCGCCTTGAGCTCGGATACAGGCATCACGCCTTCGAGCAGCCAGGAGCCGTCGTCGTTCTTCTCGGCCCAGGCCTCGCTGGACGCGCCGGGCTTGAGCTCGCCGGTAATGGCTTCCAGTAAATCGCGCGGGGTCATAATGCCTTGGACCACGCCATATTCATCGACCACGCAGACCATGCGCCCGGCGCGGGCGCGAAACTGCTCCAGCAGCTCGAAGCCGCTGAGCGTCTCGGGCACATAGGTGGCGGGCTGCACATGGTCGGCAATGCTCGCCTGCGCGGGATCGGGCACATCCAGCAGCCCGGCCACGCCGATCAGGCCGACCACGTTGTCCAGCGAGTCGCGGCACACCGGATACCAGGAATGGGCGCCCTTGCCGCCCGCGGCCCCCATCTCGCGCAGCGCCTCGGCCACGCTGAGGTCGGCGCTGAGCCATTGCACGTCCACCCGCGGCACCATCATCGAGATCAGCGGGCGGTCGTCGAGGTGGAATACGTTCTGCACCATCTGGTGCTCCTGGCGCTCGATCACGCCGGCATCGCGGCCTTCGTCCAGGCTGGCGACGATCTCGGCCTCGGTGACCGCGCGATTCGATTCGTCCTTGATGCGCAGCAGCCCGAGGATGGCCTGCGTGGAAATCGCCAGCAGCCACACGAACGGCTTGGCCACGCGCGCCACCCAGGCCAGCGGCAAGGCGATAATGCGCGACGACGCCTCGGGGTACATCTGGCCGATGCGCTTGGGCACCAGTTCGCCGAACACGATGGTCACGAAGGTGATCACGGCAATCACCACCGCCGTGGCGCCGATCGAAGCCGCCTGGTTCGGCACGCCCAGTTCCATGAGCCAGGTGGCCAGGCTGTCGCTGAACGCGGCCTCGCCCAGAATGCCGTTGAGCATGCCGATGGATGTGATGCCCACCTGGATGGAGGACAGGAACTGCGTCGGGTTGTCCATCAGCTTCAGGGCGGCGGCAGCACCTTTGTCGCCGCTCTCCGACATGGCCAGCAGGC
The DNA here is from genome assembly GCF_057808605.1 of Comamonas sp. FG99. Taxonomy (NCBI): domain Bacteria; kingdom Pseudomonadati; phylum Pseudomonadota; class Betaproteobacteria; order Burkholderiales; family Comamonadaceae; genus Comamonas; species Comamonas sp. FG99. The sequence continues at coordinate 27,371 of NZ_JBMDII010000016.1, forward strand.
GGGACTTGCGGCTGGAGGCCAGCGCCAGTTCCGACATGGCGAACACGCCGTTGAGCAGCGTCAAAAATGCAATCAGCAATAAGTCCATCGAAATAAATCAGAGTTTCAGAGCATGTCACTGTACTGTATCGGCGATATCCAAGGCTGCGACGGCGCATTGGAGCGCCTGCTTGGCGCCATAGCTTTTTCACCCAGCCGCGACACGGTGTACCTGCTGGGCGACCTGGTCAACCGCGGCCCGCAATCGGCCAGCACGCTGCGCCGCTGCATGCGGCACGAGGGCAGCATCCGCGTGCTGCTGGGCAACCACGATCTGCACCTGCTGGCCGCTGCCGGCGGGCGGCGCAAATCCTCGCGGCGCGACACCTTGCGCGATGTGCTCGATGCGCCCGACGCCGATGCCATGCTGACCTGGCTGCGGCGCCAGCCGCTGGCGCGCAGCCACACGCTGGCCGGCGAGACGCTGCTGATGGTGCATGCCGGCGTGCATCCGCACTGGAGCGAGGCCGATACGCTGCGCCTGGCGCGCGAGGTGGAGCAGGCGCTGCAGGGCGCGGGGCTGCAGGACTTCCTTCAGGCCATGTATGGCAACGAGCCCGACCAGTGGAGCGAGGCGCTCACTGGCCTGCCGCGGCTGCGCGTGATCACCAATGTGCTGACGCGCATGCGCTTTTGCAGCGCCGACGGGCGCATGGATTTCGACAGTGCCGAGGGCGCCGATGCCGCGCCGCCGGGGCTGATGCCGTGGTTCGAGGTGCCGGGGCGGCGCGCGCAGCATACGGCCATCGCCTTCGGCCACTGGTCCACGCTGGGCCTGCTGAACCGCCCCCGGCTGCTGGGCCTGGATACCGGCTGCGTCTGGGGCGGATGCCTGAGCGCGGTGCGCTTCGGCGCCAGCCTGCAGGAGCGCGAGCTGATCGATGTGCAGTGCGAGCAGGCGCAGGCGCCTGGCGGCTGAATAAAAAAGAGAGCTGCTAGCGCTTTCCAGGCAACGTTTTCAGATACAAAACCATCTGAAAACCAAGCCAGTCAAGCGCGAATAGCTCTCTTTTTATTTAACGATCAGCGTGGCACCGGCTTGAACAGCGCGGCCACCTTGCGGCGCGACTTGATGTTGGCCGAAGCGCCGCGCGCCGGCGCGGGCTTGGCCGTGGCATCCCAGGCCGCGGGCGCGTCAGCCGCGCTGGGCTCGTAGGGCTTGTCGAAGAAGGGATCGCGCGACACCGGCGCGGGGCGGTAGCGCTCGCGCCGGTCGCCGTCGGCCTCGCCGCCGCCGCGGCCCTCGCGCCGGCGCTCGCCGCGGTCACCACGCTCTGCGCGCTCGGTGCGGTGCCCGTCGTTGTGGCGTTCGCGCCGCTCGCCCTCGAGCGCGAAGGGCTCGACCTCGATCTTCTTCTTGATGAGCTTCTCGATGTCGTTCACGTTGCGCGCATCGCTGGAGGTGACCAGCGTGACCGCCAGGCCCGATGCGCCTGCGCGGCCGGTGCGGCCGATGCGGTGCACATAGTCTTCGGCGTTGAAGGGCACGTCGTAGTTGAACACCGCCGGCACGTCCTTGATGTCCAGGCCGCGCGCCGCCACGTCGGTGCACACCAGCAGGTCGACCTCGCCCTGCTTGAAGGCTTCGAGCGCCTTCAGGCGCTCGTCCTGGCTCTTGTCACCGTGCAGGGCCGCGGCGCGCAGGCCGTCGCGCTCCATCGCGCGGGCCAGGCGGGCGCAGCCGAGCTTGCTGTTGACGAAGACGAAGGCCTGGCGGATCTCGCGGTCCTTGAGGATCTTGCGCACCACGCGGCGCTTGTCGTCATCGGTGGCGGCAAAAAAGCGCTGCTCCACCGTGGATGCGGTCTCGTTGGGGCGCGCCACCTCGATGGTCACCGGGTTCTGCAGGTAGCTCGACGCCAGGCGCTTGATCTCGGGCGAGAAGGTGGCGGAGAACAGCAGCGTGGTGCGCTGCTTGGGCAGGTACGACAGGATGCGCTGCAGGTCGGGCAAAAAGCCGATGTCCAGCATGCGGTCGGCCTCGTCCAGCACCACGTATTCGACCTGGTTGAGCACCGCGTTCTTGGCCTCGATGTGGTCCAGCAGCCGGCCGGGCGTGGCCACCAGCACCTCGACGCCTTTTTTCAGCTCGATGGTCTGCGGCTTCATGTCCATGCCGCCGAACACCACCGTGCTGCGCAGCTTGGTGTGCTTGGCGAACTGGGCAATCTGCTGGGCCACCTGGTCGGCGAGCTCGCGCGTGGGCAGCAGCACCAGCGCGCGCACCGGATGGCGGGCGGGCGAGGCGGAGCTGTTCTCGTGCACCATCATGCGCTGCAGCAGCGGCAGCGAGAAAGCCGCCGTCTTGCCGGTGCCGGTCTGCGCCGCACCCATGACGTCCTTGCCGGTGAGCACCACGGGGATGGCCTGCTCCTGGATGGGCGTCATCGAGGTGAAGCCCATCTCGGCAATCGCCCGCATCAGGGGCTCGGCCAGTTGAAGATTTGAAAAAGAACTTGTCATTTGAGCCTGCTATTGTCGCATTTCCCGGATTCGCCCTCGAAATGCAAAAAAACCAGCCCGGCAAGGCTGGTTTTCCCAGGGCCTGGAGCACGCGCTACAGGCTGTTGGTATTGAAGGTGTCACAGGACTGCACGCTGCCGGTCTTGAACCCGGTGGTGAACCAGCGCTGGCGCTGCGCACTGGTGCCGTGGGTGAAGCTGTCGGGCCGCACCGTGCCGGTGGATTCGCGCTGCAGCTTGTCGTCGCCGATCTGCTGGGCGGCGTTCAGCGCCGATTCGAGGTCGCCCTGATCCAGCCAGTGCTTGGCCTGCTGCGACTTGTTGGCCCAGATGCCGGCAAAGCAGTCGGCCTGCAGCTCCAGCCGCACCGACAGCGCGTTCTGCTCGCGCTCGCCGACCCGCCCGCGCATGCTGTCGACCTTGCCCGAGGTGCCGATCAGGTTCTGCACATGGTGGCCGACCTCGTGCGCCACCACGTAGGCGCGGGCGAACTGGCCGGGCGCGCCGAGCTGGCGGCTCATGGTGTCGAAGAAGTCCATGTCCAGGTAGACCTTCTGGTCGCCGGGGCAATAGAACGGGCCCATCGCCGACTGGCCGGTGCCGCAGGCGGTGCGCGTCACGCCGCGGTACAGCACCAGCTTGGGCGGGCGGTACTGCGCGCCGGCCTGGCGGAAGATCTCGCCCCATACGTCCTCGGTCGAGGCCAGCACGGTGGACACGAACTTGGCGCCCTGGTCGTCGGCCGGCGGCTTGTGCGCCGGCGCCTGCTGCTGCACCTGGGGCGAGCCGCCGCCGCTCAGAAAGCCCAGGATGGTCAGCGGATTGACGCCGAACACCGCGCCGCCGATCAGCGCCAGCACGATGGTGCCGATGCCGATGCTGCGCCCGCCAAAGACCGGGCCGCCGCCCCCGCCGTCCCGCCGGTCCTCGACGTTGTCCGATTCCCGATTGCCTTCCCATCTCATGGCGCTACTCCTTCGTTGTGTCCGCGTTGCGTTCGCCGTATTTCACGACACTCAACGCCGCACCGCACGCGATCCGCCACAGGCCGCACAAAGATTTACCTTCTTTTGCAATGATCACCTGCCCTCAGGCCTTGGGCAGGGTCACCCCGACCTGCCCCTGGTACTTGCCGGCGCGGTCGCGGTAGCTGACCTCGCACTCCTCGTCGCTTTCGAAGAACAGCACCTGCGCGCAGCCCTCGCCGGCATAGATGCGCGCGGGCAGCGGCGTGGTGTTGGAGAACTCCAGCGTGACATAGCCCTCCCACTCGGGCTCGAACGGCGTGACGTTGACGATGATGCCGCAGCGCGCATAGGTGCTCTTGCCCAGGCAGACGGTGAGCACGTTGCGCGGAATGCGGAAGTACTCCATGGTGCGGGCCAGCGCAAAGCTGTTGGGCGGGATGATGCAGCTGTCGCCGTCGAAATCGACGAAGCTCTTCTCGTCGAAGTTCTTCGGGTCGACCACGGTGCTGTGGATATTGGTGAACACCTTGAACTCGCGCGCGCAGCGGATGTCGTAGCCGTAGCTGCTGGTGCCGTAGCTGATGATTTTCTTGCCATCGGCCTCGCGCACCTGGCCGGGCTCGAAAGGCTCGATCATGCCGTGCTGCTCGGCCATGCGGCGGATCCACTTGTCGCTCTTGATAGTCATGTCACAACTCCTGCGGCGCGATTGTAGCCGCTGGGGTCGCGCAAATACTATCAAATGAATAGCTTGTGGCGCTTGAAATACTTGCGCCACAAGCTGTTTTCATCAGATTTTCTGGGCAATCACCGTGCGCTCGATCAGGCGGTCGTCGCCCAGCACGATCATGCCGAACAGCAGCTCGTCGAGGTTGCGCGCCTGCTCGGCCTTGCGCGCCAGCAGCGGCGTGGCGCGCGGATCGAGCACCACGAAGTCGGCCTCGCAGCCCGGCTGCAGGTTGCCGATCACCCCGCCCAGCCCCAGCGCGCGCGCCGCGCCCGCGGTGTGCTGCCACCATAGCTGCGCCGGCGTGAGGCTCAGGCCGCGCTTGGTCTGTCCCTCCCGCCCCACGCAGTAGGCCGCCAGCATGGTGCGAAATGGGCTGAAGCTGGTGCCGCCGCCCACGTCGCTCGCCAGGCCGTAGCCATAGCCGGCCTCGTCGGCGCCCAGGTAGTCGAAGAAACCGCTGCCCAGGAACAGGTTGCTGGTGGGGCTGACCGCGGCGGCGGTGCGACGCTCGCGCATCAGCGCGCGGTCGGCGGCGTCGAAGTGGATGCAGTGCGCATACACCGCGCGCTCGCGCATCAGGCCGAAGCCGTCGTACACCGCCAGGTAGCTGCGCGCCGCGGGGTACAGCTCGGCCACCCAGCGCACCTCGTCCAGGTTCTCGGCCACATGCGACTGTATCCACACATCGCCGTAGCGCGCCGCCAGCTCGCCGGCGCCGCGCATCTGCGCATCGCTGCTGGTGGGCGCAAAGCGCGGCGTGATCGCGTAGCCCAGGCGCTCCACGCCATGCCAGCGGCGGATCAGGGCCTCGGTATCGAGCAGGCTCTGCTCGGTGTCGTCGCGCACGCCGTCGGGCGAGTTGCGGTCCTGCAGCACCTTGCCGGTGATCAGCCGCAGCTGGCGCTGCCGCGCCTCGGCGAACAAGGCATCCACCGAGCTGGGGTGCGAGGTGGCGAAGGTGAGCGCGGTGGTCACGCCGTTGCGCAGCAGCTCGTCGACGAAGAAGCGCGCCACCGCGGCCGCATAGCCCTCGTCCACGAAGCGCGACTCGTGCGGGAAGGTGTAGTTCTCCAGCCACGGCAGCAGGCCCGGCGCGGGCGAGCCGATCACATCGGTCTGCGGATAGTGGATGTGCATGTCGACAAAGCCCGGTGCGATGATGCGGCCCGGCAGCTGCGTGAGCCGCACGCCCGGCTGCGCCGCATACTGCGGCGCCAGCGCCTGCCAGCTGCCGGCGGCCACCACGCGCTCGCGGCCGTCCGCGCCCGGCTGCACGGCCAGCAGGCCGTCTTCGTCGTAGAGCGCCCGGCCGTCTTCGGCAAAGCGCAACAGGGAGGATCGGTAGATATGCATGCGGCAAGCTTAATGGAGGCGCCCCGCGCGGCTATACAGGCTTTGCTATAGCCGCCATCCGCGGCACCAGGCCTAGGGTTTCCCCGCAAGCAGCGCCATCGCCGAGACCGCGGCCGGGCGCGCCTAAAAAACAGGCACGGCCCGCAGCGCCAAGGCTGGCGCGGCCTGCGCGAGTTGTCCCAAGGGTTTTCCACAGATCGGCCCACAGTGAACGGGTATAACTTGCGGCGATCTCCTACACTCGGGCTTTTGCCCCGGGGGAGCCAGCCATGCCAGCCTTCGTCGACACCTCGCCGCCCGGCGAATGCATCTTCTGCAAACTCGCCCAGGGCCAGATCCCGTGCGCCAAGGTCCACGAGGACGCGCTCAGCCTCGCCTTCATGGACATCGGCCAGGTCAACCCCGGCCACGTGCTGGTGGCCACCAGGCGCCATGCGGCCACGCTGCTCGACATCACCTCCGAAGAAGCCGCCGCGGTGATGCAGACCGCGCGCCGCGTGGCGCTGGCGGCGCAGGCGGCCTTTGCGCCCGAGGGGCTGAACCTGCTGCAGTTCAACGGCGCGGTCGCCGGGCAGACCGTGGCGCATTTCCACCTGCACGTGCTGCCGCGCCATGCGGGCGACGGCGTGGGCTTCGACTGGCCGCGCAAGGAGCCCGGCATGCAGGCGCTGCAAGGCTACGCGCAGCGCCTGCGCCAGGCGCTGCAGCCCTGAGCGCATTCGCATTCTCTTTATAACCAAATCATCTAAAAAATAGCGAATAATATGCCGTCAAACATAAGGCGGCAGCATGGGTATCGGCCACTACATCAAGGAAATCGGGCGCGGCGCGCGGGGCGCCAAGGCCTTGACGCGCGCGCAGTCGGCCGACCTGCTGGGCCAGGTGCTGGACCAGCAGGCCAGCGACTACGAGGTCGGCGCCTTTTGCATCGCCATGCGCATCAAGGGCGAGACGGCCGAGGAGATGTGCGGCTTCTGGGATGCGGTGCAGCAGCGCATCCGGCGCTTTGCGCGCACCGACGCACCGCTGATCGTCATCCCCAGCTATAACGGCGCGCGCCGCCTGCCCACGCTGACGCCGCTGCTGGCGCTGCTGCTGGCGCGCGAAGGCCTACCGGTGCTGGTGCATGGCATGAGCACCGAGCCCAGCCGGGTCAGCGCCTTCGCGGTGCTGGAGCGGCTGGGCATCGCGCCCAGCCCCGCGCCGCATGCGCTTGCCGACGGCAGCGTGGCCGCCATCCACACCGCCAGCCTGCTGCCGCCGCTGGCGCGCCTGCTGGCGGTACGCCAGGTGATCGGCCTGCGCAACCCCGGCCATAGCGTGGCCAAGCTGCTGCAGCCCTGCGACACGCACAGCATTCTGCTGGGCAGCTACACCCATCCCGAGTACCTGCCGATGCTGCAGGCCACGCTGGGCGCACTGGGGCTCAACGCCCTGCTCTCGCGCGGGCTGGAGGGCGAGGTCTGCGCCGACCCGCGCCGCACGCCGCAGTACGACGGCTTTCTGGCCGGGCAGCAGCGGCAATTGCAGGCCCGCGCCGGCGGCACCGAAGCCGGCGTGCCCGGCCTGCCCGAGCGCAACGATGCGGACACCACCGCGCGCTACACCGAAGACGTGCTCGCGGGCCGCCTGCCGGTGCCCGCGGGGCTGGCGCAGCAGGTGCAGCTCATCGCCGAGCTGGCGAAGAATATGGCACGCAGCTTGCATGCCTCTGCAACCATAACCACACCACCCACCGGAAACTGAGACCATGGCACAGACATTCTTGAGCGCAGGCCGCTGCACGCTGGTAGGCGCCGGCCCGGGCGACCCCGACCTGCTCACGCTGGCCGCGGTGAAGGCCATCCAGCGCGCCACCGTGCTGCTGGTGGACGACCTGGTCGGCGACGCGGTGCTGGCCTATGCCGCGCCTGGCGCCCGCATCGTGCATGTGGGCAAGCGTGGCGGCTGCAAGAGCACGCCACAGGCCTTCATCCAGAAGCTGATGCTGCAGGCCGTGCAGCAGGGCGAGCAGGTGGTGCGCCTCAAGGGGGGCGACCCCTTCATCTTCGGCCGCGGCGGCGAAGAGGTCGAATACCTGCGGGCCCACGGCGTGGAGCCGGTGGTGGTCAATGGCATCACCGCCGGGCTGGCGGGGCTGAGCTCGCTGGGCGCGCCGCTCACCCACCGCGAGCATGCGCATGGCGTGGTGTTCGTCACCGGCCATGCCAAGCCCGGCGATGCCGGCCCCGACTGGGCGCAGCTGGCGCAGGCCGCCAGCGCCGCGCGGCTCACGCTGGTGATCTACATGGGCGTGGGCAGCAGCGAAGCCATCGCCACCGGGCTGCAGACTGCGCTGGCGGCCGATACGCCGGTGGCCATCGTGCAAAACGCCAGCCTGCCGCAGCAGCGCCACGCCATCACCACGCTGGCGCAGCTGCCGCAAACGCTGCGCCGCACGCAACTGGCCAGCCCCAGCGTGATCGTGGTGGGCTCGGTGGTGGACTGCGTGTCGCTGGCGGCGCGGGCCTGCGATGCCCAGGCGGAACAGGCCCGCAAGGCCGGCTAGCCGGCCCGAAAAACCAAACTCATTGGCGCGTCTGCGCGAAGCGCTTGGCCAGCTCCTTGCGCAGCTCCTTGCGCGTGAGCGCCGCCTGCCAGCGGCGCTTTTCCTCTTCGGTCTCGGGCTGCAGCTGCGGCACGGGCACCGGCTTGCGGTGCTCGTCCACCGCCACCATGGTGAAGAAGCAGCTGTTGACATGGCGCACGCTGCGCTCGCGGATGTTCTCGGCCACCACCTTGATGCCCACCTCCATCGACGAAGTGCCGGTGTAGTTGACGCTGGCCAGGAAGGTGACCAGCTCGCCCACATGGATGGGCTCCAGGAACATCACCTGGTCGACACTCAGCGTCACCACGTAGCGGCCGGCATAGCGGCTGGCGCATGAATAGGCCACGTTGTCGAGCTGGCGCAGGATGGCGCCGCCATGCACATTGCCGGAGAAGTTGGCCATGTCCGGGGACATCAGCACGGTCATCGTGAGTTGGTGGTCTGGGAGTCGCATAGGCAGCAATTGTAGAGAGGCGGCCAGCGCCTGCAATCTTTCTGCCGCCCTGTTTTGGAGCGTTCCAGCTGCGGTTGCACCACGCCAAGGCACCGAGCCGCCAGCCTTCCCCGATAATCGCGGGCTGTCTGCGCCCAGCCTGCCCCTGCCATGAACCAGCCCGCCCTTCCCTTCTACGACGTCGCCATCCTCGGCGCCGGTGCCGCCGGCCTGTTCTGCGCGGGCCGGGCGGCGCAGCGCGGCCTGAAGGTGCTGCTGATCGACCATGCGCCCAAGCTGGCCGAGAAGATCCGCATCTCCGGCGGCGGCCGCGCCAACTTCACCAACCGCGACCTCGATCCGCGCCAGCCGCAGCGGCATTTCGTGGGGCTGAACCCGCAGTTCTGCCGCTCGGCGCTGTCGCGCTACACGCCGGCGGACTTCGTGGCCCTGGTCGAGAAGCACGGCATCGCCTACCACGAGAAGCACAAGGGCCAGCTGTTCGCCGACCGCTCGGCCGAGGAGCTGATCGCGATGCTGCTGGCCGAATGCGAACGCGGCCAGGTCGCACGCTGGCAGCCCTGCGGCGTGAAAAAGATCACTCCATTGCCCCCCAGCGCCGAGGCACCTGGCGCAAGCGGCTTCCAGATAGAGACCGAACGCGGCACCGTGCAGGCGCGCAGCCTGGTGGTGGCCACCGGCGGGCTGTCCATCCCCAAGATCGGCGCCACCGACCTGGGCTACCGCATCGCCGCGCAGTTCGGCCTGCAGCTCACGCCGCGCATGCCCGGGCTGGTGCCGCTGACTTTCGACGCCGCCGCCTGGCAGCCCTATGCCGAGCTGGCCGGGCTGGCGCTGCCGGTGGCGGTCAGCACCGGCGGCAAGCAGCAGCGCATCGAATTCCATGAAGACCTGCTGTTCACCCACCGCGGCCTGTCCGGCCCGGCCATCCTGCAGATCTCCAGCTACTGGCAGCCGGGCACGCCCATCACCATCAACCTGGCGCCCGAGCTGGAGCTGGCCGACTGGCTGCTGCGCGCCAAGCAGCATTCGCGCAAGAGCATCGCCAACGAGCTGGCCAACGTGCTGCCCACCCGCCTGGCCCAGGCCTGGGTGCAGCAGGACGAGCAGTGGCAGCGCCCCATCGCCGAGGCCGGCGACAAGGCCCTGCTGCGCCTGGCCGAACGCCTGGCGCGCTGGGAGATCACGCCCACCGGCACCGAGGGCTACCGCAAGGCCGAAGTCACCGTGGGCGGCGTCGCCACCGCCGAGCTGTCGCAGCAGACCATGGAAAGCCGCCGCCACCCCGGCCTGTTCTTCATCGGCGAGGTGGTGGACATCACCGGCTGGCTGGGCGGCTACAACTTCCAGTGGGCCTGGGCCAGCGCGGCGGCCTGCGCCGATGCGCTTTCGCAGCGCCACGCGGCGCATTTTGAAAAACCGCTATAATGCTCGACTTTGCTGGCAATAGCCCCGCCTGCCAATACTAGTCGATACGACGGGGCACAACCGCCATTCAAGGCTTTCGGGCCCGATCTTCCCGGAAACCCTCTGATGGCAAATTTGGAAATTAGCTAATGACCACCATCCGTGTAAAAGAGAACGAACCCTTTGACGTCGCCCTGCGCCGCTTCAAGCGCACCATCGAAAAGCTGGGCCTGCTGACCGACCTGCGCGCCCGCGAGTTCTACGAAAAGCCCACCGCCGAGCGCAAGCGCAAGAAGGCAGCGGCCGTCAAGCGCCACTACAAGCGCGTGCGCAGCATGCAGCTGCCCAAGAAGCTGTACTGATCGCGCACCGCTTCGGCGCTGTCGCCCGAGCACTCGCACACCAACCGCGCTAGGGACGCCAAGCGCGGTTTTTTGTTTTTCTACGGAGCGAAATCCCATGAGCCTGAAGGCACGCATCACCGAAGACATGAAAAGCGCCATGCGCGCCAAGGAAACCGAGCGCCTGGCCACCATCCGCCTGCTGCAGGCGGCGATGAAGCAAAAGGAAGTCGACGAGCGCGTGGAGCTCGACGATGCGATGGTCATCACCATCGTCGACAAGATGATCAAGCAGCGCAAGGACAGCATCGCCGCCTACGAAGGCGCCGGCCGCCAGGACCTGGCCGACAAGGAAAAGGCCGAGATCGCGGTGATCCAGGCCTACCTGCCCGAGCGCATGTCGGCCGAGGCCGTCAGCGCCGCGGTGCAGGCCATCGTGGCCGAGCTCGGCGCCAGCGGCCCGGGCGACATGGGCAAGGTCATGGGCGCGGCCAAGGCCCAGCTGGCCGGCAAGGCCGAGATGGCCCAGGTATCCGCCGCGGTCAAGGCCGCACTGAACCCGTAAAACGCCATGCCACACCTGATCATCGAATACAGCGCCAACCTGGGCGACTTTCCCGAGGCGCAAGCGCTGGCCGAGCTGAACGACAGCATCATCGCCAGCGGCCAGATCGCCGAGGAGCACGACCTCAAGAGCCGCTGCGTGCGCGCCGGCAGCTATGCCATCGGCGCCAGCGCCCGGCAGGCCGAGCCGCGCGGCTTCGTGCATGCCGAGCTGCGCCTGCTGTCGGGCCGCACGCCCGAGATCAAGCGCGAGCTGTCGGACCGCATCGCCGCCGTGCTGCGCGCGCGCACGCCGCAGCCCGAGGGCATGCTGGTGCAGCTGAGCGTGGACATCGTCGACATGGACCGCGCCGCCTACACCAAGGCCAAGCTGTAGGCTGCCGCCACTGCTGCTTGCCGCTAGGACTCCAGCCGCGCCCCAAGCCAGCCGCGCAGGCTGTTGACGAAGGCCCAGCCCTGCGCGCGCGGCACATCCTCCAGCCGCACTACCTGCTCCACCACCCGGCCCTGCTGCAGGCACACCGCCCGGCCCACGCCGGGCAGCAGGCCACAGCGCAGCGCCGGCGTGACCCAGCGGCCATCGAGCAGCAGCGCGATGTTGCCGCGCGTGCCCTCGGTCAATTCGCCATCCTCGTTGAACAGCACGGTGTCGAACACCGCCGCATCGGCCGGCTCGAAGGCGGCATAGTGCCCGCGCCGCGAAGTCTTGAAGCGCACCCAGTCGCCATGCACCAGCGCATTGGCCAGCGGCTCGCGGGCCAGCTGCAGCCGCACCGGCTCGGCCGTGGGCAGCAGCGGCTGCGGCTGCGCCTGCGGCGCCACGCCGCCGTCGCCCGCCAGCGCCAGGCGCACGCGCCAGTCGCCCTGCCCGTGGCGCTCGCGCAGCAGCGCCAGCGCCTGCTGCAGCGCCGCCTCGGGCCAGGCACGGCCAAAGTGCCGGGCCGTGGCCTGCATGCGCGCCAGATGCAGCGGCAGATGCACGAATCGGCCCTCCCTGAGCGCCAGGGTTTCCAAGATGTCGAAATCCGTCTCCATCAGATCTGCTCCAGAAAAAGCCGTTTGTGGCGCCATTCCTGCCATTCGGCCCCGGCGCCGCTGCTGGCCGTGATGCCGCTGCCGATGCCGCAGCTCAGCGCGCCGCCGCGCGCCACCACGGTGCGGATCGGCACATTGAAGCTCGCATGCACGCGGCCCGCCGCGGCGCCCGGCCGCACCACGCCCACCGCGCCGCAGTACACGCCGCGCGGGCCGCTCTCCAGCCGGTGGATCCAGCGCATGGCCTGGCGCTTGGGCGCGCCGGTGACCGAGCCGCAGGGGAACAGCGCGCGAAACACGTCAGCCAGTTGCACTTCGGGCCGGGTGCGCGCCACCACGTCCGAGGTCATCTGCCACACCGTGGGCAGGGCCTCGGCATGGAACAGCCGCGGCACCTGCACGCTGTGCGCCAGCGCGATGCGCGACAGGTCGTTGCGCAGCAGGTCGACGATCATCACGTTCTCGGCGCGCTCCTTGGGCGATGCGCGCATGGCCGCGGCGCGGGCCGCATCCTCGGCGGGCGTGGCGCCGCGCGGGGCCGTGCCTTTCATCGGCCGCGTCAGGATGCGCTCGCCATCCCAGTCGAAGAACAGCTCGGGCGACACCGACAGCACCTGCTGCGCGCCGCTGTCGATGGCGGCCACATAGCCCATGGGCTGCGCCTTGCGCAGTGCGGCGAACAGCGCCGCCGCATCGCCCGGCCCCTGCAACCGCCCGCGCAGCTGGGCCGTGAAGTTGACCTGGTAGCAGTCGCCCGCGGCAATCGCCGCGAGGATCTCGGCCAGCGCCGCATCGAAGTCGGCCCGCGCCATGCCCGGCCACCAATGCGCCCGGGGCTGCGGCCATGCCGCGCCCGGCTGCTCGAAATCCAGCGCCTGCTCGTGCACGCCGAACCATGCCAGCGGCTCGCCGGCCGGCGGCGCATGCAGCGCATCGGCAAAGGCCGCATCGAAGGCCAGCGCGGCCTCGTAGCGCAGCCAGCCCAGGCACCAGCGCCCGGCCTGCGCCGCCTGCTCCACCGCCTGCAGCAGCGGCACCACCTCGCTGGGGCGGTAGGCGGCCAGCACCGCCGACGGCGGGCCGAAGCGCCGCCGCAGCCGGGGCGCGGCCACATCGCGCGGATCGGGAAAATCGATGCAGGAATTCACGTCAAATCAGGCCCTGGCACATATGTACGTTATGCATCAAGCTATATATATAAGAGCAGGCGATTCTAAGCGACATCACCCTATACCCCCGCCAGCGCACATCGTATAGACTCGCGGCACTTTACACCGCTGCCCGAGCCCTGCCGCCATGACGTCTGCCGCCACCTCCGCTACGCCCTACGGCACCATTCCGCCAGCCTCGCCGCCGCCCCAGCGCAGGCCCATCAGCCTGCCGCGCCTGGCGCAGATGCGCGCCGCCGGCGAAAAGATCACCATGCTCACCGCCTATGACGCGACCTTTGCCGCCGTGGCCGATGCCGCCGGCGTGGAATGCATCCTGGTCGGCGACTCGCTGGGCATGGTCTGCCAGGGCCTGCCCAGCACGGTGGGCGTCTCGCTCGACGACATGGCCTACCACACCGCCAGCGTCGCGCGCGGCCTGCACCGTGTGCAGGGCACGGCCTGGCTGATCGCCGACCTGCCTTTCGGCAGCTACCACGAATCGCGCGAGCAGGCCCTGGCCAGCGCCTGCCGGCTGATGCAGGCCGGCGCGCACATGGTCAAGCTCGAAGGCGGCGGCTGGACCGCGCCCACGGTGCAGTTCCTGGTGGAGCGCGGCGTGCCGGTCTGCGCCCACCTGGGCCTGACCCCGCAGACCGTGCATGCGCTGGGCGGCTACCGGGTGCAGGGCAAGGACGATGCCGCCGCCGCCGTGCTGCGCAGCCATGCGCTGGAGCTGCAGGACGCCGGCGCCGCCATGCTGGTGCTGGAGATGGTGCCGGCGCAGCTGTCGCGCACGCTCACCGCCGAGCTGGCGCACTGCCACACCATAGGCATAGGCGCGGGCAGCGGCACTGCCGGCCAGGTGCTGGTGCTGCACGACATGCTGGGCATCAACCTGGGCAAGATGGCCCGCTTCGTGCGCAACTTCATGGACGACGCCGGCAGCGTGCGCGGCGCCATCGAGGCCTATGTGCAGGCCGTCAAGCACGGGCAGTTCCCCGACGACGCGGTGCACGCCTGGTAAGCCCCCCCCCGAGAGAGCCAACCCATGCACATCGCCCACACCATCGCCGATCTGCGCGCCGCCCTGGCCGAGCGCGGCCGCCCCGCCTTCGTGCCCACCATGGGCAACCTGCACGAGGGCCATCTGTCGCTGGTGCGCAGCGCGCGCCAGCATGGCGATGTGGTGGTCGCCAGCATCTTCGTCAACCGGCTGCAGTTCCTGCCGCACGAGGATTTCGACAGCTACCCGCGCACCTGGGACGACGACTGCGCCAAGCTGCGGGCCGCGGGCTGCGAGCTGCTGTTCGCGCCGCGCGAGAGCGACCTCTACCCCGAGCCGCAGACCTTCAAGATCCAGCCCGAGCCGGCGCTGGCCGACCTGCTCGAAGGGCATTTCCGGCCCGGCTTCTTCACCGGCGTCTGCACCGTGGTGATGAAGCTGTTCTCCTGCGTCTTCGCCACCACCGGCGGCGGCGCCGCCGTGTTCGGCAAGAAGGACTACCAGCAGTTGATGGTGATCCGCCGCATGGTGCAGCAGTTTGCCCTGCCCATAGAGATCATCGCCGGCGACACCGCCCGCGCCGGCGACGGCCTGGCGCTGAGCTCGCGCAACGGCTACCTGAGCGAGGCGCAGCGCACGCAGGCCACGGCGCTATCGCAGGCGCTCGCCGCGCTGGCCGCCGCCGCGCGTGCCGGCGGCCAGCCGCTGGCCCAGCTCGAAGCCCAGGCCCTGGATGCGCTGCGCGCCAAGGGCTGGGAGCCCGACTACCTCACGGTGCGCCAAAGGGGTGACCTGCAGCCGCCCGCAGACCTGCAGCAGCCCCTGGTGGCGCTGGGCGCCGCGCGCCTGGGCAGCACCCGGCTGATCGACAACCTGGAGTTCTGAGAGCCGCGCCAGGCAACGCCAGGCGCGGCCTCACTTGAGCAGGTCGAACTCCAGCTTCACGAACTTGGTGGGGAATTCGAGGCGCGCAAAGTAGATCAGCCGCCCGTCGGCGCAGGCATAGCGCCGCACTTCGGCCACGCTGTCGCCGACATTGAGGTCCAGCGCCTGGGCCGATGTGATGCCGGCGCCGACGATGGTGATCTTCTGCCGCGCCTCGCTGAGCACCAGCCCCGGCATGCGGGCCAGCACCGAGGCCGCCGCCGACCTGGAGAAGGCCGCCTTGTGCTTCTTGAACAGGTCCTCGGCCAGGAACACCTCGCTGAAGCAATAGGGCACGCCGTCCTTCACATGCAGCCGGCACAGGTGGCGGTAGGCCTCGGCAAAGCTGCCCGCGTACTTCATGCCCAGCTCGGGCAGGCCGGCCCGCACGTCCTCGCGGTCGAAGATGGTCTGCGTGTCCAGCAAATCGCTGAGCGCGACGGTTTCCTGCCAATTGGAGGGTATCTGCAGCTCCGCCACGCCGGGGATCTTGGCCTGCACGAAGGTGCCTTTGCCGCGGCCGCGGCGGATATAGCCCTCGGCCTCCAGGATGCCGATCGCATTGCGGATGGTCATGCGCGCCACCTGGTAGCGCTCCATCAGCTCTTCCAGCGACGGCATCTGGCTGCCGGGCGCCCAGACGCCCTGCTCGATGTTGCGCCTGAATTCAGCCACCAGTTGCAGGTAGATCGGCTGCTTGCTGCGCGAGAGCACTTCTGAGGGCAGGGCCTGCGCCGGGGAGTGGGCCTGTGACTTGGCAGCCATGTCGGGTCGATGCGTGAAGGAGGTGACTACAGCAACTCCTGTGCCATCTTGCGCAGCAGATGCTTTTGCACCTTGTTGGAGTTGGCGCTTTGCACCATGGGAAAAGCTTCGACGAAGGCCACGCGCTGCGGCACCTTGAACTTGGCCATGGCGGCCGCGCAGCTGGCAATGATAGCGCCCTCGCTATCGCCCTCGCCGCCGGGCGCCGCGATCACGAAGGCCACCGGCACGGTCCGGCCCTGCAGCTGCGCGCCCACCACCTGCACCGCCCGCACGCCGGGCAGGCCTTCGATGAACTGCTCGATTTCCATGGGGTTGACGAGAAAGCCGCCCAGGCGCAGGTGCTCGCCGTCGCGCCCCTGGAAGACGAAGCTCCGCTCGTCGAGCGTGTAGCCCAGGTCGCCGGTGCGGAAATAGCCGTCCGCCGAAATCGCCTGCCGCGTGGCCTCGGGGTTGTCCAGGTATTCGGACATGATGCTGGGCGCCTTGATCTCGATCTGCCCGATCTCGCCATGCGCCAGGGCCGCGCCGCTGTGCGCATCGACCGCGCGCACGCGGCCCTCGGGCGCGGCAACGGTGCCGCCGGCGGCGCGGCGGTGCTGCCAGTCGGCATCCAGCCTGTGGCCCGCCACCAGCGCCTGCAGCTCGCTGGAGCCATACAGGCCCGCGATCGGCATGCCGGCGGCCAGGGCGCGCTCGGGCAGGTCGTCCATCGATGGCGCGAAGCTGGCGAAACCCACGTACCGCAGCGAGGGGAAAGGCCTGCTCTCAGCGGCCACCTCGCGCAGCAGCAGGTTGATGAGCTCGTTGTTCGCAAAGGTGTGGGTGACGCCGAAGTCCCGGATCTGGCGCACGGTCAGCGCTGCATCGAACACCGGCAGCGACACCAGGCTGGCGCCCACCGCCAGGCCGGCCAGCAGCGTGGAAAAGCCAAAGGCCCCGCACAGCGGCGCGGCCAGCAGCACCACGCTGTCCGGCGCCACGCCATAGGCCCGCGCCGCGATGGCGCCATGGCGCAGCAAGCCGGCCTGGCGGTGCAGCACCAGCTTGGGCGCCGAGGTGGTGCCCGAGGTGGTGTAGACCAGCGCGCCATCGCCCTCCTGCCCCGGATCGGCGATGGCCGCGCCGGCCGGCTGGCCGCCGTAGGGCAGCAAGGCCTGTTGCGACAGGTGCGACAGGTGCGGCAGCTGCCTGCCGAGCATGGACTGCAGCCGGCCGCAGTCGCCCACGCCCACGATGCCCTTGAGCCCCGCCAGCGCCGCCGCGTCGATGCCAGCGAGAATCTCGGTGAACGGCAGGCCCTTGAAGTCCGGCCACAGCGCCAGCCAGGCGCAGCGGCCGCGCTGCAGCAGCTGCCCCACCTCGTGCTCGCGAAAGCGCGTAT
The DNA here is from genome assembly GCF_057808605.1 of Comamonas sp. FG99. Classification (NCBI taxonomy): domain Bacteria; kingdom Pseudomonadati; phylum Pseudomonadota; class Betaproteobacteria; order Burkholderiales; family Comamonadaceae; genus Comamonas; species Comamonas sp. FG99. Next base: position 44,541 of record NZ_JBMDII010000016.1, read on the forward strand.
TGACCGCAACGACCGTGATCCCCAGCCGCGCGCAGGCCAGGAAGCTCACCAGCCACTCGATGCAGTTGGGCATCCACAGCGCCAGCCGGTCGCCGCGCCGCGCGCCGTTTTGCTGCAGCAGCGCGGCCAGCCGCCCGGCCTCGCGCGCCAGCTCGCCATAGCTGATGGCCCGGTCCTGGTCCTGCAGCGCCAGCTTGTCGGGGCAGGCGCTGGCATGGCGGGCAAGCAAGGTAGCGAAGTCCATGGTGTGCATCCGTCCCTTCAGATCGTGGCCACCGGCGTGACCGGCGAGCCCACCGCACCCGGCAGGCGCAGCGGCGGCGCGGTCAGCAAGAAGCGGTTGCGCCCCAGGCCGTGCAGAGCTTCGGCCAGGTCCTTGAGATACCACAGCTCGGCCAGCGGCAGGCCCAGCTTGAACAGGCAGTGGTGGTGCAGCGGCAGCAGGGACTTCCGGCCCGCGCGCTCGCGCGCCGGATAGGCTTCCACCGCGTAGTTGTCGGCGCAGATCGCGGCGATGCCGCTGTCGCTGATCCAGTTGAGCAACTGCTCGTCGGCGCCGTCGAGCACGCTGCAGGCATGGTGCAGCTTTTCGGCATCCGGCTGGCCGCCCATCTCGGTGATGAGCTCGGCAAAGCCGGTGCGCAGCACCAGCATGTCGCCGCGCTCGAGCTCGACCCGGTCCTTTTCCAGCACCGCGGCCAGCTCCCGGTAGCCAACCAGCTGCCGCTCGCGGCCGAAATGGCGCGTGAAGTCGAGCAGCACGCCGCGCCCCTGCATGCCCTTGACGGCGAAATGCTCCACGCCCAGCCTGAGCGCGCCCATGCCGTGGGCGCCGCAGCAGCCGCCGTCGCCGCCGCTGTCCCCCTGGCCATGGCCGGCATCCAGGATGTGCTTGCCCGCCTCGTAGCCGTTGTAGTAGAGCTTGCGCGGCCGGCCATTGCCGTCGGCATCGAAGTAGGCGCCCACGTGCGCCAGCGCATCCCATTGCGTGGAGTATTGCAGCGACATCAGCACCTGGTCGTCGCTGAGCACATCGATCGAGGACGGATCGAGCCGCTCCATCGGAAAGTTCATGTAGGGCACGCCGTCGCGCTCGGTGCCGCTCAGGCGCGGCGGCCTGCGGCGCGGGTTCAGCGCCATGCCGCCGGGCAGGTCCAGCGGCAGCGACAGGCAAAAGGCCTTGCCCAGCCTCACCTCGCGCACGCCCTTGAGCACCTGCTCCTCGGTCAGCAGGTTGACCCGGCCGAGCTGGTCGTCCTCGCCGAAATCGCCCCAGGTCGATCCCGGGGGCCTGTGGGTCCAGCGCTTCATGTGTGTTTCCTTTGCATCAATGGTGTTCGGTACAGGGCTTGGAGCCTGCTGGCGCCGATGCTACGCATGCCGCGCCGAAAATTCATTAGTATAAACATCTATATATATAGACTTTTAGATTAGCAAGAATGCCCGCTCCAGACCACCACCCAAGCAGCAGGAGACCAAGCCATGATCCCTTTCAGCCTCACACGCCTCAAGCGCCTCGCGCTCGCCGCCGGGCTGGCCGCGCTTGCCGCCACGGCCTTCGCATCGGACGACTTTCCCAGGAATCCGATCACCCTGGTCGTGGGCTATGGCGCGGGCGGCGGCACCGACGTGTGCAACCGCGCGCTGGCGCTCGACGTCGGCAGGCAGCTGGGCCAGCCGGTGGTGGTGGACAACAAGCCCGGCGCGGGTTCGTCGCTGTCGGTGGGCTATGCCATCCGCCAAAGGCCCGATGGCTACAGCATCGCCTCGCTGTCCACCGGCGGCCTGCTCAACCAGGTGCTCACGCCCGGCATCAAGTACGACATCACCAGGGACATCACCCCGATCGCGATGGTGGCCCAGTACCAGGTCGGCGTGCTGGTGCGCGCGGATTCGCCCTACCAATCCATGGGCGAGCTGATCAAGGCCTCGCAGGCTGGCAAGAAGCCGCTGAGCTACAGCACCGCGGGCGTGGGCACGCCGCAGCACCTGACTTCCGAGCGGCTGGCCCAGAAGGTGAAGGTGCAATGGGTGCACGCCCCCTACAAGAGCGGCCCCGAGGCGGTGACCGCGGTGCTGCGCGGCGACGTGGACTTCATGGCGCAGACCGCCGAGTGGGTGGCGCAGGTGCGCGACGGCCGCCTGCGGCTGCTGGCGGTCTACACCGACGAGCGCATGCAGGGCTTTGACGCGCCCACGCTCAAGGAGCTGGGCTACGACCTGGTGGCGCCGAGCATCCTGGGCATCTACGGCCCGGCAAAAATGGAAGCAGCCACGGTCGGCAAGCTGCAGGATGCCTTCTACAAGGCCATGCAGACGGCCGACTTCCGCAGCTGCACCGAGCAGTTCGGCCTCAAGCCCGACTTCAAGGACTCCGCTGCCTTCGGCGCCTATCTCAAGGACACGCTGAACCGCTGGACGCCCCTGCTCAGGCAGTTCGCCAGCAAGGAGTAGGAGCAGTTCCCAAGGGCGGTCAAGATGGCCGCTGCATGGCGCCGGCCGTCTGCTCCAGCGCCTGCAGCAGCCACTGCACCTCGGCCAGCGCCGGCCGGTGCAGCGGCAGCAGCATGTGCACCCGGTAGGGAATCGAGAACGCCAGCGGCCGCACCGCCAGCTGCGGCCCGGCGCAGGCGCGGGCGGTGAAGGGGTTGACGATGGCCAGCCCCAGCCCCTGCTGCACCATGGCGCAGACCGCAACCGCGCTGTGCGTCTGCAGGTGCTGGCGGCGCTGCACGCCGGCGGCGGCAAACACCGCATCGATCTGCGCGCGGTAGGGGTCGCCCTCGGCCAGGCCGATGAAGGGCTGGCCGGCAAAATCGGCCGGCGCCAGCACCGGTTTGGCGGCCAGCGGATGCGCCGCAGGCAGCACCGCCACCTCGTCCAGCGCCGCCAGCGCCAGCGCGCGCGTGCCCGCCGGCGGCGCCGGCGAGTCTGGCGACCCGGCCGCCTCGGCCAGCCCCAGGTCGAAGCGCTGGGCGCTCATCCACTCGTCCAGCAGCGGCGACTCCTGCGGGGTGATGGCGATCTGCAGGCCGGCGGCCTCGGCCGGCCAAAACCCTGACAAACGCGCCAGCGCGGCCGGCAGCAGCGCATGCGAGAGCGCCGGCAGGCACAGCACCTCCAGCCGCGCCGGCGTGGCCTGCGCCAGCGCCTGGGCGCGCGCCACCACCTTCTCCAGCCCCTGCCACGAGCGCTGCACCTCATCCCACAGCGCCAGCGCGCGCGCATTCGGGCGCAGCCGGCCGCCGCCGCGCTCGAACAGCGCATAGCCCAGCAGGCTTTCGAGCCGCGCCAGCTCCCTGCTCACCGTGGGCTGCGAGGTGCGCAGCAGCTGCGCCGCGCTGCTGACCCCGCCCGCCAGCATGATGGCGCGGAACACCTCGATATGCCGGTGCGCGATGCGGCCGGCGGCATCGGCCGGCGTGGATGGGTAAGCCATGGCGCAGCATATCAAACATGAATACATCTAGCAAAACAAAGTATTCGACCAAATACCCAAAGCCGGGCATGATGGGCTGGAGCATTTTTCAGCAACTGTGACCACCGGCGGCAGCGCCACCGCCTGCAGTCCGATCGAGAGCAGGACCATGAGCAATCCCTTTTCCCCCGAGCTGCTGTGGCAGCTGGCCGACCAGTACGGCACCCCGCTGTGGGTGTACGACGCGGCCACCATCCGCGCGCGCATCGCGCAGCTCGCGGCCTTCGACACGGTGCGCTTCGCGCAGAAGGCCTGCTCCAACATCCATATCCTCGAGCTCATGCGCGAGCAAGGCGTACAGGTGGACGCGGTGTCGCGCGGCGAGATCCTGCGCGCGCTGGCGGCGGGCTATACCGCCGGCGCCGCCGATGAATCGCCGAGCGGCATCGTCTTCACCGCCGACGTGATGGACGCGGCCACGCTGGCCACGGTGGTGGAGCACCGCGTGCCGGTCAACGCCGGCTCCATCGACATGCTGCACCAGCTGGGCGCGGCATCGCCCGGCCATGCGGTGTGGCTGCGCATCAATCCGGGCTTCGGCCACGGCCACAGCAACAAGACCAACACTGGCGGCGAACACAGCAAGCACGGCATCTGGCACACCGATCTGGGCATGGCGCTGGCGGTGATCGCCGAGCGCGGCCTGCGGCTCGCGGGCCTGCACATGCACATCGGCTCGGGCGTGGACTACGGCCACCTGCAGCAGGTCTGCGGCGCCATGGTGCAGCTGGTGCAGGCCACCCGCGATGCCGGCCACGACCTGCATGCCATCTCGGCCGGCGGCGGCCTGTCCATTCCCTACCGCGAGTGCGAGGCGCGCATCGACACCGCGCACTACTTCGGCCTGTGGGACGCCGCGCGCAAGCAGGCCGAGGCCATCGTCGGCCATGCGCTCGCGCTGGAGCTGGAGCCGGGCCGCTACCTGGTGGCCGAATCCGGCGTGCTGCTGGGCCAGGTGCGCGCCACCAAGGATGCCGGCAGCAACCACTTCGTGCTGGTGGACACCGGCTTCAACGAGCTGATGCGCCCTGCCATGTACGGCAGCCACCATGCGATGCACATCCAGCGGCGCGGCGCGAGCGTGCTGCCCGACACCGGCAATGGTGCCCGCGATGCCGTGGTGGCCGGGCCGCTGTGCGAGTCGGGCGACGTCTTCACCCAGGGCGACGGCGGCGTGGTGCTGCCACGGCCGCTGGGCGATGCGCGGGTGGGCGACCTGCTGGTGATCCACGACACCGGCGCCTACGGCGCCTCCATGTCCAGCAACTACAACACCCGCCCGCTCGCGGCCGAGGTACTGGTCGATGGCGGCCGGGCCCGCCTGATCCGCCGCCGCCAGAGCGTGGAGGAGCTGCTGGCGCTGGAGCTGGGGCTGTAAGCGCCGCATGACAAGGAGACCGGATATGTCCGCAGCACCGCCCACCGTGGGCCTGATCGGCGTTGGCCTGATGGGCCATGGCATTGGCCGCAACCTGGCCCGCAAGGGCTTTGCCCTCCAGGTGCTGGAGCATCCCGGCAACCAGCCGCTCGACGAGCTGCTCTCGCTGGGCGCGCAGACCTGCCGCGCGCCGGCCGAGCTGGCGGCGCATTGCGCGGTGATCATCCTGTGCGTGACCGGCTCGCCGCAGGTCGAGGCGGTGCTCACCGGCGACGGCGGCGTGCTCGCCGGCCTGCGCCCGGGCACCATCGTGGTGGACTGCTCCACCGCGGTGCCGGCCTCCACCGAGCGCATGGCGCAGGCGGTGCAGGCCGCGGGCGGCCGCTTCATCGATGCGCCCATGACCCGCACCGCCCAACAGGCCCACGACGGCACGCTCAACCTGCTGGTCGGCGGCGACGCCGCGGTGCTGGAGCAGGTGCGCCCGGTGCTCGCCGCCTTCAGCGAAACGCTGACGCATGTCGGCCCCATCGGCAGCGGCCACCGCATGAAGCTGCTGCACAACTTCGTCTCGGTGGGCAGCATGGCGCTGCTGGCCGAAGCCACCGCCTGCGCGCGCGGCGCGGGCATGGACATGCAGGTCTTCCACGAGGTGCTGGCCGGCGGCGGCGGCGCGGGCGTGGCGCTGCAGCGCCTGTCCGCCTTCATCCTGCGCGATGATCCTTCGGGCATCGCGTTCTCCGTCGCCAATGCCGCCAAGGATCTGGGCTACTACGCCACCATGGCCCACGACGCCCAGGCCGCCAGCCGCATCGCCGACGCGGCCGCGGCCAGCCTGCAGTCGCAGGTGGCGGCCGGGCATGGCGCGGCCATGCTGCCGGAGCTGATCCGGCTGCTGCAGGCCGGCTGAGTGCGGCGGCCAAGCCCAGCCGGCATGGCTTTCGCATGCATTTTGATAGCTCCCTGCGCTTGCCTTCACTTATTTTCAATATGAAAACATATTGAAACCGTTAAAAAAAAGCGCGTTAAGCTATTAATTTTTCATCCACCACGCCAGGCCGGTCTTATTCAGCGCGCGGCTCGCGCGCCATCAAGGCCTGCACCGCCTCTTGCGCCGGCATCGCGCCGCCCAGCAGGGCCACCACGGTCTCGGTGATCGGCATCTGCACCCGCAGCGCCTGCGCGCGCGCCAGCACGGTGCGCGCGCTGTAGACGCCCTCGGCCACATGGCCCAGCGACTGCACCGCCTGCTCCAGGCTCTGGCCCTGCGCCAGCAGCAGGCCGATCTTGCGGTTGCGCGACAGCTCGCCGGTGGCGGTAAGCACCAGGTCGCCCAGGCCCGACAGGCCCATGAAGGTATCGGCCTGCGCGCCCAACGCCAGGCCCAGCCGGGTCATCTCGGCCAGCCCCCGGGTGATGAGCGCGGCGCGCGCGTTCAGCCCCAGCGCCAGCCCGTCGCACAGCCCGGTGGCGATGGCCAGCACGTTCTTGACCGCGCCGCCCACTTCGACGCCGGTGATGTCGGCATTGGCGTAGACCCGCAGGTTGCCGCCATGGAAGGCCTGCACCAGCGCATCGCGCACGCTGGCATGCGGGCTCGCGGCCACCAGCGCGGTGGGCTGGTGGCGCGCCACCTCCTGCGCGAAGCTGGGGCCGCTGAGCACGCCGGCCGGCAGCCGGGGCGCCACCTGCGCGCAGACTTCGCTGGCCAGCAGGCCCGTGGCGCCGGCGGCCGCACCGGCCGGCACCGCCTCGAACCCCTTGCACAGCCAGGCCAGCGGCAGCGGGCAGTCGCGCAGCTCGGTGAGCCAGCCGCGCAGCGCCGCCATCGGCGTGCCCAGGATCACCAGCTTGGCGCCCGCCAGCGCGGCACGCGCATCGCCGCCCACGACCTGCAGCGCCGGCGGGAAGGCGATGCCGGGCAGATAGCGCGCATTCTCTCGCCGCGCCTGCATGGCCTGGGCCTGGGCCGCATCGCGGGCCCACAGGCGCACCTCGTGGCGGGCCGCCGCATTCATGGCCAGCGCCGTGCCCCAGGCGCCCGCGCCGATGACCACAATCTTCATAGCAAAACTACCTTTATCCGATCCATGCCAAGCCGATCATAGGGGAAGGGAAAGAACAAAGGCCTCGTGCCCGCCAGGGCAAGAGGCCTTCCATGCAGGCAGGCAGGCGCCTGCCGCTTACTGGGGCAGCGTCTCGGTGGCGCCGTTGGCGGCAGCCTGCTGCTGCTCGTACATGGCCTGGAAATTGATTTCCGCCAGATGCACCGGCGGGAAGCCGGCACGGGTGACGATGTCGGCCACGTTGCCGCGCAGGTAGGGGTAGATGATCTGCGGGCAGGCCACGCCGATCACCGCGCCCATCTGCTCTTCGGGGATGTTGCGGATCTCGAAGATGCCGGCCTGCTTGGCCTCGACCAGGAACACGGTCTTGTCCTGGATCTTGGTCTGCACGGTGGCGGTGACGGCCACCTCGAAGATGCCTTCGGCCACCGGGGTGGCTTCCACGCCCAGCTGGATGTCCACGTTCGGCTGCTCCTGCTCCAGCAGGATGGCAGGCGAGTTGGGCTGCTCCAGCGACGCGTCCTTCAGGTACACGCGTTGGATCTGGAACACGGGATTGTCTTGATCTGCCATGCTTGTGAGTCTTTCGATGAAAACCGTTGAGAAAAAATAGGAGTCTGGAAGCCGCCTGGGCACCACCGCGCATTATGCAGCGCGCAGCCCGCTCAATCGCCCAGCAGCGGCGCCAGGCCTCCGCGCTGGTCCAGCGCCACCAAGTCGTCGCAGCCGCCCACATGGGTCTCGCCGATGAAGATCTGCGGCACGGTGCGGCGGCCGGTCAGCTCCATCATGTGCATGCGCTGGGCGGGGTCTTCGTCGATGCGGATCTCCTCGATCGCGTCGACGCCCTTGGCCTTGAGAATCTGCTTGGCCCGGATGCAATAGGGGCAGATGGCGGTGGTATACATCTTCACGGGTTGCATGGCGCTACCTCCTTGGCTCAGGATTTCTCGATCGGCATCTGCGCATCGCGCCAGGCCTTCATGCCGCCGGCAAGCGCCTGGGTGTTGGCATAGCCGAGCTTTTGCGCCACCGCCACGCCGCGCTGGGCGCGCTGGCCCTGGGCGCAGACCAGCACCAGCGGCAGCGATTTGTTCTTGGCCGCCTGGGGCAGCTTTTCCTCCAGCTGCGCCAGCGGCACGTTGCGGGCGCCCACGATGTGGCCCTGGGCGAATTCGCTCTCGTCGCGCACGTCCACCACCACGGCCTTCTCGCGGTTGATGAGCTGCACCGCGTTGGCCGCGGACAGGCTGCCGCCGCCCATGCCCTTCATGGCAGGCATCAGCAGCAAGGCCCCCGAGCCGATGGCCAGCACGAACAGATACCAGTTGTCGATAAAGAAGCTCACACCAATCCCTTGTACAAAGCCGCAAAAAAGCTTTGCATTTTAGAGGCTGGCGGCCATGCGCCGGCAAAGGGGCCTTTCAAGGCCCCCTTTGGGGGGGCGTGGGCAGCCATTCCCCAGGTTCCCAGCCAGCAGGCCGCGCTCTATACAATGTCGGCCCAATATCGGCCCAAGGCCCAATAGGCCCGAGCGCTTCCCTGTTTTCATCAGCATCCCCAAGGAAATTCATGTACAAGCTCGTTCTGATCCGCCATGGCGAATCGACCTGGAACCTGGAAAACCGTTTCACCGGCTGGACCGACGTGGACCTGACCGCCACCGGCATCGCGCAGGCCAAGCAGGCGGGGCAATTGCTCAAGGCCGAGGGCTACGACTTCGACATCGCCTACACCAGCGTGCTCAAGCGCGCCACGCGCACGCTGTGGCATGTGCTCGACGAAATGGAGCGCACCTGGCTGCCCGTGGTGCACAGCTGGCGCCTCAACGAGCGCCACTACGGTGGCCTGCAGGGCCTGAACAAGGCCGAGACCGCCAAGAAGTACGGCGACGCGCAGGTGCTGGTCTGGCGCCGCAGCTACGACACGCCGCCGCCGGCACTCGAAGCGGGCGACCCGCGCAGCGAGCGCGGCGACCGCCGCTACGCCGGCCTGGCCGAGGGCGAGGTGCCGCTGACCGAATGCCTGAAGGACACGGTCGCCCGGGTGCTGCCGTTCTGGCGCGAAACCATGGCGCCCGCCATCCAGGGCGGCCAGCGCGTGGTGATGGCCGCGCACGGCAATTCCATCCGCGCGCTGGTCAAGTACCTGGACAAGATCTCCGACGACGAGATCGTGGGCCTGAACATCCCCAATGGCATTCCGCTGGTGTACGAGCTCGATGCGCAGCTGCAGCCCATTCGCCGCTACTACCTGGGCGATGCCGAGGCGGCCCAGGCGGCGGCCAACGCGGTCGCCAACCAGGGCAAGGCATGAGCGCGCGCAGCCCCAGGTAAAGTCCGTGCAAAAGCTCCAGCACTCAGGAACCGCCGCCAGCCGCGGCGCTCTAGGGTGTATATTGGAGCGCTATTGAATTGATGGGATATATGGGCGAGAAACTCAAGATTGCCGGCTGGGTGTCACTGGGCGTGGTGGCCGGAGCGCTCACCACCGTGTCATTGCAGACCGTGGCTCGCGGCTCGCTGTCGCCGATGCCGCTGGAGGAAATCCAGCAGATGTCCGCCGTCTTCGGCCTGATCAAGACCGACTATGTCGAGCCGGTGGATGACAAGAAGCTGATCACCGACGCGATCTCGGGCATGGTTTCGGGGCTGGATCCGCATTCGCAGTATTTCGACAAGAAGACCTTCAAGGAATTCCAGGAAGGCACTTCGGGCAAGTTCGTCGGCGTAGGCATAGAGATCACGCAGGAAGACGGCCTGATCCGCATCGTCTCGCCCATCGAGGGCTCGCCCGCCGACCGCGCCGGGCTCAAGACCAACGACCTGATCACCAAGATCGAGGACACCGCGGTCAAGGGCCTGTCGCTGAACGAGGCGGTCAAGCGCATGCGCGGCAACCCCAACACCAAGGTCACGCTCACCATCTTCCGCAAGGACGAGGGCCGCACCTTCCCGGTGACCATCACCCGCGAGGAAATCAAGACCCAGTCGGTCAAGGTCAAGATGGTCGAGCCCGGCTACGCCTGGGTGCGCATCTCGCAGTTCCAGGAACGCACGGTGGACGATTTCGTGCGCAAGGTGGACGATCTGTACAAGCAGAACCCCGACATCAAGGGCATGGTGCTCGACCTGCGCAACGACCCCGGCGGGCTGCTGGATGCGGCCGTGGCCGTCTCCGCCGCCTTCCTGCCCAAGGACGTGACCGTGGTCTCCACCAACGGCCAGCTGGCCGAGAGCAAGGCCATCTTCCGCGCCAACCCCGAGTTCTATGCGCGCCGCGGCACCGATCCGCTGCGCTCGCTGCCGGCGGCGCTCAAGACCGTGCCGCTGGTGGTGCTGGTCAACGAAGGCTCGGCCTCGGCCAGCGAGATCGTCTCGGGCGCGCTGCAGGACCACAAGCGCGCCGTGCTGATGGGCGCCCAAACCTTCGGCAAGGGCTCGGTGCAGACCGTGCGCCCGCTGGGGCCCGACACCGGCATCAAGCTGACCACCGCGCGCTACTACACGCCGAGCGGCAAGTCCATCCAGGCCAAGGGCATCGTGCCCGACATCATGGTGGACGAGACGGCTGAGGGCGACCTGTTTGCCGCGCTGCGCATGCGCGAGGCCGACCTGGACAAGCACCTGGCCAGCGGCCAGGGCGCCGAGGTCAAGGACGAGGCCCGCGAAAAGGCCCGCGAGGAAGCCCGCAAGCGGCTGGAGGAAGAGGCCAAGAAGCCCGAGTCCGAGCGCCGCCCGCCCGAGCTGGGCTCGGACAAGGACTTCCAGCTGCAGCAGGCGCTGCACCAGCTCAAGGGCGAGCCGGTCAAGGTCAGCCAGACCAAGACCGAGCGCCCCGAAGAGAAGAAGGACGACGACGCCGCCAAGGCCTCCGCCACCCCGGGCGCAGACAAGCCGGCCGACGGCGCCGCGCCCAAGAAGTAAGAGGCCGGCCTTCCCCGAACCAGGCTGGTGCCGCGCTGCGCACCAGCCTTTTTTGTTTTGATTGCTTGCACCGCCATGGACGACCAACAACTGCTGCGCTATTCCCGCCACCTGATGCTCGACGAGATCGGCATCGAGGGCCAGGAGCGGCTGCGCGCCGCGCATGCGCTGATCATCGGCGCCGGCGGCCTGGGCAGCCCGGCGGCCCTGTACCTGGCCTCGGCGGGCGTGGGCACCATCACGCTGGTGGACGACGATGCGGTGGACCTGACCAACCTGCAGCGGCAGATTGCCCACACCACGGCGCGCGTCGGCATGCCCAAGGTGCAGTCGTGCGCCGCCGCGCTGCAGGAGATCAACCCCGACGTGGAGGTGCGCCCGCTGCAGCGGCGGGTGGCGGCGCAGGAGCTGGGTGCCCTGGTGGCGCAGGCCTCGGTGGTGCTGGACTGCAGCGACAACTACCTCACCCGCCAGGCCATCAACCGGGCCTGCGTGGAGCATGGCCGGCCGCTGGTCAGCGGCGCGGCGATCCGCTTCGACGGCCAGGTCGCCGTGTTCGACCGGCGCTCGCGCTCGGGCCCGTGCTACGCCTGCCTGTTCTCGCCCGACGAGCAGTTCGAGGAAGTGAGCTGCTCCACCATGGGCGTGTTCGCGCCGCTGGTGGGCGTGATTGGCGCGATGCAGGCCTGCGAGGCGTTGAAGCTGCTCGCCCAGGTCGGCCAGACGCTCGATGGCCGGCTGCTGATGCTGGATGCCAAGCACATGGAATGGACCAGCATGCGCGTTGGCGCCAACCCGGATTGCCCGGTCTGCGGCGGCGCGCACCCGGCCGCTTGAATTGGCATTTGTCCTACCCGGAGAGCGGCCCTGGACTGTCCCCCGGGCCCAGGCTGGCTGCTAAGATCGTTACAGTGTGACACAGGTACCGATTGTGCTGCCGGTATGCCAAACAAGCTGAGAACCTACCTGGTGGAAGACAACCCCACCATCCGCGACAACCTTATCGCCACGCTGGAAGACCTGGCCGAAGTGGTGACCATCGGCTATGCGGAAACGGAAACCGCCGCCAAATCCTGGCTGCGCTCCAATGAAGATTCCTGGGACCTGGCGATCGTCGACATCTTCCTGCAGGAGGGCAGCGGCCTGGGCGTGCTCGAACACCTGCAGCAGCGCGGCAAGCACCAGCATCTGGTGGTTCTGAGCAACTACTCGACGCCAAGCATCCGCGACCGCTGCACCCAGCTGGGCGCGGACCGGGTGTTCGACAAATCCCAGGACATCGATGCGCTCATCGACTTCTGCGTCGAATACGCACAGAGCGGCACGCTGCCGCCCAGGCAATAGTGCCGTCGTGGGCTTTCAGCCGCCCGCCATCAATCGATCAGCCCTTTTTTCAGCGCGTAGTAGGTCAGATCGCTATTGGACGACAAGGCCATCTTCTCCATCAGCCGGGTGCGGTAGGTGCTCACCGTCTTGACGCTGAGCGACAGCGACTTCGCGATGTCGCCCGCCGTCTCGCCGCGCGCCAGCTTGAGGAACACCTGGAATTCGCGCTCCGACAGCTGCTCATGCGGCGGCACGTCGTCCTTGCGGCCCAGCTGCTGGGCCAGCAGATCGGCCACGGTGGGGGTGAGGTAGCGCTTGCCCAGCGAGATGGTACGGATCGCCTCGACGATCTCCTGCGGATCGCACTCCTTGTTCAGGTAGCCGCTGGCGCCCTGGCGGATCAGGTTGATCGCGTAGTGCTCCTCCGGGTAGCCGCTCAGAATCAGAATGCCCATGTCGGGCGCCTTGGCGCGCAGCATGGCCAGCGCATCGATACCGCTTTGCCCGGGCATGGACAGGTCCATCACCAGCACATCGATCTCCTCGTTGCGCACCAGATCAATGGCCTCACGGCCATTCGCCGCCTCGCCGACCACCCGCAAATCCACATGCTCGCTGAAGAACTGCTTGAGCCCGGAGCGCACAATGGCGTGGTCATCCACAATCCCGACCTTGATCATTAAGACTCCTGTTTATCGCGTCGGTAAAAACCCGACTCCTCTATTATTCACAAATCTCCGGTACACCAAAGCAAAGGAAATCGCATGCGTTGGTCACATTTGCGCAAGTGGGCCATCAGCCTGCCTACCGCCTTCCTGGCAGCCGCCATCCTGATCGGTATCGACGAGATCGGCTATTTCCGCTCGCGCCAGGCGCTGGACTCGCTCAACGCCAGCGTTCACACCCGCACCGCCATCGACAAGCTGCTGCAGCAGATCGTCGATGCGGAAACCGGCGTACGCGGCTACCTGCTCACCTCGGACAAGAGCTACCTCGATCCCTACAAGAGCTCGGTAGCCAGCATCCACAGCACCATCGACCGGCTGCGCAAGGCCTACGCGGCTCCATCCGAAGACCAGCTGACCTCGTCGCGCCTGGGCCTGGAGGTGTCGAAGAAGATCGCCGAGCTGGACATGAGCATCCAGCTGCACGACCAAGGCTTCGACGGCGCGTGGAAGTATGTCATCTCCCACCCCGCGGTGCAGGACAACATGGACCGCATCCGCCAGCTGGCCAGCCAGCTGGCCGATCACAACGACGGCCAGCGCGCAGCCAACCAGGCGGAAATCCTGCGCTCGCTGATGCTGTCGCGCATCGGCATCGCCGTCGTCACCGTGGTCGGGCTGATCGCCTTCTACCTCTACCTGCGCCAAAGCGGCACGCTGACCGAATTCATGATCCGCGAGCAGAAATCGCTGGAGCAGGAGCGCGACCGGCTCGAAGCCCTGGTGCACGAGCGCACCGCCACGCTGGGCGAGCTGGCCACCCACCTGCAGCAGGTGCGCGAGGACGAGCGCGCGCACCTGGCGCGCGAGCTGCACGACGAGCTGGGCGCGCTGCTGACGGCGGCCAAGCTCGACGTGGCGCGCCTCAAATCCAAGGTGGACATGCAATCGAGCGACATCTCCGACCGGGTCAAGCACCTCACCGATACGCTCAACAGCGGCATCGCGCTCAAGCGCCGCATCATCGAGGATCTGCGGCCCTCGTCGCTGTCCAACCTCGGCCTGACGGCCTCGCTGGAGATCCTGGCCCAGGAGTTTTCCGACAGCAGCAGCATCAACGTGGAGCTGAACATCGAACCCGTGCAGCTGGCCGAGGCCACGCAATTGACCATCTACCGCCTGGTGCAGGAGTCGCTGACCAATATCGGCAAGTACGCCCAGGCCCGCAACGTGCTGGTGAACGTGCAGAACTACCCCAGCCACATTGCCATCCAGGTGCAGGACGATGGCGTGGGCTTCGACGCGCAGAACATCCGCCCCAGCTCGCACGGGCTGGCCGGCATGAAGCACCGGGTGGAGGCCGCCGGCGGCCGCCTGACCGTGAGCTCGGCGCCCGGCCGGGGCACGCAGATCGCCGCCGTGCTGCCGCAGGACGACGCCCGCCCCCTGTCCGCTACCCTGCGGACAGGCCGGGCCGCCCCAGGCCGGGCCTCGCCCCCCATGGAACCTCCCGTACCGCCTGCCGCCTGAAACACCGCCGCCGCTGCCCCCATCATCCATGCTGCATTTGAAAGCCCTGTTGCCCGCCTGGGCCGAGGACTGGCTCGACATCATCGTCCCCGGCGCACAAATCATCCTCATCGTCGCGCTCGCCGCCGCGGTGCACTATGCGATCCGCAAGCTCCTGCGCCGCATCGCGCGGCACTACGACTGGCCGCTGGAGCTGGAGGTGCCGGTCAAGGGCGTGCTGCGCTGGCTGATCGTGGGCCTGAGCTTCCTGCTGGTGCTGGAGCGCATGGGCGTCAGCGCCGCCGTGCTGTGGACCGCGATCTCGGGCTTTGCCGCCGTGGGCGCGGTCGCCTTCTTCGCGGCCTGGAGCGTGCTGTCCAACTTCTTCTGCGCGCTGCTGATCTTCACCGCGCGCCCGTTCCGCCTGGGCGACCACATCGAGGTCATCGACGGCTTCGACAAGCCCGGCGCGCGCGGACGCGTGATCGACATCAACATGCTCTACACCACGCTGGAGGACAGCAGCGCCGGGCCCGGCGCCGCCGCCCTGCTGCAGGTGCCGAACACGCAGATCTTCCAGAAGACCGTACGCCGCTGGCTGGCGCCGCCTGCGCCGCTGCCGCCCTCTCCGCCACCCCAGCCTGCCGGGCCGGAAGATCAAAAATAAGAGCTGCTAGCGCTTGATATGACTTGTTTTCAAATATAAAAATATTGGAAATCGTTTCTAGACAAGCGCTGCCAGCTCCCTTTTTTGCTGCTCTACCGGTTCCACCGGCTCCACCCGCAGCTCCCGCGCGGCCTGGTCCAGCGTCCACTGTGTGCGGTGAAAGCCGCGCACGCTGTCGCGGTGGGCCACCGACACCAGGGCGCCGCCGCGCTGGGCCACCAGCTGGCGCAACCGCTGGTACAGCTGGCGCTCGGCCGGGCCGTCGAGCGCGCTGGTGGCCTCGTCCGCGAAGACCCAGGCCGGGCGCTTGAGCAGTACCCGCGCCAGCGCCAGGCGCTGCTGCTCGCCGCCCGACAGCAGTGCGTTCCAGGCGCCGGGCTCATCGAGGCGCTCGGCCAGCTCGGGCAACAGCGCATCGGCCAGTGCATGTCGCAGCTCGGCATCGGTGTAGCGCGATGGCGCCTCGGGGTAGGCCAGCGCAGCGCGCAGCGGCCCATCGGGGAAATACGGGCGCTGCGCCAGGAACATCGCGTCGCAAGGCCGCTCCACCCGGCCGCGCGCATAGGGCCAGATGCCGGCCAGCACGCGCAGCAGCGTGGACTTGCCGCTGCCCGATGCGCCGCTGATCAGCACCGAGTCGCCCGGCGCCACGCGCAGCGATGCGCCATCGAGCAGGCTGCGGCCCTGGGGCAGCGCCACCTGCAGGGCCTGCGCCGCCAGCGCCGGGCCCGGCTGCACCTGCAGCGCGCCGCCCTGCCCAGCCTGAGCCAGACTGGCTTCGAAGCCGGTGAGGCGCTGGGTGGTGGCGTGCCAGGTGGCGAGATCCGGATAGTTGTCGACCAGCCAGCTCAGCGAGCCCTGCACCTGGCCGAAGGCCGAGGCGATCTGCATCAAGTCTCCCAGCTGGATCGCGCCGCTGAAAAAGCGCGGCGCCGCGATGATGAAGGGAAACACCACCGCCGCCTGCCCGAAGAAGGAGGTGAACCACACCAGGTGCTTCTGCGTCTGCACCAGGCGCAGGTAGTTGCCCAGCGCGTCGCCAAAGCGCAGCGAGAGCTGCTCGCCTTCCACGCGCTCGCCGCCATCGAGGGCGATCGCCTCGGCATGCTCGCGCACCCGGATCATGTGGTGGCGGAAATTGGCCTCCAGCTGCTGCTGGCGCCAGTTCAGCCGCACCTGCGGCTTGCCGATCCAGAAGGTGATGGCACTGCCCACGGCGCAGTACAGCACCGCCATCCAGACCATGAAGCCGGGTATCTGCCAGTGCTGCCCGCCAAGCGCCTGCGGCAGGCCGATGCCCACGCTGGCGCTCAGCCCCCACAGGATGCCGACGAAGCTCAGCAGCGTGACCACGGCATTGAGCAGGCCCATGCTCAGCGCCACGCTCTGGCTGGTGAACAGGTTCAGGTCTTCCTGGATGCGCTGGTCCGGGTTGTCGGGCATGGCGGGCGCGCCTGCGGCGGCGCCGAAGCGGTTGAGCTCCAGCCGGTAGAAGGCCTTGGCCGCGAGCCAGCGCTGCAGCATGTGGCGGGTGAGCCAGCGCCGCCAGTTCAGCTGCAGCAGCTGGGTGAGGTAGAACTTGTAGACCGCGATGACGACATAGGCCGCCGCCAGCCAGCCAAAGCGCCGCAGCTGCTGCCAGAACACGCTGGCATCGCGCTGCTGCAGCGCGTCGTAGAACACGCGGTTCCAGTCGTTGATCTGCACCAGCATGTACACGGCCGCCAGGTTGAGGGCGACGATGGCCGCCAGCAGGCTCCAGGCGCGCAGCCTTTCGTCGGAGCGGAAGTAGGGCCGGGTCAGGGCCAGCGCCTGGCTGCAGGGCGCCCATAGCCTGCCAGCGCGGTCACGCAGAGCTGCAAGGAGGTTCATACCTGCGCAGACTAGCCCGGCACCATGAGGCAGGACTTAAATGGCGTTGGACATAACCCCGGCTTTCATGCCAAACACCAAACGCAAAACGCTCAGCGCACAACGCCGCTCAAGGCAGCAGGTCCAGCGCGCGCATGTAGGCCGGCTGCACCATCAGCTCGTCCCATACCTGCGGCGGGCTGTCGGGCAGCAGCGCCAGGCGGCGCGATTCGCTGTCTGCGTCGGGCGTCCAGCGGCCGCTGGCAAGGGCCTCTTGCATGCCGGCCAGCAGCTCGTCCAGATGCGCGCCAAAACCCAGGCTCTGGTTGCACAGCAGCACCATGTCGCAGCCGGCCGAGAGCGCGGCCAGGGCCGCGTCGGTGTAGCCGATCAGCTGGCCGCCGATGCGGCGCGCGCCCTCCATGCTCAGGTCGTCGCTGAAGATCGCGCCGTCGTAGCCCAGGCGGCCGCGCAGCACTTGCTTGAGCCACTTCTCGCTGAAGCCCGCGGGCCGCGGATCCACCTTGGGGTAGACCACATGCGCCGGCATCACCGCGGTGAGCACCGACGACAGCCAGGGGTATGGCGCGGCATCTTCCGCCAGGATGGCCGCGAGGCTGCGCCGGTCGACGGGGATGTCGACATGCGAGTCGGCCTTGACGAAGCCATGGCCCGGAAAGTGCTTGCCGCAGTTGCCCATGCCGGCTTGCAGCAGCCCGTGCATCAGGCTCCTGGCCAGCGCCGCCACCACGCGCGGGTCGCGGTGAAAGCTGCGGTCGCCGATGACGCTGCTCTCGCCATGATCCAGGTCCAGTACCGGGGTGAAGCTGAAGTCCACGCCGCAGGCGCGCAGCTCGCTGCCCAGCACATAGCCGGCGGCGGTGGCGGCGTTCAGCGCGCGCATGGCGCCGCTGCCCTCGCCGGCCTTGCCGTCCTGCATCCACAGCTCGCCAAAGGCGCGCATCGGCGGTATATGCGTGAAGCCGTCGGTCTTGAAGCGCTGCACCCGGCCGCCTTCGTGGTCGACGCAGATCAGCAGCTCGGGCCTGATCGCCTTGATGTCGGCGCACAGCTGCACCAGCGCCGCGCGGCTGCTCCAGTTGCGGCCAAACAGGATGATGCCGCCCACCAGCGGATGGGCCAGGCGCCGGCGGTCCACCTCGGTGAGTCCGGTGCCGGCGATATCGATGATCAAGGGTGCGTGCTGGGTCATGGAACAGGAAGTGAACTGGTATTAAAAAATGCGCCCGTGGCGCTCTTCAAACCTGGCGTGGCGGCCAGCCGGGCTATACATCCTTTTCGACCACGCAGAAGCTGGCCGCGTATTCGGATTCGTCGGTGACGGTGATGTGCGCCCTCAGGCCCTGGGCCTCGAACCAGGTCTTGAGCTCGCCATGCAGGCGGATCTCGGGCTTGCCGGAGCGCAGGTTGACGATCTCGCAGTGGCGCCAGGTCATGGGCATGCGCATGCCCAGCCCGACCGCCTTGGAGAAGGCCTCTTTCGCGGAAAAGCGCGTGGCCAGGTAGCGCACGCCGCGCTCGGGCCAGCGCGCGGAGCGCGCCTGCCAGACCTGCCATTCGCCGTCGGCCAGCACCTTGCGCGCAAAGCGCTCGCCGCTGCGCGCAAGCGCGGCGCGTATGCGGCGTATGTCGCAGATGTCGGTGCCTATGCCGTGGATCATGGATGGGATGGGAATGGGCCGCAGCCGCCTGCGGCCCCAGCGTCGACGGCCATCAGCCCAACAGCACGCCGTCGGGCCGCGCCTCCAGGCAGCGCAGGTAGGCACGCACCGCCTCGGCGTAGCCGATCTCCAGCGCATCGGCGACGAAGGCGTGGCCGATGGAGACCTCCAGCACGCCCGGCACATGGGAGACGAAAGGCGTGAGGTTGCGCAGGCTCAGGTCGTGCCCGGCATTCACGCCCAGGCCTGCCTTCTGCGCGGCCTCGGCCGCGGCGGCATAGCGCCGCAGCTCGGCCGCCTGGCGCTCGGTGCCGAAGGCCGCGGCATAGGGCTCGGTGTAGAGCTCGACCCGATCCGCGCCCACCGCCTTGGCCGCGGCCATCTGCTCGGGCACGGGGTCCATGAACAGGCTCACGCGCACGCCCAGCGCCTTGCATTCGGCGATCAAGGGCCTGAGGCGCTCGGCATCCTGCGGAAAGCTCCAGCCGTGGTCGCTGGTGAACTGGCCTTCGCTGTCGGGCACGAAGGTGGCCTGCGTGGGCCGCAGCTGGCGCACGAAATCCATCAGGTTGTGGAAGGGGTTGCCCTCGATGTTGAATTCGCGCTGCTCGGGCCAGGTGGCCAGCACCTCGGCGAGCTTGTGCACATCGTCGGCGCGGATGTGGCGTTCGTCCGGGCGCGGATGCACGGTGATGCCCTGCGCACCGGCCTCCAGGCACAGGCGCGCGGCCCGGGTGACGCTGGGAATGCCCAGGTGGCGCGTATTGCGCACCAGGGCGACCTTGTTGAGGTTGACCGACAGCGCAGTCCTGGCGGTCTTGGAAGCAGTAGGCGTCATAGCGATTGGATATCCATCATCAACTGGCGGGTGCGCAGCACGGTCTGTCCGCAATGGTGTTGCAGCAATGCCCGTAGTTGGGCTTTTAACTCGCCGGCACACAACGCGCAAGAGCGCAACACCGCCGGATAGGGATTTGGAGCCGCGAGCGCCGCTTCGAGTTCCAGCCAGCGCGCGCCGGGCAGGCCCGAGCGCTCAGCCGGCTCGGCCGCGCGCAGCCCGGCATCGGGGCTGATCACATAGCGCTGCGCCGGCGCCAGCGCCTGCAGCGACAGGGTCTGCGCATCGAGCGCCGGCAGCAGCCCCAGCTCGCGCAGCAGCAGCAGCTCGAAGGCGCGCAGCACCGGCTCCAGCGCATCGCCGTGGTCGCTGGCCAGCACCCGCACCACGCCGGCATAGACGTCGAACAGCGCGGCGAACGGGTCTTCGCGCGCCAGCAGGCGCATGAGCAGCTCGTTCAGGTACAGGCCGGCGAGCAGGCTGTCGCCGGTGGGCATCACATGGCCGCCCACCCATTCGGCGCTCTTGAGCGTATGGATGTCCGAGCCGCCCTCGGCCGCCATGCCCCACGACAGGCGCAGCGGCTGCAGCGCCAGCAGCACCGGGCGAAAGCTGGAGGTGGGCTTCTTGGCCCCCTTGGCCACCAGCGCCACGCGCCCGCGGTGGCGGCTGAAGCACTCCAGGATCAGGCTGGACTCGCTCCAGTCGTAACGGTGCAGGATGAAGGCCGGTTCGTCGGTGACGCGTTTGATTGCCATGGGGCTACAGCGCGGTATGCACCAGAGGGCGCTGGGGTTTCGCCGCCCGGCCCCCCCAGGGGGCAGCGGCTACACGCAGTGAGCAAGCGTGGGGGCCACCGCTCATTCGTAGCCGAAGGAGCGTACACGCGCCTCGTCGTCGGCCCAGCCGGAGCGCACCTTGACCCAGACTTCGAGGAAGACCTTGGCGTCCATGAGTTTTTCCAGCTCCTGCCGCGCCTCGGTGCTGATGCGCTTGAGGCGCTCGCCCTTCTCGCCGATCACCATGGCCTTGTGGCCGTCGCGCTCGACCACGATGGTCGCGGCGATGCGCACGAAGCGCTTGTGCTGCTTGCTGGGCTCTTCGTCGAACTTGTCGATGACCACCGTGGAGGTATAGGGCAGCTCGTCGCCGGTGAAGCGGAACAGCTTCTCGCGCACCGTCTCGCCGGCCAGGAATTTCTCGCTGCGGTCGGTCAGCTCGTCCTCGGCATACCACCAGGGCTGCTCGGGCAGGTATTTGGCGCAGATGCCGAACAGGCGCTCGATGTCGCCCTTGTTCTTGGCCGACATGGGCACGAACTCGGCGAAGGGGTGGCGCTCCTGCATGTCCTTCAGCCACGGCGCGATCTCGGCGCGGCGGTGCACCTGGTCGAGCTTGTTGGCGATCAGCAGCGTGGGAATGCCGGGCTTGAACAGCGACAGCACCTTGGCGTCGGCCAGCGTGAAGCTGCCGGCCTCGACCACGAAAAGAATCAGGTCCACATCGCCGATCACGCCCATCACCGCCTTGTTCAGCGACTTGTTCAGCGCGGTGCTGTGGCGGGTCTGAAAGCCCGGCGTGTCGACGAACACGAACTGGGTGTTGCCCAGGCTGCGGATGCCGGTGATGCGGTGGCGCGTGGTCTGCGCCTTGCGCGAGGTGATGCTGATCTTCTGGCCCACCAGCGCATTCATCAGCGTGGACTTGCCCACATTGGGCTTGCCGACGATGGCGATCAGCCCGCAGCGCTGCGGGCCTGGCGCGGCATCGGCCTCGGCGCTGCCTGCGCCGTCGGCGCGCGCCGCGCCGGCGCCCGGCTTGGCGGCGGCCAGCATGGCATCGAGATCGGCGGCGGATTGCGGTTGCTCCGCTTCGGAAGGGGTGGGATCAGTCATTCACACATTATCGGTGCTGCGCCTGCAGCTGTTGCAACATGGCCGCGGCGGCAGCCTGCTCGGCCGCGCGGCGCGAAGGGCCCTGCCCGAGCGTGCGGGCCTGCAGCCCGGCCACCGTGCACTGCACATGGAAGGTCTGCGCATGGGCCGCGCCGGAGATATTGGCCACCTCGTACTGCGGCACCGGCTTGCGCCGTGCCTGCAGCCATTCCTGCAGCGCGGTCTTGGGGTCTTTCGAGGCCGCGGGCATGGCCTTGGATATCTCCAGGCCCGCATACAGCCGGTGCACCACCGCCTCGGCCCGGCCGTAGCCTGCGTCGAGGTAGACCGCGCCGATCAGCGCCTCCACCGCATCCGCCAGGATCGAGGGTCGCTCGCGGCCGCCGGACTTGGCCTCGCCCTCACCCAGGCGCAGCAGCGGCGCGAGCTGCAGCCGCCTGGCGATCTGGTGCAGCGTGTCCTGCTTGACCAGGTTGGCGCGGATGCGCGAGAGATCGCCCTCGGGCGTGCCCTTGAGCTGCTGGAACAGCAGCGTGGACACGGCCAGCCCTAGCACCGAGTCGCCCAGGAACTCCAGGCGCTCGTAGTGCTCGGCCGAAAAGCTGCGATGCGTCAGCGCCCGGCGCGCCAGGCCCGGGTCCTCGAAACTATGCTGCAGCCGCTGCTGCAGCGCTTGCAAGCCTGCGTCGTCCACCTGCCCCGGTCCTTGCTGCGGAATACCCGCCTAGTTGAACGAGCCGATGCGCTTGAGATTGCCGAAGTTCATCCACACGAAGAAGGCCTTGCCGACGATGTTCTCATCGGGCACGAAGCCCCAGTAGCGGGAGTCCAGCGAATTGTCGCGGTTGTCGCCCATCATGAAGTAATGCCCCGCAGGCACCTTGCAGACCACGCCTTCGACGCTGTAGCGGCAGTTGTCCTTGTACTTGAAGTCGCTCGCGCCCTGCACGAAGTTGGGCACGTCGGGGTTGATGATGGAGCGGTGCTTCTTCTCGCCGAGCTGTTCCTCGATCTGCTTGAAGTAGCGCATCGCGTCTTGCTCGAAGTAGTCCGGCATGTTGCTGGTGGGCACCGGCTTGCCGTTGATGGTCAGGCGCTTGTTCAGGTAGGCCACCTCGTCGCCGGGCACGCCCACCACGCGCTTGATGTAGTCCATGCTGGGCTGCGGCGGGTAGCGGAACACCATCACGTCGCCGCGCGCGGGCGGCGTGCCGTCGCTGATCTTCTTGTTGATCACCGGCAGGCGCACGCCGTAGGTGAACTTGTTGACCAGGATCAGGTCGCCCACCAGCAGCGTCGGGATCATCGAGCCCGAGGGGATCTTGAACGGCTCGAACAAAAACGAGCGCAGCACGAAGACCACCGCGATCACCGGGAACAGCCCCGCGGTCCAGTCCAGCCACCAGGGCTGCATCAGGATGCGCTGCTTGCCTTCCTCGACATCGGTGTCCACCTTCTTGATGCCCATCTGGTCGAGCTCGGCGCGGCGCTTGGCGGCCGAGGCCTCCAGCGCCGCCGCGGCCGCGCGCCGCCGCGGCAGGAAGTGCAGGCGCTCGGCCAGCCAGTAGGCCCCGGTCACCGCGGTCGCCAGCAGCAGCAGCAGCGCGAAATTGCCTTCGATGGCGCCGGTATACCAGGCCCCCATGTAGGCCACGAATGCGGCCAGGATCAGCGATGTCAGGATTTGCATAGCACCTTGGGATTTACTCTTCAACCTGCAGGATCGCCAGGAAGGCCTCCTGCGGCACTTCCACCGAGCCGATCTGCTTCATGCGCTTCTTGCCGGCCTTCTGCTTTTCGAGCAGCTTGCGCTTGCGGGTGATATCGCCGCCGTAGCACTTGGCCAGCACGTTCTTGCGCAGCGCCTTGACGGTCTCGCGCGCGATGATGTTGGCGCCGATCGCCGCCTGGATGGCCACGTCGAACTGCTGGCGGCTGATGATCTCGCGCATCTTGGCCACCACCGCGCGGCCGCGATAGGTGGATTGGCTGCGGTGCACGATGATGGACAGCGCATCGACCTTCTCGCCGTTGAGCAGGATGTCGACCTTGACCACGTCGGAGGCGCGGTATTCCTTGAACTCGTAGTCCATCGACGCATAGCCGCGCGACACCGACTTGAGCTTGTCGAAGAAATCGAGCACGATCTCGCCCAGCGGCAGCTCGTAGGTGAGCATGACCTGGCGGCCGTGGTACTGCATGTTCATCTGCACGCCGCGCTTCTGGTTGGCCAGGGTCATCACCGGGCCGACATAGTCTTGCGGCATGTACAGGTGCACGGTGACGATGGGCTCGCGGATCTC
The DNA here is from genome assembly GCF_057808605.1 of Comamonas sp. FG99. NCBI lineage: Bacteria > Pseudomonadati > Pseudomonadota > Betaproteobacteria > Burkholderiales > Comamonadaceae > Comamonas > Comamonas sp. FG99. The sequence continues at coordinate 68,125 of NZ_JBMDII010000016.1, forward strand.
CTGGATGCGGCCGGCCTCGGGCATCTTGGACGGGTTCTCCACGTCGATCACCTCGCCGTCGCCCTTGACCACCTGGTAGACCACGCTGGGCGCGGTGGTGATCAAGTCCTGGTCGAACTCGCGCTCCAGGCGCTCCTGCACGATCTCCATGTGCAGCAGGCCCAGGAAGCCGCAGCGAAAGCCGAAGCCCAGCGCCTGCGACACCTCGGGCTCGAACTGCAGCGACGAGTCGTTGAGCTGCAGCTTCTCCAGCGCATCGCGCAGCTGGTCGTATTCGGAAGCCTCGGTGGGGTACAGGCCGGCGAACACCTGGGGCTTGATTTCCTTGAAGCCGGGCAGCGCCTCGCTGGCCGGGCCGGCGTTGTTGGGCAGCTTCTTCTCCAGCGTGATGGTGTCGCCCACCTTGGCCGCCTTGAGCTCCTTGATGCCGGCGATGATGTAGCCCACCTCGCCGGCCTTGAGCGACTCGCGCGGCTGGTTGGCCGGGGTGAACACGCCCAGGCTGTTGGCCTCGTAGGCGGCGCCCGTGGCCATCATCTTGAAGCGCTCGCCCTTCTTGAGCTCGCCGTCGACCACGCGCACCAGCATGACCACGCCCACATAGGCGTCGAACCAGCTGTCGATGATCATCGCGCGCAGCGGGCCCTCGGGCTTGCCCTTGGGTGGCGGCACCTTGGCGACCACCGCCTCCAGGATCTCGTCGATGCCCATGCCGGTCTTGGCCGAGCAGGGAATCGCGTCGCTGGCGTCGATGCCGATCACATCCTCGATCTCGGCCTTGGCGTTGTCCGGGTCGGCCTGGGGCAGGTCCATCTTGTTGAGCACCGCCATCACCTCCACGCCCAGGTCGAGCGCGGTGTAGCAGTTGGCCACGGTCTGGGCCTCGACGCCCTGCGAGGCGTCGACCACCAGCAGCGCGCCCTCGCAGGCCGACAGCGAGCGGCTCACCTCGTACGAGAAGTCGACGTGGCCGGGCGTGTCGATCAGGTTCAGGTTGTAGACCTGGCCGTCCTGGGCCTTGTACTGCAGCGCGGCGGTCTGGGCCTTGATGGTGATGCCGCGCTCCTTCTCGATGTCCATCGAGTCCAGCACCTGGGCCTCCATGTCGCGCTCGGCCAAGCCGCCGCAGCGCTGGATCAGCCGGTCTGCCAGCGTGGATTTGCCATGGTCAATATGGGCAATGATGGAGAAATTGCGGATGTGCTGCATCAACGATCAGGAAAAATACGCCTTAGCGAAAAAAGACGCCCCGCAAGGCGTCTTTCTCATAGGCCGCCCGGCAAGCGGCAGAAGCCGGCATTGTAGCAACGCTTACTTGACCGGACGAATGAGTACGTACTGCGCCCAGTCGCCACGCCGAAACAGCACGTTCACCGGCTTGGACTTGTCCGCCTTGGCCACCGCCGCCTCGAACTCCTTGGTGTCGTGGATCTCCACATTGGCAATGGCCAGGATCACGTCGCCGGCCTTCAGCCCCGCGCGCGCCGCGCCCTCGTCGGCCGAGACGATCTGCACGCCGCCCTTGACCTTGAGCGATTTCTTCTGCGCCTCGCTCAGCTCGCTCACCACCAGGCCCAGCTGCTGGGCCGAGGCCGAGGCCTTGCCTTTGTCGGACTGCTTGGAGGCGGCCTTGGCCACCGCCGAGCCCTCGGCAGGCACTTCGACGATGGTGATGGGCAGGTCCAGCGACTTGCCGCGGCGGAACACCGTCACCGCGCTCTTGCTGCCGGGCTTGGTGTTGCCCACCCAGCGCGGCAGGTCGGCGAGCTTTTCCAGCGGCTTGCCGTCGAACTTGGTGATCACGTCGCCAGCCTCGATGCCGGCCTTCTCCGCGGGCGAGCCCGCCTCGATGCCGGTCACCAGCGCGCCCTGCGCCTTGCCCAGGCCGATGGACTCGGCCACGTCCTTGCTGACGGTGGCGATCTGCACGCCGATCTTGCCGCGCACCACGCGGCCGGTGGCGCGCAGCTGGTCGCTCACGCGCACCGCCTCGTCGATCGGGATCGAGAACGAAATGCCCATGAAGCCGCCCGAGCGCGAGTAGATCTGGCTGTTGATGCCCACCACCTCGCCGCGCATGTTCAGCAGCGGGCCGCCCGAATTACCGGGGTTGATGGCCACGTCGGTCTGGATGAAGGGCAGGTAGTCGCCGGTGTCGCGCTGCTTGGCGCTGACGATGCCGGCGGTGACCGAGTTCTCGAGGCCGAACGGCGAGCCGATCGCCATCACCCACTCGCCCACCTTGAGCTGGTTGACGTCGCCGATCTTCACCGCCGGCAGGCCGGTGGCGTCGATCTTCACCACGGCCACGTCGGTGCGCTTGTCCGCGCCCACGATCTTGGCCTTGAATTCGCGCTTGTCGGTGAGCGTGACGATGACGTCGTCGGCCCCGTCCACCACGTGGGCATTGGTCATCACATAGCCGTCCGAGGTGAGGATGAAGCCCGAGCCCAGGCCGCTGGGCTGCTCTTCGTCCGAATCGGGCTTTTGCGGCCGCTGCTGGCGCGGCACCTGGGGCACGGGGATGCCGAAGCGCTTGAAGAATTCGAGCATGTCGGGATCGATGCCGCCCGGCCCCTGGCGGCTGGACACCTTCTCCATCGTGCGGATGTTGACCACCGACGGCCCGACCTGGTCCACGAGTTCGGTGAAGTCGGGCAGCCCCCGCACCACCGGCGCCGCCTGCGCCTCGGCCGCCAGCGGCAGCATGGCGGCACTGGTGACCGCCAGCATGGCCGCCAGCATGGCCGCCAGCGCACTGACCTGAATGGACTTCCAACGATTTCCGGACATAGCACTCCTTGTTGTTTGGTTGCCGCGGCGCGGCCCAGTGATATGAAGCCCTGGCATGCAAATGGTTCCCAGGTTACCGGCCTCTCCCGCCCGCGCGCGCCTGCTGCGCATATGGTAGTGACCGCGGCTGATTCAAGCGCAAAACAAAAAGCACCTGTATCCAGGTGCTTTTTCGACCCTAGGCGCCGCCGTTCAGCACAGCCGCGAGGCCTTGTCGGCGCAGTTGCCGCCCTGCCGCTTTTCTTCGGCAAAGGTGGCATTGCGCAGAAAGCCCGCCGGCATCTGCAGGTTGGCGGTGCCGCCGATCTGGCCGCGCGCCGCGAGCAACTCGTCCAGGCGCGGATCGCGCAGCATCACCGAGGCGTTCTGCCCCACGGTGACCGGCATCTGCACCAGGGTCTGCGTGGCCACCGTGGTGGGTGCCGGGGTGTTGGCCGCCAGCTGCCGTGCGCCGCCGTCCGCGGGCGCGCCACCGATCAGGTTCCAGCCCAGCAGCGACACCACCGCCAGCGAGGCCAGGCCGGCGAGCATCTTCCAGCGGAAGACCGACTGGTTGGCGGCCTCGCGCCGGGGCAGGTGCACCGGCTGCGCCACCGCGGCCGCCTCCGTCTGTGGCCGCTGCTCCCAGGCCTGCGGCGGCGCCGACAGCGGCTGCTCCAGCGCCAGCTGCGCGTTCAGGCGCTGCAGAAAGTCCTGCGAGCCCATGCAGGATGCGGCGCCCCGCGGCTCGCGCAGGGCTGTGCCGATCAGGTGGTAGGTCTGCCACGCCTGGTGCGTGCGCAACTGGAGTCCACCATCGCTGCCATCGCCGCCTTCGTCCATGCGCGCCAGCAGCTGCGCCAGCGCCTGCTCGTCCAGCTCGCCGTCGACCAGGGCCGACAGCTGCTCCTGCATCTCGATGGACGCGGCATTTTCTGTGCTTGTCATCGGTTTCATCGCATTCATCCTTGAGCCTCAGCTCTAGCTACTTACCAGCGCTTGCCGGATTGGCGTTCCAGCATCGGCTTGACCTTGGCCGATATCGCCTCGCGCGCCCGGAAAATCCGCGACCGCACGGTGCCGATCGGGCAGTCCATCGCCTCGGCGATATCCTCGTACGACAGGCCTTCGATCTCGCGCAGCACGATGGCCTGGCGCAGTTCCTCGGGCAAGGCCTCCATCGCGGTGTTCACCGCGGTGGCGATTTCCTGCGCCGCCATGACGGTTTCGGGCGTTTCCGAGCTGATTAGTTCCCGGCCGGGCGCAGAAGTTTCGTCATCATCGTCGCCATTGCGCAGCGCGCCCTCGGTCATCACCGGGTCGCGGTTGAGCTCGGCCATCGCCTTCTTGGCGGTGTTCACCGCGATCCGGTACAGCCAGGTGTAGAACTGGGCCTCGCCGCGGAACTGCGGCAGCGCGCGGTAGGCGCGCAGAAAGGTTTCCTGGGCCAGGTCGGGCACCAGGTCGACGTCGCGCACCATGCGCCCGATCAGGCGCTCGATGCGGCGCTGGTATTTCATCACCAGCAGGCCGAATGCCTTCTGGTCGCCGGCGACCGTCTGGCGCACCAGCTGGAAGTCGCTGTCGGCGCTGCTGGCGCGCTCGGCAGTGGCGGGCTGTGGCGTCATGCAGGCCGGCTTTCACCCGGGTTGCGGGCAGGAGTTTCTGGATTCACGATCGATAGGGCGGATAGGGCCTGGGTAAAAACGGGATCGAGGCGCGCGCCGGCGCGCTCTCGCAGGGGCCGAGAAGCGGCTGAAAAAAGGCCCCGGGAAAATCAGCAAACCGTCGAGTATAAGCACCTGCGCATCCCCAGCCAGGCGGCCGGATTTGCGGCCGCATCCGAAGCGCGCAACAGCAGCCAGCGGGCCGGGCGCGCCTGCAGCCGCAGGCGCAGCAGCAGCCAGCGCTGCCCATCGATGGCGATGCGCAGGCCGGTAACCGCCACCGCGGGCCCAGTGGGCGGGCGCAGCCACCAGGCGGCGCCGTCCCAGTGGAGTAGCGCAGGCGGCCCGCCGGCGGCGGCCAGTGCCCAGCCGCAGCAGGCCAGCCACAGCAGCCATGCCAGCGCCGAGCGCAGGCTCCAGCCTTCGGCGGCGGCAACCCAGGCCGCCAGCACGGCCAGCGCCAGCGCGCCGAAGATGGCGATGCACCAGCGCAGGCGGCGGCCGGCAAGCGCCGGATAGCTGCGGGGCCGGGCCAGTGCGGGCGCGAGCTGCCGCATGCTATCAAAAACAAGAGCTGCCAGCGCTTGATTCATAAGCAATGCAGATATTTTTCAATCGCAATCCCTTATAAAACAAGCGCTGGCAGCTCTCATTTTGAGAGTTGGCCGCACAGCGCGGCGTGGATGGAGGATCAGACGCGCTTGAATACCAGCGTGCCGTTGGTGCCGCCAAAGCCGAAGTTGTTCTTGACCGCGATGTCCAGCTTGGCATCGCGCGCGACGTTCGCGCAGTAGTCCAGGTCGCACTCCGGGTCCTGGTCGATCAGGTTGATGGTCGGCGGGATCTTCTGCTCCTGCAGCGCCATCACGGTGAACACGCTCTCCAGCCCGCCCGCGCCGCCCAGCAGGTGGCCGGTCATGGACTTGGTGGAGCTGACCACCATCTTCTTGGCGTGCTCGCCCAGCGCCGCCTTGATGGCATTGGTTTCGTTGAGGTCGCCCAGCGGGGTGGAGGTGCCGTGCGCGTTCAGGTAGTCGACCTGGTCGGCGTTGATGCCGGCATTGCGCAGCGCGTTCTGCATGGCGCGGCGCGGGCCGTCCATGTTCGGGGCGGTCATGTGGCCGGCGTCGGCGCTCATGCCGTAGCCCAGCAGCTCGGCGTAGATCTTGGCGCCGCGGGCCTTGGCATGCTCGTACTCTTCGAGCACCAGCACGCCCGCGCCCTCGCCCAGCACGAAGCCGTCGCGGCCCTTGTCCCAGGGACGGGAGGCGGCCTGCGGGTCGTCGTTGCGGGTGGACAGCGCGCGCATCGCGGCAAAGCCGCCCACGCCCAGCGGCGAGACGGTGGCTTCGGTTCCGCCCGCCACCATGATGTCGGCATCGCCGTACTCGATGATGCGGCCGGCCTCGCCGATGCTGTGCAGGCCGGTGGTGCAGGCCGTCACCACCGACAGGTTGGGCCCCTTGAAGCCGAAGCGCATCGACACATGGCCCGCCACCATGTTGATGATGGACGCGGGCACGAAGAACGGCGTGATGCGGCGCGCACCGCGGCGCGCATATTCGCTGTGGGTGTCCTCGATCAGCGGCAGGCCGCCGATGCCGGAGCCGATCACGCAGCCGATGCGGCTCGCCAGCTCCTCATCCAGGGCTTCGCCGGTGGGCAGGCCCGCATCCTTCACGGCCTCCTGGGCCGCGGCGATGCCGTAGTGGATGAAGCTGTCCATCGTGCGCGCTTCCTTGGCACTCATGTAGGACTCAAGATTGAAGCCCTTGACCTCGCCCGCGATCTTGCAGCTGAAGTCGGTGGTATCAAACTTGGTGATGAGGTCAATGCCGGATTTACCAGCCAGGACATTGGCCCAGGCATCCGCCACCGTGTTTCCCACGGGGCTGATGCAACCCAGGCCGGTCACGACGACGCGACGACGGCTCATGCGTTACAACTTTCTGATCTGCACGGCTTACGCGGCACAGGCTCCGGCATGGCCGGCAATGCGGCCGCCAAGGCGCCCCACTGGTGCGTAAGCCCTAATCTGGTTTCTCGACAGGAACGAAGAAAAAGCGCTGGAACGAGCGCTTTCGCTATCAGGCCTTTTGGTGGCTGGTAGCGTAGTCGATGGCGTTTTGCACCGTCGTGATCTTTTCTGCGTCTTCGTCAGGGATCTCGATTTCGAACTCGTCTTCCAAGGCCATCACCAGCTCGACCGTGTCCAGCGAGTCTGCGCCCAGATCAGCCACGAAGGCCTTTTCGTTGGTGACTTGAGACTCTTCCACGCCGAGTTGTTCGGCAATGATTTTTTTGACACGTGCTTCGATATCGCTCATGGTTTCCCTCTGGGGGTTGTGAATGAACCCGCGATTCTAGCTGCACCAGGAATACCTGAGCGCAAGCTGCCGACGCGAGGAAACGGCATTGACTTTTCCCGAATATCCGGAAATCACATGTACATGCCGCCGTTGACATGCAGCTCCTGCCCGGTCACGTAGCCCGCGCCCTTGGACGCGAGATAGACCACGGCGTTGGCAATGTCTTGCGGCTGGCCGAGCTTGCCGAGGGCGATCTGCGACTGCAGCGCCTTCTTCTGCTCTTCTGGCAGCTGGGCGGTCATGTCGGTCTCGATGAAGCCCGGGGCCACGCAGTTGACCGTGATGCCGCGGCTGCCCAGCTCCTTGGCCAGCGAGCGCGTCATGCCGGCGACGCCGGCCTTGGCGGCCGCGTAGTTGGCCTGGCCGGCATTGCCGGATGCGCCGACCACGCTGGTGATGCTGATGATGCGGCCGTAGCGCTGCTTCATCATCGGGCGGATGGCCGCACGGCTGGCGCCGAACACGGCCTTGAGGTTGGTGCCCAGCACCGCGTCCCAGTCCTCGTCCTTCATGCGCATGGCCAGGGTGTCGCGGGTGATGCCGGCGTTGTTGACCAGCACATGCAGGCCGCCCTGGGTCTTGACGATCTCGTCGATCAGGGCCTCGACGGCGGCGCCGTCGTTGACGTTCAGGTTCACCCCGCGCGAGCCGGGAAAGGCCGCCAGGGCCTGGCCGATGCGCGCCGCGCCCTCGTCGCTGGTGGCGGTGCCCACCACCTGGTAGCCGGCGGCGCCCAGCGCCTGGGCGATGGCGGCGCCGATGCCGCGGGAAGCCCCCGTCACCAGGGCGACTTGCGGGGCGGGCGAGCTTGCGGTGGTTTCGGTCATGCGAGGAGTTCCTGGGTTTCTTTCAGCGTGGCAGGGTCGAAGATGGTGGCGCCGACCAGTTCCGCATCGATGCGCTTGGTCATGCCCGTCAGCACCTTGCCAGGGCCGCACTCTACCAGATGCGTGGCGCCCATCTGGCGCAGCTGCTGCACGCACTCGACCCAGCGCACCGGGCCGAAGGCCTGGCGGTACAGCGCGTCGCGGATCGCGTCCGCGTCCTGCACCACCGCCACGTCGACGTTGTTGAGCACCGGGATCTGCGGCGCCTGCAGCTGCAGGCCGGCCAGCGCGGCCTTGAGCTTTTCGGCCGCGGGCTTCATCAGGCTGGAGTGGAACGGCGCCGACACCGGCAGCGGCAGCGCGCGCTTGGCGCCGGCCGCCTTCAGCAGCTCGCAGGCCTTGTCCACGCCGGCCTTGGTGCCGGCGATCACGGTCTGGGCCGGGTCGTTGAAGTTCACCGCCTCGACCACTTCGGCCGAACCCGGGCCGAAGGATGCGGCCGCCTCGCGGCAGCCTTCGATGACCTTGCCGGCCTCCATGCCCAGCACCGCGGCCATGGCGCCCACGCCCACCGGCACCGCCTCCTGCATGGCCGCGCCGCGCAGGCGCACCAGCGGCGCGGCCTGCGCCAGCGTCAGCACGCCGGCGGCCACCAGGGCCGAATACTCGCCCAGCGAATGCCCGGCCAGCGCCAGCGGCAGCGCGCCGCCCTCGGCGCGCCACACGCGCCAGGCGGCCACGCCGGCCAGCAGCATCACCGGCTGGGTGTTGGCGGTCAGCGCCAGCGCTTCCTTGGGGCCGCCATGGATCAGCGCGCCCAGGTCCTCGCCCAGCGCATCGGAGGCTTCCTGCACCGCCTCGCGCACCGCCGGGTGCTCGCCCCAGGCATCGAGCATGCCCACCGATTGCGAGCCCTGGCCGGGGAATACAAATGCGAATTTCTTCATGTTCTTGGTATCAAAAGTGCTTCGACTGCCTATGTACGAATAGCCTGGCGCTACATCTTGATGAGCACCGCCCCCCAGGTGAAGCCGCCGCCCACGCCTTCGAGCAGCACATGCTGGCCCTTGCGGATCTGGCCGGCGCGCACCGCATGGTCGAGCGCCAGCGGTATCGATGCGGCCGAGGTGTTGCCGTGCTGGTCAACCGTGACCACGACCTTCTCGGGCGGCAGCTTCAGCCGCTTGGCCGTGCCCTGCATGATGCGCAGGTTGGCCTGGTGCGGCACCAGCCAGTCGATGTCGGATTCGGTCAGGCCGGCCTTGGCCAGCGTGGCGCGGGCCGCCTTGTCGAGCACGCCCACCGCGAGCTTGAAGACCGCCTGGCCGTCCATGTGCAGCAGCGGCTCGCCGATCACCTGGCCGCCCGAGACGTGGCCCGGCACGCACAGGATGCCTACATGGCTGCCGTCGGCACGCAGCTCGCTCGCCAGGATGCCGGGCTCGCTGGCGGCTTCGAGCACCACCGCGCCCGCGCCGTCGCCGAACAGCACGCAGGTGGTGCGGTCGTTGAAGTTGAGGATGCGGCTGAAGACCTCGGCGCCAACCACCAGGGCGCGCCGGGCGGTGCCGGCCTTGATCATCGCATCGGCCACCGACAGTGCATAGACGAAGCCGCTGCACACGGCCTGCACGTCGAACGCGGGGCAGCCGTTGGCGCCCAGCTTGTTCTGCAGTATGCAGGCGGACGAGGGGAACACCATGTCCGGCGTGGAGGTGGCGAAGATGATCAGATCGATGTCGGTGGGCTGCAGGCCCGCGGCCTGCAGCGCGTTCTTCGAGGCTTCGAGCGCCAGGTCGCTGCTGGTCACTTCGGGGGCCGCGAAATGGCGGGCCTTGATGCCGGTGCGCTCCACGATCCACTCGTCGGAAGTCTCCAGGCCGCGCGTTGCCATCTCGGCCGCCAGCTCGTCGTTGGTCACCCGGCGCGGCGGCAGGTAGCTGCCGGTTCCGGTAATGCGGGAATAGATTTGCATCAGATTCAGGAGGATGACGATTCCGTGACTATAGCGCCCGCGGGCACCAACAGATGTGCCGCATGCTCGATCTTGGCCTGCACCCGCCCGACCAGGTCGTGGCGGGCCGCCTCGTAGGCGCGGTTGAGCGCCTGCTCGAAGCCCAGCACGTCGGCCGAGCCATGGCTCTTGAACACCAGGCCGCGCAGCCCGAGCAGCGCCGCGCCGTTGTAGCGGCGGTGGTCCATGCGCCTCATCAGCGCAGATAGCACCGGATAAGCGATGATGGCAGCCATTTTTGTGAAGATATTGCGCTTGAACTCTTGCTTGAGTCCGCCCACGATCATGCTGGCCACGCCCTCGCTGGCCTTGAGCGCCACATTGCCCACGAAGCCGTCGCAGACCACGATATCCACGGTGCCCTTGTAGATATCGTTGCCCTCGACATTGCCGAAGAAGTTCAGGTCGCCCGCCTGCCCCGCGGCGCGCAGCAGCTCGCCGGCGCGCTTGATGGTCTCGCTGCCCTTGATGGCTTCCTCGCCGATGTTGAGCAGGCCCACGCTGGGGTTGTCCTTGTCCTGCAGCGCGCCGACCAGGGCGGTGCCCATCACCGCGAACTGCAGCAGGTGCTCGGCCGAGCAGTCGACGTTGGCGCCCAGGTCGAGCACCGTGGTGGCGCCGCCCTTGGCATGCGGCATCTGCGTGGCGATGGCCGGGCGGTCGATGCCGTCCAGCGTCTTGAGCAGGTAGCGGGCAATGGCCATCAGCGCGCCAGTGTTGCCGGCCGAGACCGCGACCTGCGCGGCGCCGGACTTGACCTGGGCAATCGCCACGCGCATGGACGAGTCCTTCTTCTTGCGCAGCGCCACCTCGACCGGATCGTCCATGGTGACGACCTCGCTGGCCACCACCACGCTGGCGCGTTCGTGCTCGAATGGTTGCAGGCGCTCGGCCTGGCCCACCAGCAGCAGGCGCGCCTCGGGGTGCTTGTCGAGAAAACGTTTGCAGGCCTCCAGGGTCACCGGCGGCCCGGCGTCCCCTCCCATGCAGTCAACAGCCAAAGTGATCATATGTAGACAAGAAGCTCAAACAGCCCAAACAAACCTGACTATTCTGCCGCAGAATAGGCAAAGGCCCGCGCTACACCAAATGTAGCTGCGGGCCTTGGGTAGGTCTAAGCTCAGGCTTCCGACTTGTTCTTCAGCACCTGGCGGCCACGGTAGAAGCCGTTGGGGCTGATGTGGTGGCGCAGGTGGGTTTCGCCGGTGGTGGGCTCCACGGCGATGCCGGGCACATTCAGGGCGTTGTGCGAACGGTGCATGCCGCGCTTGGAAGGAGATTTCTTGTTTTGCTGAACAGCCATGATGGCTCCTGAGTCTTGAAGGGTTGGTAAATACGCGATCAGCCCATTAAAGACACGAGGGGGTTTCGCGCGAAGCCTTGGATTATAACAAGAATGTTTTTGGGCCCGCAATCATTCCCCACTCTTGTCGATCCGCAGGCGGGCCAGCGCCGCGAACGGGTTCGCCTTTTCGCTGCCGCTGGCTTCGAACTCGGGCGACGAGGCGCTGAGCTGGACCGTATCCGGGCACTGCGCGTGCATGGGCACCATGGGCACCGCCATCAGCAGTTCGTCCTCGACCAGCTCGCGCAGCTCGAAATCGCGGCTGGCAACCAGCACGTCCTCATCGCTGTCCTCGTCCTCGGCCGCGGCGGTGGCCTCGTCCGCCACGAAGCGGAAGGACCGCTCGGCCTGCACCGGGATCAGCGCGGGCTGCAGGCAGCGCTGGCAGGTCAGCGTCAAATCCACGCTGGCGTGCAGGTGCAGCCATGCGCGGCCGGCCGAGCCGGATTCGGCCTGCCATTCGCCATCGGCCTGCCAGCGCACCAGCGCCTCGGGCGCGCCCGCCACCTGCTCCTGCGCCAGGCGGGCAAAGCGCGCCAGCGGCTCATCGCCCTCCAGCCGCCCCTGCTGCTTGGCGAAAGCGTTGATGTCCAGGCGATCCGCAGAAAATTCCTTCGTCATGCCCGGCAGTGTAAGAGAATCTGCCCCCATGACCGTGCAACGCCCCCTGATCCTGGGCTCCACCTCGCGCTACCGCCGCGAGCTGCTGGAGCGCTTTCGCCTGCCCTTCGAAGTGCTGGCCCCCGATGTCGACGAGACTCCGCGCGCCGGCGAATCCCCCGCCGCCCTGGCCAGCCGGCTGGCGCTGGCCAAGGCCCAGGCCGTGGCCGCGCAGCGCCCCGAGGCCATCGTGATCGGCTCCGACCAGGTGGCCGACCTGCTGGGCCGGCCGCTGGGCAAGCCGCTGGCGCATGACAAGGCGGTGGCGCAGCTGCAGGCGATGCGCGGCCACACCGTGCTGTTCCATACCGCGGTGGCGGTGGTGTGCCAGGCCTCGGGCTTCGTGCAAAGCGACACCGCGGTGATCAGCGTGCGCTTTCGCCAGCTGGCCGACGCCGAGATCGAGCGCTACCTGCGCGCCGAGCAGCCCTACGACTGCGCCGGCAGCGCCAAGAGCGAGGGCCTGGGCATCACCCTGCTCGACGCCATGGACAGCGACGATCCCACCGCGCTGGTGGGGCTGCCGCTGATCCGCACCGCCCGCATGCTGCGCGCGGCCGGAATGGTGCTGCCATGAGTGCTGCCATGAGCGCTCCCTCCCCCGCGCCCGGCACGCTCTACCTGGTGCCCGCGCCGCTGGATTTCGGCTGCGACGCGGCGGCGCCGCTGGTCGATGTGCTGCCCGAGCACAGCCTGCGCACCGCCGCGCGGCTCACGCACTGGGTCTGCGAGAACGCCAAGAGCTGCCGCGCCTATCTCAAGCGCATCGATGCGCTGCACCCGCTGGCGGCGCCACTGCAGCAGCAGCACATCGCCGAGCTGCCGCGCGAGGCACACAAGAAGGGCGACCACGGCGGCAAGGGCAGCGCCAGCTTCGATGCGGCGGCGCTGCTGGCACCGCTGCTGGCGGGGCACGACATGGGCCTGGTCAGCGAGGCCGGCATGCCGGCGGTGGCCGATCCGGGCAGCTCCATCGTGCGCGCCGCGCACGAAGCGGGCGCACCGGTGGTGCCGCTGGTGGGGCCGGTGTCGCTGCTGCTGGCGCTGGCGGCCAGCGGGCTGAACGGCCAGAATTTCGCCTTCGTCGGCTATGTGCCCAGCGATGCGGCCGAGCGCGCCGCGCGGCTGCGCGAGCTGGAGCAGCTGGCGCTGCGCCAGGGCCAGACCCAGCTCTTCATCGAGACGCCCTACCGCAATGCCGCGCTGCTGCAGGCGCTGCTGCAGACCCTGCAGCCGCATACGCGCTTGTCGGTTTCCAGCGGCCTCACGCTGGCTGCGGCGCGTACCCAAAGCCAGACGGTGCGCCAGTGGAAGGGCGGGCAACCCGTGCTGGACAACCGCACGCCGATGGTGTTTGCCATCGGCCGCTGATTGCCGCGGACCGGGGCCGGGCCTCAGCGCAGCGTGGGCAGCGCGCCCTTCATCGCCTGCACCGCGCCGCTGCCCATGGCCGCGCCAAAGCGCTTGGCCAGGCGCTCGGCCACGTTGTCGCGGCGGGTGTAGTCGACGATCTCCTCGGCGCCGACCACGTCGCGGGCCACATGGTCCACGCTGGCCAGGCCGTCGGCCAGGCCCATTTCCACCGCCTGCTGGCCGGTCCAGAACAGGCCGCTGAAGGTGTCGGGCGTTTCCTTCAGGCGATTGCCGCGCCCTTCCTTGACCACGGTGATGAACTGCTTGTGGATCTGGTCGAGCATGCTTTGCGCGTAGGCGCGCTGCTTGTCGCTCATGGGGCTGAACGGATCGAGCATGCCCTTGTTCTCGCCAGCGGTGAGCAGGCGGCGCTCGACGCCGAGTTTTTCCATCGTGCCGGTGAAGCCAAAGCCGTCCATCAGCACGCCGATGCTGCCGACGATGCTGGCCTTGTCCACATAGATCTTGTCGGCCGCGGCGGCGATGTAGTAGGCCGCCGAAGCGCAGGTCTCCTCGACCACCGCGTACATCGGCTTCTTGTGCAGGGCCTTGAGGCGCACGATCTCGTCATTGATCATGCCGGCCTGCACCGGGCTGCCGCCGGGCGAGTTGATGAGCAGCACCACCGCCTTGGAGCCGGAGTCCTCGAAGGCCGAGCGCAGCGCGGCGATCACGAATTCGGCGCTCGCATCCGCGCCCGAGGCGATCTCGCCCTTGAGCTCCACCACCGCGGTGTGGCTGGGCGAATTGGTGGCCGGCGCCTCGGTCTTGAACAGGTAGATCGCCAGCGCGACGAACAGCAGCAGCCACGACAGGCGAAAGAAGATCCGCCAGCGGCGCGCCGAGCGCTGCTCCTTGAGCCAGTCGGACGCCAGCCGCTCCAGCGCCAGGCGCTCGCGCAGCTCGCCGGAGGCAGCCGAGGCCGAGGCCGCGGCATCGGGCCTGGGCCCGGCCTGCCCCCACAGATCGGGCGCAGCGCTGCTGCCGTCGGGGGTTTGCGAAGCATTCATATCAAAACTCGACAGGTTTCAAACGGTCATCGGAGCACCAGTACACCACGCCGGCCTGCTCCACCAGTGCTATCTTGACCAGGCCGCCCCGGCATGGGCCACCGGCGCATGCGCCGGTATCGGGCCGGTAGGCCGCGCCATGCGTGGCGCACAGCAGCCATTCGCCGCTGTCGTCGAAGAAGCGCCCCTCCTGGTAATCCATCTCCATCGCCACATGGCTGCAGCGGTTGAGATAGGCGTGCACCGCGCCCTGGTAGCGGATGGCGAAGGCCCGGCAGGCCTGGCCGGCCAGCGCCACGTCGAAGGCCACGGCGCGGCCGCCATTGCTCAGCGCCGCGCTATCGCACAGCGCAATCCGCCGCTCGCCGGTATCGCTCATCGCCTGCTCCATGGCTATGCATTGTCTGCCATCCAGCGTTGCAGATGCGCAACAGTATCAGCCACATACAGGGGCCGAAAGGCCTCGAAGCCCGCGGCATCGTGGGCGCCGTAGCTCACGCCCACGCTGGCGCAACCGGCATTGACGGCCATCTCCAGGTCGTGGGTGGTGTCGCCCACCATGAGCACGCGCGCCGGCTCCACGTCGAGCTCGGCCATCAGCTCCTGCAGCATCAGCGGGCTGGGCTTGCCGGCGGTCTCGTCGGCGGTGCGCGAGGCATGAAAGCGCCCCTTCAGCAGCGTGGTCGCCAGCACCTCGTCGAGCCCGCGCCGGCTCTTGCCGGTGGCCACCGCCAGCAGGTGGCCGCTGCCGGCCAGCGCGTCGAGCAGCGGCAGCACGCCATCGAACAGCGTGACCTCCTCCTGCCGGCGCAGGTAGTGGTAGCGGTAGCGGCTGCCCAGCTCGGCGTGGCGCCCGGCGGGCACGTCGGGCGCGGCGTGGGCGAGCGCGCGACTCAGGCTCATGCCGATGACGTACTTCGCCGCCTCCAGCGTGGGCACGGTGCCGCCCACATCGCGCACCGCATCCTGGATGCTCAGCGCAATGGCCGCGGCAGAGTCGAACAGGGTGCCATCCCAGTCAAAGGCGATCAGGTCAAATCGTCGGCTCATGGCGATACAAAAAATAAGAGCATCTTGCGCGCTTTCATCAATGGTTTCAAATAGTTTTCAATTCAAAAACAAGATGATACCAATGCTGGCAGCTATGGTTTTTTCAGGATTCTGCCGCATTCCCCGGCTGGTCCACGGCGGCCGCGACGAACCCGGCCAGCTCGGGCGGCAGCCCAGCGTTCAGCGTGATGCGCTCGCCCGACTGCGGGTGCGTGAACTGCAGCCGCCAGGCATGCAGGAACATGCGCTTGAGCCCCAGCTTGGCCACGCGGCGGTTGAGCTCGAAGTCGCCGTACTTCTCGTCGCCCACGATGGCGCAGCCCTGGCTCGCCAGGTGCACCCGGATCTGGTGCGTGCGCCCGGTCTTGATCGTGACCTCCAGCAGACTCATCGCCGGCAGGCCCTGCGCATGGCGCGCCGCCAGCACCTGGCGCACCTTGACCAGCGACACCGAGCGCATGCCCTCGGGGTCGTCCGCGGTGGTGGTGCGCACGCGCCGCTCGCCATCGGGCAGCAGGTACTTGCGCAGCGGCAGGTCGATCACCCTCTTGCCGGCCGGCCATTCGCCGATCACCAGCGCCAGGTAGGTCTTGCCCGTCTCGCGCTCGCGGAACTGGTCCTGCAGATGGGTCAGCGCCGAGCGCTTCTTGGCCACCAGCAGGATGCCCGAGGTCTCGCGGTCCAGCCGGTGCACCAGCTCCAGAAAGCGCGCCGCGGGGCGGGCGCGGCGCAGTTGCTCGATCACGCCGAAGCTCACGCCGCTGCCGCCGTGCACCGCCACGCCGGCGGGCTTGTCGATCGCCAGCAGCGCCTCGTCCTCGAACAGCAGCGGGAACTCACGGCCCGGCACCGCCAGCTCCGCGCCCTCGGGCCGCTCGGCCATGCGCACTGGCGGAATGCGCACCACGTCGCCGCCCTGCACGCGCGCATCGGCCGAGGTGCGACCCTTGTTGATGCGCACCTCGCCGCTGCGGATGATGCGGTAGACATGGGTCTTGGGCACGCCCTTGAGATGGCGCATCAGGAAATTGTCCAGGCGCTGGCCCGCGTCGTCCGCATGGACCAGGATCTGCCTGACGTTTGCAGCAGCTGGCGTGGCAGACCCTGCTGAAGATGGGACCGGAGATGCATCGGCAGCGCGGGCAGCGCCCGGATTGCCCCCTATAATGTGTTTCACCTGCGCGTCACAAAAGTGGATGGTTGACCGGTGAGCAGTTTAATTCACCCGTCATGCCCCTGTTGCGAGGCCGCGCAGGCAGGTCGATGCCCAAGTGCCCGCCGGTTTGCGGCTTGGCACAGCGGACAGACGCTGAGAAACAATCGAATAAACGGATTTCCGACCGGCAGTCCGCCTGCATGCATCCCATGTGCGGCGCGCTGCCCGTCTTCCAACCGCGAGCATGTTGATACTTTGGACATGGATGGTCAGTCTCTGGCGCACGCTCAAGCGTGCGCCCGCTGCCGTTCTGGTCCGCGCCATGCTCCCGTCCCCTGGGCCTGAAGCCCGGCCAGTCATTCAAAGCCGTGCAAACAAGCATCGGCTGGCCGGTTATGTCTGCGCCCTCTCCCGCGTGCCCAAGCCGCCCTTGCTGACATGAGTACCCCCAGCAACGCCATGGCACGCCCTGTTATTCCATTCGTTTCTCTGCGTCCGTCCAAGCATCTGTGGCTCCACTGAGGGCTGTATGTGTCAGGAATTGGAGGCCGGCGTGCACCACGCCGGCCCCGCATGAAAGAGGACCCGCATCATGAAACGGATGCTGATCAATGCTACCCAGGCCGAAGAGCGCCGCCTTGCCATCGTCGACGGCCAGAAGCTGCTGGACTACGAGATCGAGATCGAGGGCCGCGAACAGCGCAAGGGCAATATCTACAAGGCGGTGGTCACGCGCGTGGAGCCGTCGCTGGAAGCCTGCTTCGTCGACTACGGCGAGGACCGCCACGGCTTCCTGCCGTTCAAGGAGATCTCCAAGCAGTACTTCGCCGAGGGCGTCTCGCCCAGCCAGGCGCGCATCAATGACGTGATCCGCGAAGGCCAGGAGATGATCGTCCAGGTCGAGAAGGAAGAGCGCGGCAACAAGGGCGCGGCGCTGACCACCTTCATCTCGCTGGCCGGCCGCTACGTGGTGCTGATGCCCAACAACCCGCGCGGCGGCGGCGTGAGCCGCCGCATCGAAGGCGAGGACCGCGCCGAGCTCAAGGAGGCGATGGACCAGCTCGAATACCCCAAGGGCATGTCCATCATCGCGCGCACCGCCGGCATCGGCCGCGCCGCGCCCGAGTTGCAGTGGGACCTGAACTACCTGCTCAAGCTGTGGAACGCGATCGACGGCGCCGCCAAGGCCAGCAACGGCGCCTTCCTGATCTACCAGGAGTCGAGCCTGGTGATCCGCGCCATCCGCGACTACTTCAACAATGACATCGGCGACATCCTGATCGACACCGACGACATCTACGAGCAGGCGCAGCAGTTCATGGCGCACGTCATGCCCGAGCATGCCGCGCGCGTCAAGCGCTACCGCGACGACGCGCCGCTGTTCAGCCGCTTCCAGATCGAGCACCAGATCGAATCGGCCTACTCGCGCACCGTGACCCTGCCGTCCGGCGGCGCCATCGTCATCGACCACACCGAGGCCCTGGTCTCCATCGACGTGAACTCGGCCCGCGCCATCAAGGGCGGCGACATCGAGGAAACCGCCACCCGCACCAACCTGGAGGCCGCCGACGAAGTGGCGCGCCAGATGCGCCTGCGCGACCTGGGTGGCTTGGTGGTGATCGACTTCATCGACATGGAGGAGAGCAAGAACCGCCGCGAGGTCGAGAACCGCCTGCGCGACGCGCTGCGCCAGGACCGCGCCCGCGTGCAGTTCGGCACCATCAGCAAGTTCGGCCTCATGGAGATGAGCCGCCAGCGCCTCAAGCCCGCCCTCTCCGAAGGCGCGCACATCAACTGCCCGCGCTGCGGCGGCTCGGGCCACATCCGCGATGCGGAAAGCTCCGCGCTGCAAACGCTGCGCATCATCCAGGAAGAGGCGATGAAGGACAACACCGCCGCGGTGCAATGCCAGGTGCCGGTGGAAGTGGCCTCGTTCCTGCTCAACGAAAAGCGCACCGAGATCCAGAAGCTGGAGATCAAGCAGCGCGTCTCGATCACCATCATCCCCAACCGCTCGCTGGAGACGCCGCACTACAAGCTCGATCGCCTCAAGCACGACGACGCCCGCCTCGACTCGCAGGAATCGAGCTACAAGCTCGCCGACGAGACCGAAGAGCCGCTCACCTTCACCCGCCGCTCGCAGGAGCCCACCAATAAGCAGACCCCGGTGATCAAGGGCGTGCTGCCCGACGCGCCCGCGCCGGTGGCCGAGCCGCGCCCGCCGCGCGCCGAAAAGCCCGCCCCGGCGCCTGCGCCCGCCGTGGCACCGGTGCCCGCACCCGTGCCGGTGCAGGAAACCGGCCTCCTCGCCTGGATCAAGCGCCTGCTGGGTCTGGCTCCGGCGCCGGCACCAGTAGTGGCCACGCCTGCGCCGGCCGCCGCCGAGCCCGCCAAGGAGCAGCGCCGCGAAGGCAACCGGGAAGGCCGTGGCGGCAACCGCCGCAACAGTGGCCGTGACGGCAGCCGCCCACCCCGTCCGGAACGCGCCGAGGCCGGCGAAGGCCGCGAGCCGCGCGAGGGCCGTGACGGCCGCAGCGGCCGCGGCGACAAGCGTGAAGAACGCCGCGATGGCGAAGCCCGCGACGGCAACCGTGACGGCCGCCGCAACCGCGGCGAGCGTCCCGAGCGCAGCCGCCGCGATGCCGAAACCGTGGTGAGCGACGCCGCCACCCAGGCGCCGGCGAACGCCGCACCGGCATCCGACCGCCCTGAGCGTGCCGAGCGCACACCGCGCGACAACCGCCGCGAGCGCAACAGTGAGCGTGCCGAGCGCGCCGACAACCGCCCTGCCGTGGACGAAGCCCAGGCCGCCAACCCGGCAGCCCTGGCCGAAGCTGGCGCAGCCGCCATCGCCGCCCTGCCCTCGCTGGACCTGGTCGATGGCAGCACGGCCCCGGACGAAGGCGCAGCGGCCAACGGCGAGCGCCGCGAGCGCCGCTCCCGCGACCGCTACGGCCGCGATCGCCGCAACCGTGGCGAGCGCGCCGACCGTCCGCATGAAGAGCAGCGCGACGAACTGACGGCCGACGCCGATGCCGGCGTGCCTCAGGAAGCGCCCGAGTCCGTCGCCAGCGAGGCCGCCGATGCGTCCGCACCGCGCCGCAGCTACTTCGACAGCAGCGCCGCCGCACCGGCACCTGCCGCTGTGGCCGAGCAGGCACCGGCGGCAGAAGCTGCCGCGCCCGTGGCCGCCCCTGTCGCAGCAGCACCGGTGGTATCCGCCCCTGCTGCGGCCCCGGTGGCCGCAGCGCCGGCAACCGTGCCCGTCACAGCGCCTGTCGCCACCGCGCCAGCCGCAGTCGCCGCCACCGGCCTGCCCCGCGTCGCCAGCTACGTGCTGCCGCTGACCGACCTGGAAGGCATCGCCAGCCAGGCCGGCCTGCAGTGGGTCAACTCCGACGCCGACAAGGTCGCCCGAGTGCAGGCCGCCATCGCCGCCGAGCCCGCCCCCGTGCGCGTGCCGCGCGAGCGTCCCCCGCTGGTCGTCCTCGACGAAGGCCCGCTGGTGCTGGTGGAAACCCGCCGCGATCTGAACGCGCTGGTGCTGCCCTTCGAGCAGGAAGAGCGTTGAGCGTTGAGCGTTGAGCGTTGAGCGTTGAGCGTTGAGCATTGAGCATTGAGCGAGCAGGGTATCCTTGCGGGCACGCTCAACGCGCAACCCCCAACGCAAAACCTCACCATGCTGTTCCTGCTCTCCCCCGCCAAATCGCTGGACTACGAAACCCCGCTGCCGCCGGCGCTGGCCAAGAAACTGCCGGCCACCGAGCCGCAGTTCGTGCCGCAGTCGGCTGAGCTGATCGAGGTGCTGCAGGGCAAGACGCCCGCGCAGATCGCCAGCCTGATGGACATCAGCGACAAGCTCGCCACGCTCAACGCCGCGCGCTACGCGGCCTGGGAGCCGCGCTTTCATGCCGGCAATGCGCGCCAGGCGGTGCTCGCCTTCGACGGCGACGTCTACGACGGCCTGCAGGCCAGAAGCCTCAGCCCACGGCAGCTCGAATGGGCACAGCAGCACATCGCCATCCTCAGCGGCCTGTACGGCGTGCTGCGCCCGCTCGACCTGATGCAGCCCTACCGCCTGGAAATGGGTACCCGCCTGGCCACCGCGCATGGCCAGAACCTGTACCAGTTCTGGGGCAGCCGCATCGCCGACCACCTGAACCGCCAGCAGGCCGACGAGGAGCGCCCGATCGTGGTCAACCTCGCCTCGCAGGAATATTTCAAGTCGGTGGACCGCCGCGCGCTGCGCGCCCGCGTGCTCGACTGCAGCTTCGAGGACTGGAAGAGCGGCCAGTACAAGATCATCAGCTTCTTCGCCAAGAAGGCGCGCGGCCTGATGGCGCGCCACGCGGTGCAGCACCGCCTGGGCAGCGTGGCCGCGCTGAAGAAATTCGACGCCGACGGCTATGCCTTCGCCAGCGAGGTATCCACGGCCGACCATTTGGTCTTTCGCCGCCGCGTGGCTTAACATGGCCCGAACGCCCCTGGTTTGAACGAAAGGAAAACACTGCATGTCCGCCGCCAGCCAGCCCATCACACCCGAACTGCGTGCCTGGATCATCGAGCAGGCCAGCGCGGGCGTGAACGCCGAAGCCGTCTTCAAGGCCATGTGCGATGCCGGCTGGAGCCCCGACGTGGCCGAGAACGCGATGGAGCTGGTGCTGACCGAGCACCTCGCCGCGCAGCAGCAAGCGCCCAGCGCCGCCGCCGCGCCGCTGCCCGGGCCCGACCTCAGCGGCTCGCCCGGCAGCATCGACGTGGGCGACCGCGAAGTCTCGGTGCTGCTCGCGATGCAGCATCCGCGCATCGTGGTCTTCGGCAACCTGCTGTCCGACGCGGAGTGCGAGGCCCTCATCAGCGATGCCGACCCGCGCATGAAACGCTCGCTCACCGTGCAGAACCAGACCGGCGGCGAAGAGATCAATGCCGACCGCACCAGCGACGGCATGTTCTTCGCGCGCGGTGAAACCCCGGTCGTCGCCCGGCTCGAGGCGCGCGTCGCCAGGCTGCTGAACTGGCCGCTCGAAAACGGCGAAGGCCTGCAGGTGCTGCACTACCGGCCCGGCGCCGAATACAAGCCGCACTACGACTATTTCGACCCCGGCCAGCCCGGCACGCCCACCATCCTCAGGCGCGGCGGCCAGCGCGTGGGCACGCTGGTCATCTACCTCAACAACCCCGAGGCCGGCGGCGGCACGGTCTTTCCCGACGTACAGCTCGAAGTCGCGCCGCGCCGCGGCAACGCGGTGTTCTTCAGCTACGCCACGCCCGATCCGTCGAGCAAGTCGCTGCATGGCGGCACGCCCGTCGTGCGCGGCGAGAAATGGGTGGCCACCAAATGGCTGCGCCAGGGCGAATTCCACTAAGCCACCGTCCCAACTACCATGTCTCCCACCCACACCCCCGAGCAATCGCCGCTCGGCCAGGCCTCGGCCTATATCGACCAGTACGACCCCACGCTGCTGTTTCCGCTGCCGCGCAGCGCCAAGCGCGCCGAGCTGGGGCTGAGCGAAGGCCAGCTGCCATTTTTCGGCGCCGACCTGTGGACCGCCTACGAACTGTCGTGGCTGAACCTGCGCGGCAAGCCCCAGGTGGCGCTGGCGAGCTTCACCATTCCGTGCGAGACGCCGAACATCGTCGAAAGCAAGTCGTTCAAACTCTATCTCAACAGCTTCAACAACACCCGCTTCGCCTCGGCCGCCGAGGTGCGCGCCAAGCTGCAGGCCGATATTGCCGAGGCCGTATGGCGCGGCGCGCCGCATGCGGCCGGCATAGGCGTGCAGCTGATCGCGCCCGACGCCTTCGACCAGCAGCCGCTGCAGGAGCTGGATGGCCTGAGCCTGGACCGCCTGGACGTGGAATGCACGCACTACCAGCCCGCGCCGCAGCTGCTGACCGCCCTGTTCGACGAGCCCCCGGTCAGCGAAACCCTGGCCAGCGGCCTGCTCAAGAGCAACTGCCTGGTCACCGGCCAGCCCGACTGGGGCAGCGTGCAGATCAGCTACAGCGGCCCCGAGATCAACCAGGCCGGCTTGCTGCAGTACATCGTCAGCTTTCGCAACCACAACGAATTCCACGAGCAGTGCGTCGAGCGCATGTTCATGGACCTCTGGACGCGCTGCAAGCCCATCAGGCTCACGGTCTACGCCCGCTACACGCGCCGCGGCGGGCTGGACATCAACCCCATCCGCACCAGCCATCCGCAGCGCCTGCCGGCCAACGTGCGCACGGCGCGGCAGTAGGGCAGTAGCGCCGCTGTTCGATCAGCGCTGCGCCGTCGCCAGCTTCACCGCCAGCCCCACGAACACCACGGCGGTCACCTTGTTGAGCCAGCGCTGCGCCCGGGGCGAGCGCAGCAGCAGCTGGCCAAACGCGCCCGAGAACAGGGCGATGGCGCCGAACACCAGAAAGGCCGCCAGGATGAACACCGCGCCGAAGGCGAAGATCTGCGGCGCCACCGGACCCAGCGCCGGATCGGCGAACTGCGGCAAGAAGGCCAGGAAGAAGATCAGCACCTTGGGGTTGGTGAGATTCATCACCACGCCGCGGCCCACCATGCGCAGCATCTGCCGGTGGCTTGCCGCATCGCTGGCGCCGCCCGGTGCACCGGCGCCGGCGGTACTGCCGCCGGCAGACACCGGCGCGCGCCAGGCACCCCAGGCCAGGTAGACCAGGTAGGCCGCGCCGCACCACTTGAGCACCGAGAAAGCCACACTTGACGCCGCGAACACCGCCGCCAGCCCCAGTGCCACCGCGCTGGTATGCACCACGATGCCCAGGCACAGACCCACCACCACCGCGATCCCCATGCGCCAGCCGCGCTGGATGGACTGCATCAGCACGAACAGGTTGTCCGGCCCCGGCGACAGGGCCAGCAGCACGGCAACGCCGAAGAAGGCAAACAGAGTATGAAGAGCGGGCATCGGATATCGATCTGCGAAAAAGGGTGTCGGGCGATTATCCCGCGCTCTGCGGCCAGGGCGCAGAGACGATCCAGCCCTCCAGCGGGTCCATGCCGGCGGGCAGGCCGTACCGCGCGTCACCCTCCAGGCGCCGGCACAGCGCCCAGGCCGCCTGCAGCATGCACAGCGCCGCGTCGAGGTGGTCGCCCGAGGCATCGCCGGCCAGCTGCGCCTGCAGCGGCCCACTGGCCTGCAATTGCAGCCGCAGCGGATGCGCGCCCGCGAGCAAGGCCTGCACGATATCGCGGCGGGCGCGGGCGCGCTCCGCGCTCTGGCGGGCGGCAGCGTCGCTTTTGTAGCTGGCCCGCCCGACGATGGATCGCGCCAGCAGGCCCGGGTAGGCTTCCAGCGCCACCTTGGGGCTGGCCGCCGCGTGCAGGCCCGGCAGGTGCACGCCGGCCTGCAGCAGCCGCGGCACGCCGGCATGCAGCATGAAGGCCACCGGCGGGTTCACCCACTTCATCGACGGGCTGGAGCCCGCCGGCCCGTCGGTGGCGCGGTGGGCGAACTTGCCGCCCACCGGGCGGCGCTGGCAGAACGCGGCAAACACGGCACGGATCTCGGCCCGCGACAGGCTGGCGTAGTGCGCCATGCAGGCTAGCCAGTCCTCGGGCCAGCCCAGCTCCCGCACCAGCTCGCGCGGCAGGCCGAAAGGCAGATCGAAGCCGCCCGTCCAGGCGCCATCGGCGCCAAGCCAGCGCGCCCAGGCATCCAGCTCGCTGAAGCGCTCGAAGCCATCGAGCCGCACCGCCCTGCCCTGCAGCCGCCCCAGCGCCACCACCACCGGCTTGCGGCGCGACGGGCTGCTGCTGAAATCGCAGCCCAGCACCTGCATAGAGGCTGGCATGGGCCTGCTCACCCCAGGCCCAGCGCCACAACGCCCAGCGCGATCAGCACCGCGCCGACGATGCGCAGGCCCCGGTCGCCCTCGCCCAGCAAGCGCCCGCCGATCAGCGCGGCGAACAGCATCGACACCTCGCGCGCCGGCGCCACATGCGAGATCGGCGCGAGCTGCACCGCATACAGCACCAGCACGTAGGCGATCGGGCTGAAAATGCCCACCAGCAAGGCAAAGCGCCACTGCTCGCGCCACAGCCGCCGCGCGGCGGGCAGGTCCATCAGGCCCACCGGCGCCAGCACCACGCAGCGCAGCAGGTTGCCGACATAGTCGACCAGGATGGGCGACAGCATCACCACCTTGACCGCATAGCCGTCGACCACGGTATAGGCGGCGATGAACAGCCCGGTGAGCACCCCGTAGTACAGCCCCGCCAGCACGCGCGCCCGGGCCTGCGGCGACACCGGGTGCGCCGCAGTGCGCAGCATGCCGGGGCCGCCGGCGATCAGGAACACCCCCACAACCACGCCGGCGATACCGGCGACGCCCAGCGCCGACAGCCGCTCGCCCAGCAGCAGCACCGCCACCAGCGACGAGAGCAGCGGCCCGGTGCCGCGCGCCAGCGGGTAGACCACGGTGAGGTCGGCCACGCGGTAGCCACGCAGCAGCACCACGAAATACAGCACGTGCAGCAGCGCGCTGGCCGCCACCAGCGCCCATTCGGTGGCGCCCCACAGCGGTACCGCATCGCGCCCCAGCCACCAGCCCAGCGGCGCCCAGACCACGGCCATGCACAGCGAGGTGAACAGCGAAAAGCGGGCATCGCCGCCCGCCTTCTTGGCGACGATGTTCCAGCCGGCGTGGATCACGCCGGCCAGCAGGACCAGGGCAAATGCTTGTAGCGACATAAATCTCAGCGCAGCAGCATGGCCGTCCCAAACAGTCCAAACACCGCCGCGCTCAAACGCGCCATGGTACGCGCAACCACTGGCCTCTGCAGCCACTTGCGCGCCCGCGCCGCCAGCCCGGCGTATGCCGCATGGATGCACACCAGCACTCCACAATAGGCCGCAATACCGGCAAGCAGCCTGGTGGCTGGCGTACCTCCCATCGCATCGGCGGCTGCCAGCTGCGGCAAAACCGACACAAAGAACAGCAGCGATTTGGGATTGCTGGTTTGCAGCAGCGCACCACGCAGCAACAATTGATGCGGCCTCGGCTGGGATGCCTGCCGCTGCGCGGGCAGCGCGCCTGCCGCGCCAGAACGCCGCCAGGCACGATAGGCCAGATACCAGAGATAGCCGGAGCCGGCGCAGGTCAACACCTTGAACATGGCGGGGGATGCCTGCACCAGCAGCCCCACGCCCGCGGCAGACAGCCCCGCCATCACCGCCGCGCCGACAGCCAGGCCCGCAATGCCATACAACGACGAGCGCCAGCCCAGGGTCGCAGCGTTGTCCAGCGACATCATCACGCCCGGGCCCGGGCTGGCCACGGTGGCACAGATCATTGCCAGAAAAAGAAATGCCTGGTTCATGGAACGCGCTGGGGTTGGAATGCGCCGCAGTGTCCGGCACGCAGCGCCACAGCGCCAGCGAATCTTCTGCTACGCTGTGTTGCACAACACGCAACACTTGGCCCTTTACCGGCCCCGCCGCCATGTCCCTGCGCCCACCCCTGAATGCCCTGAATGTGTTTTGCGCCGCCGTGCGCGAGGGCGGCGTTCGCAATGCGGCCGAGGTACTGCATGTCACGCCTGGTGCGGTCAGCCGCCAGATCCAGTCATTGGAAGCCTATCTATCGCAAGCGCTGTTCCAGCGCGCGGCAGGCGGGCCGGGGCAGCTGACTCCGGCGGGCCGGCGGCTCTACAAGCGCGTGGCCGAGCCGGTAGCGGCCATTCATGCGGCGATGGAGAATATTCCGGCGCACCAGCCCCGGCGCTCGAGCATTCTCGTGGATACCAGCGTGACACTTGCCATGTACTGGCTCATTCCACAGCTGCGCTTCTTTGCGCAGCTGCATCCGCACTGGCATGTGGAAGTGCGCACCAGCGATGGGGCGGCCGATCCCAAGACTCCGGCCGATCTCTACATCCGCAGGGACGTCGGCGAACTGCCGGGCTTGGCCGCCCAGCCCTTCATGGACGAGCATGCCATCATCGTCGCCAGCCCCGCGCTGCTGGCCGCGCGCGGCGGACCGTTGAGCAAACGCTGGCTGTCCGAAGCGCCGCGCATAGGTGCGCACTCCCGGCCCGATCTGTGGCCGAGCTGGAGCCGGCAACTGTATCCGCGCTCGGCGCCGCTGGAGCCCACGCTGTGGTTCGACAATACGGTGCTGGCCATCCAGGCCGCATTACAGGGGCTGGGCGTGCTGGTGGCGCCCGCATTGTTCGTATCCACCATGCTGGAAAGCAGCGCGCTGCGCCAGCTGGGCACCTGCGCGGTACGCACAGGCGGCTATTCTTTCGCACTGGGAACACGGCGCGACTCGGCCCGTGTTGCCGCTTTCGTGGACTGGCTGTGCGCCGCGGCGCCGGTGGCCACTAGCCCTACCGGCCGGGAATCAGCGACAGGAATTCGCGGCGCAGGTTCGGGTCGGTCAGGAAGGCGCCGCGCATCACCGAGTTGAGCATCTTCGAGTCCATCTCGCGCACGCCGCGCCAGGACATGCAGAAGTGCGAGGCCTCGAGCACCACGGCCAGGCCGTCGGGCGAGGTC
This sequence comes from Comamonas sp. FG99, assembly GCF_057808605.1. Taxonomy (NCBI): domain Bacteria; kingdom Pseudomonadati; phylum Pseudomonadota; class Betaproteobacteria; order Burkholderiales; family Comamonadaceae; genus Comamonas; species Comamonas sp. FG99. Next base: position 94,925 of record NZ_JBMDII010000016.1, read on the forward strand.
TTGGTCATGATCAGGTCGGCCAGCTGCACGATGGCCTCTTCCTGGATCTGCGGGCGGCCCAGCACCCAGTCCACCAGGCGGGCGTACTTGGACAGGCCGATGACATTGGTGTTCTTGTTGGGCAGCACGCCGATCCAGACCTTGCCGATCACCGGGCACAGGTGGTGGCTGCAGGCGCTGCGCACCGTGATGGGGCCGACGATCATCAGCTCGTTCAGGTGCTCGGCATTCGGGAAGGCGGTCACCGCCGGCTGCGGCTGGTAGCGGCCCTTGAACACCTCGCCCAGATACATCTTGGCCACGCGCCGCGCGGTGCTGTGGGTGTTGTGGTCGCCCTTGGTGTCGATGACCATGCTGTCGAGCACGCCCTGCATCTTGTGCGCCACCTCGTCCACCAGCAGCTCCAGCTCCCCGGGGCGGATGAATTCGGCGATGTTGTCGTTGGCATGGAAGCGCTTTTGCGCAGCCACGATCCGTTCGCGGATCTTGACGGAGACAGGCACGCCCTCGCTGGAAGCGGGCGCCTGCACCTGGCTCGGATCGGTAAGCTTTGTAAACATAGCGGCATGGTACCAGCGAACGCTGGCCCCTCAAATATTGGTGTTTTTGGGCCTTATCCCAATTGGTACATGCGATAAAAGCTATTATTTTTACAGCAACACAAGGTGTTCTTCAGTCGCGCAGGCGAAACTCCGCGATGAGCGGCAGGTGATCCGACATGCGGCGCCAGATGCGCCCGCGCGGCACCATCCAGCCGCAGGGCGTCAGGCCCCGGGCATAGACATGGTCGAGTTGCACCACCGGCAGGCGCGAGGGGTAGGTCATCAGTGGCCGCTCGTCGTATTCGAACAGGCCGAAGCCCGCCAGCATGCGCTTGACCTGCAGGCCCCAGTCGTTGAAGTCGCCCGCCACCACCAGCGGCATGTCGGGCGGCACGTTGCGCTTGATGTAGCCGTGGATCTGCGCCACCTGGCGCAGCCGGCTGCCATGCACCAGCCCCAGGTGCACCACGATGGCATGCACGGGATGGCCGGCCACGTCCAGCTCGGCATGCAGCAGGCCGCGCTGCTCGAAGCGGTGGTCCGAGATGTCCATGTGCCCGGTCGCCCTGATGGGCCAGCGCGACAGCAGCGCATTGCCGTGCTCGCCCCAGCGGGTGCGGGCATTGGTGTGGTAGGCCGCCTCGTAGCCCAGCGGGGCCAGGAAGTCGGCCTGCGGCTGCACCGGCCAGTTGGGAAAGTAGGCCGCCTCGCGGTGGTTCATCTTGCGTACTTCCTGCAGGCAGATGATGTCGGCATCCATCTGCTCCACCGCCAGGCCCAGGTTGTGGATCTCCAGCCGCCGCGCCGGGCCCATGCCCTGCACGCCCTTGTGGATGTTGTAGGTAGCCACGCGCAGGACCGGGTGGTCGTGCGCTTGCTCGTGGTGTTGCTTGTCTTTCATCATGGCGCCATGAATCGCGGCAACCATAGTATGGCCTCCGCATTCGCAATGGAATAGCAGCGGTCCGCGGCCTCGCGCCAGCCGTGCCAGGCATGCTCGGTGTGCTCGCGCGGGCTCAGCGCCACCGGCGTGCCGGCGGGCACCTGCAGGCTGAACACATGCTCGGTGTTGAGGCACACGCCCGGCGCGTAGCGGTGCAGCCACTGCGGGTAGATGGGATAGATGTTCTCCAGGTTCCAGTCGCGCAGCACGCAGCCGGGGGCGAGGGCGTCGATGCCGGTTTCCTCGCGCACCTCGCGCACGGCGGTCTGCGCCCAGGGCTCGTGCGGCGCGTCCTTGCTGCCGGTCACCGGCTGCCAGTATTCGTCGGCATCGGCACGGCGCAGCAGCAGTACCTGCAGCGCAGGCGTATGAATGATGACCAGCACCGATTCGGGAATCTTCCAGGCGCGCGGCATCGCACTCAGCCCTTGCGCACCGGCGGGTTGGCCGTGGGCGCCGCCGGCGGCAGCGGCTTGGCCTGCAGCAAGCGCAGCTGCCGCACCATCTGGTTGTGCGCATCGAGGAAGGCGGCGGCGATCACCTTGCCTTCGTTGGTATTGCTCCAGCCCGCGCCCGCGCCGCCGCCCAGGCGGCCCAGCAGCACGCCGCCCACGCCGAGGTCGGTGGCGCGCGCCGCGCCGGTGGCCGCGGCCAGCTGCTCGGTGGTTTCGTTGTCGGTGAGGAAGAGCGCGGTCTGCGCCTCCTTGAGCTTGACCTGCTCGGCCACGCCGGCCAGGCCGGCGATGTCGCGCAGCACCGGAATCATCGCGATGATGCCTGCAAGGCCGCGCCCCGCATCCTGCTCGCTGAAGGTCAGGCTGGGCACCATGGTGTACTGCGCCTCGTAGCCTCTGGCCTTGGCCACGGTGCCGTTCGGCCGCAGCACGCCGGCATCCTGGAGCTCGCCTTCGCGGATCGTGCCTTGCAGGCCGCCGGCGCGGTCCACCACGCGAAAGCACCCGCTTTGCTGCATCAGCAGGCGCACCAGCGGCACCGGCGTGGGCGGCAAGCTGGCGGATGATGGCATCACATAGCCGCGCGGGTTCTCCAGCAGCGCCACGGTGGCGATGGGCGCATCGCAGCGCTCCAGCGAAGCATGGGCATCGCGGGCACCGGCCGGCCCGGCGGAGCCGGAGATCTCCGAGCCGCCCTGGCCGAGTTCGGTCTTCTTCTCGCCGCAGGCGACGAGAAGAAGCGCAAATACAGAACCTACGACCGTACACAGCTTGCCCCGCATATTCATTCCTCGATGAAAAAATCAGAATCGATGCGTTTGATAAGATTACTGTGCATAGGTGCATGCACGTCGTGCAACCACGGCGTCCAGTGCCGCGCTGATGTCATGGACACGGTGCGCGAGAGAGTGCACCGGCCGGCGCAGCAAGCGCTTGTCGAGCGGCGCGGCCAGGTGCGGCATCAGCGTCAATGTCTCCCCGCCCACCTCCATGGGCGGGCACAGATTCACCGGTGGCCTGGCCTGCTGTGCACCCAGCCGGGACAGGGGCATCACCAAACGGGTCGGCAAGGCGTCGATCAGGCCGCTTTGCACATCGATCACAAAGGGCATCGCCTCCCGCGAGACGGGACTCGGATTGGGATAAACGTCGAACTGGGCCATCAGTCCTGGTCCTGCCAGGCCACCAGCCCTTCGCACCATAGGCCTTGCGCCTCATGATGGGCATTCTGCTCGGCTATCCAGTCCTTGTAGGTCTCATTGAACTCGCGCCTGCGCTGCGCCAGGGTCCTCTTCTGCTCAAGCGCGGTCAGCTCGGCATAGCGCGCGGCAGACACGATCACACCGGCAACCCGCTCGTTCTTGAGCACCTGCACCGGCTCGCGCTCGGCCTGGCTGAGGTAATAACCAAAGCGGTTCTTGGCTTCGGTGGCAGTGACTCGCATGAGAACTCCCGGTCAGAATCGGTGAATGGCCATTTTAGCCATTCGTCCCTTCATGAAAAATGGCTCCCAAGCTTGCTCACTGCGTGTAGCCGCTGTCCCCCGAGGGGGCGCTTTTCATCTTGGGGCGGCCCGGCAATGAAAAAACGCCAAAGCCCCGAAGCGCCTTGGCGTTTTCTTGGCAAGGAGCCCAGCCGCTTACTGCGCCGCGGGCTGCACGTTGCGCAGGCGGATGTGCAGCTCGCGCAGCTGCTTTTCGTCGACCGGCGACGGCGCCTGGGTGAGCAGATCCTGCGCACGCTGGGTCTTGGGGAAGGCGATCACGTCGCGGATCGATTCGGAACCCGTCATCAGCGTGATCAGACGGTCCAGGCCGAAGGCCAGGCCACCATGCGGGGGCGCGCCGTACTGCAGCGCATCGAGCAGGTAGCCGAACTTGGCGCGGGCATCCTCGGGCGAGATCTTCAGCGCCGAGAACACCTTGCTCTGCACGTCGGCGCGGTGGATACGCACCGAGCCGCCACCCAGCTCCCAGCCGTTGAGCACCATGTCGTAGGCCTTGGCGATGCATTTGCCGGGATCGGTGTCCATCAGGTTCTCATGGCCGTCCTTGGGCGAGGTGAAGGGGTGGTGCACGGCCACCCAGCGATCGTCTTCCTCGTCGTGCTCGAACATGGGGAAGTCCACCACCCACAGCGGCGCCCAGCGGTCCTCGAACAGGCCGCTGGCCTTGCCGAACTCGCTGTGGCCGATCTTGATGCGCAGCGCGCCGATGGAGTCGTTGACGATCTTTTCCTTGTCGGCACCGAAGAAGATGAGGTCACCATCCTGCGCGCCGGTGCGCTTGAGGATTTCGGCGATGGCCGCGTCGTGCAGGTTCTTGACGATGGGCGACTGCAGGCCGTCGCGGCCTTTCGCAACTTCGTTGACCTTGATCCAGGCCAGGCCCTTGGCGCCGTAGATCTTGACGAACTCGGTGTAGCCGTCGATCTCGCCGCGCGAGATCTGGGCGCCGCCGGGCACGCGCAGCGCCACCACGCGGCCGCCCTTGGTCGTGGCGGGCGTGGAGAAGACCTTGAAGTCCACGTCCTTCATGACTTCGGTCAGCTCGGTGAATTCGAGCTTGACGCGCAGGTCGGGCTTGTCCGAGCCGAAGCGGTGCGCCGCGTCCTGGTAGGTCATGATCGGGAACTCGCCCAGGTCCACATCGAGCTGGGTCTTGAACACCTCGGTGACCATGCGCTGGAAGATCGCGCGGATCTCTTCCTCGTTCAGGAACGAGGTCTCGCAGTCGATCTGCGTGAACTCGGGCTGGCGGTCGGCGCGCAGGTCTTCGTCGCGGAAGCACTTGGTGATCTGGTAGTAGCGGTCGTAGCCGGCCACCATCAGCATCTGCTTGTACAGCTGGGGCGACTGGGGCAGCGCGAAGAACTGGCCGTCGTGCACGCGCGAGGGCACGAGGTAGTCGCGCGCGCCCTCGGGCGTGCTCTTGCCCAGCATGGGCGTCTCGATGTCGATGAAGCCTTCCTTGTCGAGGAAGTTGCGCACCTGGATCGCGGTCTTGTAGCGCAGCATCATGTTGCGCTGCATGGCGGGGCGGCGCAGGTCCATCACGCGGTGCGTGAGGCGCACGGTCTCGGACAGGTTCTCGTCGTCCATCTGGAACGGCGGCGTGACCGAGGCGTTGAGCACGGCGAGCTCGTGGCACAGCACTTCGATCTGGCCGCTCTTGAGCTTGTCGTTGGTGGTGCCGGCGGGGCGCGCGCGCACCAGGCCCTTGACTTGCACGCAGAATTCGTTGCGGATGCCTTCGGCGGTCTTGAACATCTCGGCGCGGTCGGGATCGCAGACCACCTGCACATAGCCTTCGCGGTCGCGCAGGTCGATGAAGATCACGCCGCCATGGTCGCGGCGGCGGTTCACCCAGCCGCACAGGGTCACGGTTTCGCCCATCAGGGCCTCGGTCACCAGACCGCAGTAGTGGGAACGCATTGCCATGTTGTTTCTATGCCTTCAAGTATGGCGCCTGGTGGGCGCCCGATTCATTCATTTGGAACCCGCGGGGCGCGGCTCGGGGGCCACGACTCCCATCGATACGATGTACTTGAGCGCTTCGTCCACGCTCATGTCCAATTCCACGCAGTCGCGCTTGGGCACCGTCACCAGGTAGCCGCCCGTGGGATTGGGCGTGGTGGGCACGAAAACGCTGACGAACTCCCCCTGCAGATGCTGCGCCACCCCGGCAGCCGGCGTGCCGGTCACGAAAGCGATGGTGTGCATGCCCGGATGCGGCCACTGCACCAGCACCGCGGTGCGAAAGGCGTTGCCGCTGTCGGAGAACACCGTGTCCGAGACCTGCTTGACGCTGGAGTAGATGGAGCGCACCACCGGGATGCGGCTGACCAGCGCGTCGCCCCAGGACACCAGCTTGCGGCCGACGAAGTTGCTGGCGATGCCCCCCACCGCGAGCAGGATGGCCAGCGTGAGCAGCACGCCGAAGCCGGGAATGTGCAGGCCCAGCAGCGCATCGGGCTGCCAGCGGTCGGGCAGGATGTTCAGCGTCTGGTCCAGCGTGCCGACGATCCAGCTCAGCACCCAGACGGTGATCACGCCGGGCACGATGACCAGCATGCCGCTCAGCAGCCATTTGCGCAGCGTAGCCATCATCGCCTGCCCCTTCGCCATGTCCGCGCCGCCGTGCTCAGGCCGAGGCGGCAGGCGCCGCAGCAGCCGGAGCCGGAGCCGGAGCCGGGGCCGCAGCCGCGGCATCCGATGCCGGGGCTGCAGCGGGGGCCGCAGCCTTGGCCTTGCCGCTGAAGTCGGTGGCGTACCAGCCCGTGCCTTTCAACTGAAAGCCGGGCGCGGTCAGCTGCTTGGAAAAGCGCGCTTCGCCGCACGCGGGGCATTGGGCGAGGGGCGCATCCGATACCTTCTGCAGTACGTCCTTGGCGAAGCCGCAGGCGGCACACTTGTATGCGTAAATGGGCATGTCGCTACATCAAAATCGAGGAAAACCCTTGATTATATGCGGGCCGGCGAAGCCATCGCCCCGGCCTCGGGCTCGAAGGGCTGGAGCGGCGTGTGCTGGTTGCGCACCCATTGCGGCAGCAGCGAGCCGGCCACCATGCCCGCCATCGCGGCCAGCACGCCCGCCAGCTGCGCCGGGAACAGCGCTCCCCAGGCCATGCCCAGGCCGGCCAGCCACACGCCTATGCCCAGCAACACCGCGGCCAGCGCGCCCTGCGTGGTGGCGCGCCTCCAGTACAGGCCGAAGACCAGCGGCACGAAGGCGCCCACCAGCGGCACCTGGTAGGCGCCGGACACCAGCTCGTAGATCGGCGTGCCCTGCATCTTGATGGAATAGAGCAGCACGCAGGCGGCGAACACCAGCACGCTGATGCGCATGGTCAGCAGGTTCTCGCGGTCGCTGATGTGCGGGCGGAACTGGCGCCAGATGTTCTCGGTGAAGGTGACGCTGGGCGCCAGCAGCGTGGCCGAGGCGCAGGATTTGATGGCCGACAGCAGCGCGCCGAAGAACAGCACCTGCATCACCAGCGGCATGCGCTCCATCACTAGCGTGGGCAGCACTTTCTGCGGATCGTCCTGCAGCAGCGAGGCCGTTTGCTCGGGCATGATGAGCAGCGCGCTGGCCACCAGGAACATGGGCACGAAGGCGAACAGGATGTAGGCGCTGCCGCCGATCACCGTGCCGCGCACCGCGGATTTCTCGGTGTTGGCCGACATCACGCGCTGGAACACGTCCTGCTGCGGGATGGAGCCCAGCATCATGGTGATGGCGGCGCCGAAGAAGAACACGATCTCGTGCCAGCTCGGCTCGGGCCAGAACCTGAACAGCTCGCGGCTCACCGCCAGGTCGATCACGCGCGTGGCGCCGCCGGCCATGTCGCTGGCGAAGAAGGCCAGCACCAGCAGGCCGGCCACCAGGATGATCATCTGGATGAAATCGGTCACCGCCACCGACCACATGCCGCCGAACAGCGTATAGGCCAGGATCGAGACCACGCCGATGAACATGCCCATCGAGATGCTTACCGCGCCGCCCGACAGCAGGTTGAACACCAGGCCCAGCGCGGTGACCTGGGCCGACACCCAGCCCAGGTAGCTGAGCATGATGATCAGCGAGCAGATGATCTCGATGCCGCGGCCAAAGCGGGTGCGGTAGTAGTCGCTGATGGTGAGCAGCGTCATGCGGTAGAGCTTGCCGGCGAAGAACAGGCCCACCAGGATCAGGCACATGCCGGCGCCAAACGGGTCTTCGACCACCGCGTGCAGGCCGCCGCCGATGAACTTGGCCGGCACGCCCAGCACGATCTCCGAGCCGAACCAGGTGGCGAAGGTGGTGGTGATGATCATGTACATCGGCAGATGCCGGCCGGCAATGGCGAAGTCGGCCGTGTTCTTCACGCGCCGCGCGGCCCACAGGCCGATGGCGATGGTGGCGAACAGATAGGCAATCACCCACGCGATCAAGTGGTTCATGGTTCAGGGCGTGTCAAGCATTTCAAATTCAGGAGCTGCCAGCGCTTGCTACTAAACGTTTTCCAATATTTTTCATATTGAAATCGTTTACAGGAAAGCGCTAGCAGCTATTATTTTTTATCCACAACCATCAGAACAGCCGCATGCGGATCAGCAGCTGCACCACCAGCAGCCCCAGCGCAAAGCCGATGCCGCCGGCAACGATCATGCGCAGCAGGCCGTTGGTGCGCTTTTGCTGCTCCAGCAGTTCGCGGATCAGCGCGTCGTGCGCATCGCCCTGGCGCTCCAGGTAGCGGTGCAGCAGGCGCGGCATGTCGGGCAGCAGCTTGGCGTAGCGCGGCGCCTGCGCGCGCAGCTCGCGCCACAGCCGCTGCGGGCCCATCTGGTCGAGCATCCATTTTTCGAGGAAGGGCTTGGCGGTGCTCCACAGGTCGAGGTTGGGGTCGAGCTGCCGGCCCAGGCCCTCGATGTTGAGCAGCGTCTTTTGCAGCAGCACCAGCTGCGGCTGGATCTCGACATGGAAGCGCCGCGAGGTCTGGAACAGCCGCATCAGCACCATGCCCAGCGAGATCTCCTTGAGCGGCCGGTCGAAATACGGCTCGCATACCGCGCGGATGGCCGACTCCAGCTCGTCCACCCGCGTCTCGGGCGGTACCCAGCCGCTTTCGATGTGCAGCTCGGCCACGCGCTTGTAGTCGCGCCTGAAGAACGCCGTGAAGTTCTGCGCCAGGTATTCCTTGTCGTACTCGGTGAGCGTGCCGACGATGCCGAAGTCCAGCGAGATATAGCGCCCGAACGACTGCGGCGCCAGGCTCACCATGATGTTGCCCGGGTGCATGTCGGCATGAAAGAAGCCGTCGCGGAACACCTGGGTGAAGAAGATGGTCACGCCGTCGCGCGCCAGCTTGGGAATGTCCACGCCGGCCTCGCGCAGCGTCTCGACCTGGTTGATGGGCACGCCCTGCATGCGCTCCATCACCATCACGTCCTGGTGGCAGAAATCCCAGTAGACCTCGGGGATCAGCACCAGGTCGAGCCCTTCCATGTTGCGGCGCAGCTGCGCCGCGTTGGAGGCCTCGCGCATCAGGTCCAGCTCATCGTGCAGGTAGTTGTCGAACTCGGCCACCACCTGGCGGGGCTTGAGGCGCTTGCCGTCGGCCGACAGGCGCTCCACCCAGTTGGCCATCATGCGCATCAGCGCCAGGTCGCTGTCGATCACCGGCAGCATGCCGGGGCGCAGCACCTTGACCGCCACCTCGCGCAGCTCGCCATCGCGGGTGCGGATGGTGGCGAAGTGCACCTGCGCGATCGACGCGCTGGCCACCGGCTGCACGTCGAACTGCACGAAGACCTCGCCTATGGGCTTGCGGAACGCCCGCTCGATGGTGGCGATGGCCACCTGCGAATCGAAGGGCGGCACGCGGTCCTGCAGCAGCGCCAGCTCTTCGGCGATATCGGGCGGCAGCAGGTCGCGCCGCGTGGACAGCACCTGGCCGAACTTGACGAAGATGGGCCCCAGCCGCTCCAGCGCCTGGCGCAGGCGCATGCCGCGCGGCTCGCTCCAGCTGCGGCCCAGCCGCGCAACCGAGCTGATGCGCCTGAGCCAGGGGTGGTCGAAGCTGGACAGCACCACCTCGTCCAGCCCGTACCGGAACACCACCCACAGGATGGTGAAGCCGCGAAAAAAGCGCTTCATGAATCGGACGCGGGAGCGGCCGGCGCGCCATAGCCCGCCGGCGTGGGCGGCGCCTCGGGCTGGGCGGCCTGGCGGCGCGAGGCCATGGTGCGCATGCCGGCGGCGACGAACTGGCGCAGCGCCTGCGCCACGCGCTGGCCGGCCGAGGCGATCCAGTGCGCCGGCGTATCGCCGATCAGCCGGGACAGGTCTTCCTCCACATCCCAGCGCACATGGTCGACCAGCCACTGGATCTCGGCGGCGAACTGCACGTCGCCATCGATGCGGATGGCCGGGCGCTCGCCCTGCAGCACGCTGCCGGCCAGCGCCAGCGCCGACTCGTCGGCCATGTGCACCCGCAGGTCCGGCGTGGCCGAGGGCGCGGCCAGCTCGAGCAGCCCGGCGCGGGTGATCTGCAGCGCCAGGCTCACCGAGCGCCACTGCAGCTGCACCACGCGGCCGCTCTGGCGCGCCAGGCGGTCCATGGCTTCGCTCTCCTGCATCAGCACATGGTTGAGGAACAGCACCGCGCGGTGCTGCACCTCATGCACCAGCCACTCGGGCGGCCGCGCCGAGCCAAGCAGACGCTGGATCAGATCGCCAGCCAAAGAAAAAGGGGACTGTGTTGCCATAGTCCCCATTTTATCTGCGGCGCACCGCCGCCCTAGCGCCAAAAACCGTTCATTGCAGCGCCTGCAGCCCCGCCACCAGCCAGCCGCTGGTGCCGTCCTTGGGCTTGGTCATGTTCCAGACCTCGCGGAAGGGGCTGGGGCCGGTGTGGCTTTCCTCGCGGATCATGCCCGAGAACTCCACGCTGGCCATGTAGGCATGGCCCAGGTCCTCGATGCCGAGCAGCTGCGCATCGAGCATCACCACATCGGTCTGGTTGGGCTGGCCGGCCTGCTGGGGCGTGCCGCGGTGCTGCTCGCGGTCGTCGAGCTGGCTGCGCACCTCGTTGAGCATGTCGTCGGTCATCATCGAGCGCAGCGTGGCGATGTCGGCACGGTCCCAGGCAGCCTGCAGCGTGACGAAGTTGCGCTTGGCGGCCTCCAGGAAGCCCTGGGTGTCGAAGCCCTCGGGAACACCCCAGTTCTGCGAGCCGGCCAGCGCCGAGCCGATCATGCTGCCGCCGGCGCCCGTGGCGGCCGGCGTGGCGCCATGCTCCCACGGCCGGGCCGAGGCGTCGTTGCCGATCTTCTCGGGGTTGTACTGGCGCGCCACCGGCGCATTTTGCGGAGCGTTGTCGAAGCCGCCCGGCGCGCCCGAGGCGCCCTGCCCCTGGTAGGCATAAGGCGACTGGCCGGCTGCGCCACCCGCCTTGCGGCGCATGACCATGCCGATGACCGCCACCGCCACCAGCGCCAGCAGCGCGATCAGCAGGAAGTTGCCGAACGCCGCGCCCAGGCCCAGCGAGTTCGCCAGCCAGGCCAGGCCCAGGCCCGCGGCCAGCCCGCCCAGCATCGCGCCCCAGGGCCGCTTGGGCGCGGCCTGCGGCGTTTGCGCCGCGGGCGTTGCCGGACGGCTCTGCGCGCTTTGCGCCGGCGCCGCAGTATTGCCCGGCGCCTGCGTCGGCGCGGCTTCGCGCTGCGTCACATTGCTCGACTGGCGGCCCATGGACTTGCCGCCGCCCATGCGCCGGGCATCGGCGTCCAGGTGCACGACCGCGAGCAGCAGCACCAGCACCATCGACCAGATTTTCGTTTTCATCGCTTTCGTTTCTCCTGTTGGCGAAGGCCGGCTTGCGCCGCCTTCATCGGTACCCCATGGTTTGCCATCTGATGTCCTTTATGTTGTATTTCAATGCGCGCTGGGGGAAACACGCATGCTTTTCGCCATCAGGCGGCTTGATTCAGCATTTGATGCCGACGTGCAGCGCGGTGATGCCCGCCGTCATGTTGTGGTAGTCCACATGGCCAAAGCCCGCCGCCTGCATCATGCGCTTGAGCTCTTCCTGCCCCGGGTGCATGCGGATGGACTCGGCCAGGTAGCGGTAGCTGTCGGCGTCGCCCGCCACCAGCTGGCCGATGCGCGGCAGCACCTGGAAGGAATACAGGTCGTAGGCCTTGGACAGCGGCCTGGCCACCTTCGAGAACTCCAGCACCAGCAGCCGGCCGCGGGCCTTCAGCACGCGGTTCATCTCGGCCAGCGCCCGGTCCTTGTGCGTCATGTTGCGCAGGCCGAAGGCCACGCTCACCACGTCGAAATGGCCGTCGGGAAAAGGCAGCTCCTCGGCATCGCACACCAGCGTGGGCAGCACCAGGCCCTTGTCGATCAGGCGGTCGCGCCCCACGCGCAGCATGGCCTCGTTGATGTCGGTGTGCACCACCTGGCCGCTCGGCCCCACCTTCTTGGCAAACGCCATGGCCAGGTCGCCGGTGCCGCCGGCGATGTCCAGCACCTTGTGGCCGGGCTGCAGGTTCGCCACCATGACCGTGTACTGCTTCCACACCCGATGCAGGCCGGCCGACATCAGGTCGTTCATCACGTCGTACTTGCTGGCGACGGAATCGAACACGCCGCGCACCTTGCGCGCCTTGTCCTGCTCGTCTACGGTCTCGTATCCAAAATGGGTGGTGGTCATGAGCGCAATGCTAACCAGCATTTGGCCCGCCAGCGGCTACAACCCCGCCGTGCTGCAGGGTATGCGTGAAAAATATCGCCCTACGCTGGCTCACTGTGCGTAGCCGCTGCCCCCCGAGGGGCCGCTGCGGCGCCACGCCATCCCATCAATGGTGCGAGCAGCCGTGCCCGCCCTTGGGCGCCATGGGCTGGTCGCGCTCCAGCCCCGCCTGCTGCAGCCGCTGCAGGTAGTCGGCCCACAGCTCGTCCTGGCGGCTGCCCAGCTCGTACAGGTACTGCCAGCTGTACAGGCCGCTTTCGTGCCCGTCCGAGAACAGCGGCTTGATCGCATAGTTGCCCACCGGCTCGATCTGCACGATGGCCACATCGCGCTTGCCGGTCTGCAGCACCTCCTGCCCCGGCCCATGGCCCTGGACCTCGGCCGACGGCGAATATACGCGCAGGAACTCGAACGGCAGGCGAAACGCCCTGCCGTCTGAAAACACCAGCTCCAGCACCCGCGACTTGCCGTGCACCGTGAGCGCCTGCGGCACCGGGGTGCCCGCCTGCAAACCAGCCATGAAACCACTCCTGAAACCAGGTTGGAATTGTCGCAGATGCGGCCCGGGCCGGCAGGCGCCTCACTTCGCGGCCTGCACCAGCACCTTGGCGTTGGGCAGCTCGCCGAACATCTCCGGCGCATACAGGGCCTCGACCCGGCTGGGCGGCAGGCTGAAATCGCCCACGCTGTTCAGGCGCACCGTGTACTCCATCTTGACCGTGCCCTTGGGCAGGTATTCGTAGTAGCTGCGGTAGGCCTCGAAGCTGCGCTCCTCGAAGGCCGGCCAGCCCCAGCCCGCGCGCTTCTCGCCGCCGCCCCGCGCCTCGGTGGCGATGGCCGAGTCGCGGCCCAGGCCGCCGCCCAGGATGGTGGCGCCGGTGGGCACCGGGTCGGTGATGGCCACCCAGGTCATGTCGGCGCTGGCGTTGACCTCCAGCGTCACGCGCAGCACGTCGCCGCGCGTGTAGCGGCCGGCGGGCAGGCTCTTGTCGGCCTGCTCCACCGGGGTCACCGTCTTCTTGATCTGGTAGCCGGCGGCCACCGGCGCGGCCAGCGGCACGGCGGCCAGCGACTGCACCGTGAGCCAGGGCTTGCCGCTGCCGTTTTGCTGCACCTTGAGGCTGCCCGCGCCACTGGGCCAGGGCAGCAGCATGGTGTTGTTCAGCCAGTTGCCGGGCGCGGTGGGCGCACCGGTGAAGGTCTTGGTGTGCTGCTTGGGCTGGTCGGGCTGCTCGGCCTTCCTCACCACCTTGCTCCAGTCCACCTCGGCCGTCTTTCCGCCCAGGCTGGCCTGGGTGGTGCCGGTGACCGGCACGGACTCGAACACCTTGGAGAAGCGCTGCAACGCGATCGCGCCCCACAGATTGGCGGTGGTGGTGTACCAGGCCCCGCCTTGCTGGCGGGCGATGAAACCATTGGCCAGGCGCGGCATGTCGTCCTTCCAGGCCGGGTCGTCCATCACCGCCAGCATCAGGCGGGCGGTGTTCACGTCGCCGTTTTGCATCAGCCACCACCAGTAGTCGTCCTTCTCGGTGCTGAAGACCAGCTTGGTGCCCTGGTAGGACAGGCGGGCACGCAGGATCTGGCTGGCCTCTTCGCTGCGCTGGGCGCGCTCGGGCAGATCCTTCATCAGCTTGAGGATGGACAGCCAGTCGATCACCGCGTGCGTGGGCCACTGGTTGGGCGCGATGGTGATGCTGCCGAGCATGGCCGGCGTGGCCTTGCCATAGCGCGCCAGCGCATGGATGGCGGCGAGCTTGCGGATGTCGAGGTCGGCGCGCGGGCTCCAGAACTTGCGCTCGATCTTGCCCTGCACGAAGTTGGCCAGGCCCGCGCTCATGCGCTGGAGCGCCTCGGCCGGCACCGCGTAGGCCGGATCGAGCCTGCGCATCTCGGCGCCCGCGCTGAGCAGGTAGGCGGTGAGCGTGTCGCTGCCGCTGTTGCGGCTGCCGCCCGAGGGCGGGAAGTAGTATGCCAGGCCGTCGTCGTCCAGGTAGGTGGGCAGGCGCTCCATCACGCCCTGCCACATCTGCGCGTCGCCCAGGCCGATGGCCTTGCTGAACTGCTGCTCCAGGCAGGCATAGGGGTAGCGGCTCCACCAGTCGCGCACGCCGGGCAGGCCTTCGGCGAGCTTGGGCATCAGCGACATGGCGATGCCGCCGCGCCCGGGCAGCGCCGTGGCGGGAATCTCGAGCGGCAGCTCATAGCTGCCATCGAGCTGCACCAGCGTGGCCTGGCGCACGCTGACCGGCACGGCCGGCACGATGCGCTGGCTGAGCTTGAGCGCATCGCTGGCGCCGCCGTTCGCATCCTTGGCGGACAGCTCCCACAGCAGCTCGCCGGGGCGGGTGGCGGCCAGCTGCTGCGGCGCGGTGACCGGCCACGACACCAGCCTGGATTCGCCGGCCGGGATCTCGACGGTCTTGGCGTCGAGCTGCAGCAGCGTGGCGCGCGGTGCGACCTCGACCTTCATCGCCTTGGCGGTGGTGTTGCGCAGCGTGAGCTGGGCCTCGAACTGGTCGCCTTCGCGCACCAGCGGCGGCAGGCCGCTGATGATCTGCAGGTCCTGCGTGGTGCGGATGGTGGTGCTGCCGGTGCCGAACAGCGCGAGGCCGCTGTCGGCGACCGCGACGATGCGAAAGCTGGTGAGCGCATCATTGAGCGGCACCTCGACCTCGGCCTGGCCGTTGGCATCGAGCTGCACATCGGGGCGCCACAGCAGCAGCGTGTCGAGCAGCTCGCGGGTCTGGCCCAGGCCGCCGCCGCCGCCCGCGGCCACGGCCTTGCGGCCATAGTGGCGGCGGCCGATGATCTCCATCTGCGCGGTGGAGTTCTCCACGCCCCAGGCGCGCTTCTGGTACATGGCCTCCAGCAGGTTCCACGAGGTGTTGGGGCGCAGCTCCAGCAGCGCCTGGTCCACCGCGGCCAGCGCCACCTGGGCGCCGGCGGCGGGCTTGCCGTCGGGCAGCTTGGCCTCTATGCGCACCTTGGCCTTGCCGCGCACCTGGTAGCTGTCCTGGTCGGCCTTCACGCTCACCGCGAGCTGGCGCTCCCGGATGCCAACACGGATCTCGGCCACGCCCAGGCGGTAGGCGGGCTTGGACAGGTCGACCAGCGCGGTGGGCGCCACATATTCCTTGCCCTCGTACCAGAAGGCGGTCCACCACTGGCGCGGCGACTTGTAGCCCCAGGTGAAGAAGCTGTACCAAGGCACCTCGACCAGGCGGCCGCGCAGCGCGAGCACGCTCACGTACACATTGGGGCCCCAGCCGTCTTCGATCTTCAGGCTCACCGTCGGATCGCTGCCCTCGATGTCGACCACGCGGGCGGCGATGATGCCCTCGCGCTCCACGGTGAGCAGCGCGGTGGCATGGCGAAATGGCATGCGCACTTGGAAGCGCGCGGTCTCGCCGGCCTGGTAGGACTTCTTCTCGGGCAGCAGGTCCATGCGGTCATGGTCCTGGCCGCCGAACCACAGCTCGCCCTGCCTGGTGACCCAGACCGAGGTGGCGGCCTGCGCCACGCGGCCCTGCCCGTCCTTGGCCTCGGCGACGAGCTGGACCTCGCCGTCCTGCTTGAGCTCGGAGCTGCACAGCAGCAGACCGCGCGCATCGGTCTTGCCCGAGCAGACCACGCCCAGGTCCTTGGTTTCCTGCTGGTTGTCGTAGCTGTAGAAGCCGCCGACCATGCGCTTGCGCACCGAGGTGGTGATGCGGGCGCTGGCGCGTACCTGAAGCGGCACGCCGGCGGCGGGCTTGCCGTCGGTGGAAAGCGCCAGCGCCTGGTAGCTCAGCTGCTTGCCGGCCGAGGCCCAGCTCTCGGCCTTGATGCCGGCCACCACCGCGGCGGGCCACAGCGTGCTGCGGCTGGACAGGGTCTGGACCTCGCCGTTGGGATCGGAGAAATTGGCCTCGATCACCAGGTCCTGAGCGGCGGGCGAGGCCGGCATGTCGCCCAGCGCCACCTTGCCGCTGCCGTTGGCATCGAGCGTGAGCGCCAGCTTGTCGGCCACGATGCGGCGGTCGCTGCCGCTGGCGACCTCGGGCGCGTCGTCCTCGGCCGAGATGCCGCCGCGCCTTTGCGGCGGCGTGAACGAGTATTCGCCGTAGTCGGCGAACTCCAGGTACTTGGACTGCACCATGGCCGAGACCTGCACCGGCAGCCGGGCCGCGGCGCCGCCCGACACGTACGACAGCTGCACGCTGGCGGCCAGGTCCTTGGGCTGCACCAGCGGCGCCGGGCTGGCGGCGGCCACGCGGCCGGTGAACACCGGCAGGCGGAACTCCTCGACGCGGAAGTCGCCGGTCTCCAGGCTGCTGTTGTGCTCGCCCAGGTTCTTGAGGGCGATGCTGTAGCGGCCCAGCTTGGCGGCCGGCGGTATCCTGAATTCGGACACGCCGGCAAAGCCGCCATCGGCGCGGCGCTGCCATCTCACCGGCACGCTGAACTCGTCGCTGCTGCCCATATGGGTCAGCGTCGCCGCATCGGGCAGGTCGGCATCCTTGAGGCTGCCCAGGCCGCCGCTGGTCTGGGCGCGAATGAAGTGCTTCATCGAAACCGTTTCGCCGGCGCGCAGCAGGCTGCGGTCGAGCACCGTGTGCGCCACATAGTCGGGCGAGGCGCTCATGCTGTGGTCGAGGTTGAAGCGCCAGCTCTCGATGCCACGCTGCCAGTCGCTCCAGACGAAGGCCATGTCGGGCGCGCCGTTCACCGTGGCGCGGGCGCTCACGAAGTAGGCGCGGTTGTAGCGGCATTCCTTGCCGCCCTCGGGCGACAGGCCCTCGAAGCGGGCCACGCCGTCCTTGTCGGTTTCGGCCTGCATCAGCGCAGTGCCGTCGCAGCCGGACACACGCACCTGCGCGCCCGCCACCGGCTTGCCCTTGTCCAGCGTGGTCACCCAGGCCATGGAGTTTTCGCGGCCGAGCTTGAAATGCACGCCCAGGTTGGTGACCAGCGCCGAAGTGCGCACATACATGGTGCGCCGCTCGCCGTACTGCTCGCCCAGCAGCGCCTCGCCCAGCATCGGCGAGGCGATCTCCAGCACATGGAAGCCCGCTGCCAGCGGAATGCCCACCACCTCGAACGGGCGCGGGTCCTGGCCGTCGGCCTTGGGCAGCGCCAGCGTCTTCACGCCCGGCTGGCCGCCCAGCAGCGATAGCTGGCGCGACGCGACCCAGTCCTTGTCCATGTCGCTCACCACCGGCGGCAGCGGGCCCTTGATGTCCCGGGCGGCCTGCTTTCGCTCGACCCGGCTTTCGTGGTAGTCGTTGACCTTGCGCCACCAGCGGATGATGTCGGCATCGGTGCGCAGCTGCAGCGCCGAGACGCTGCCGTTGTCGGCCAGCGCCAGGCCGCTCAGCGGCAGCTGCGCCTCAACCTTGCGCAGCGTCACCGGCAGGATGGCCGGGCCCTTCTCGCCCTCGGCGAAGCGCTCGACCACGCCGAAGGGCGCGGCGGCGAACTTGGCCAGCGGCGGCATCTCGCCGGTACCCACCTTCAGCGGGAACATCTGCGCATTCGACAGTGTGCGCCCGCTCACATCCTTGAAGCCGGGCGGCAGCTCGATGCGGTACGAGGCCTTCTCGGGGAACGGCGGCTTGAAGCTGAGCGTGCTCACCTCCTCGCTCTTGTCGCCGTCCTCGAAGACCGGCTTGAGCGCGCCGAGCCGGATGCCCTCGGCCAGCTTGCGCTCCACCGGCGCGTTGAAGTTCAGCGTCATCGGCCGGATCGGCAGGCAGGCCGCCTGGGCGTTCTCGCGCTCGCAGCTGAACTCGGCGCTGAAGGGCTGGCGCACGTTGAACTCGAAGCGCTTCTCGATCTTGCCGGCCATGCCGCCGGGCGTGGCCACGCCCTTGCCGATGACCAGGCGCATGCGCGCGCCCGAGGGCAGCGGGCGGCTGCAGGCCAGCGCCACGTAGCGTGCCGAATTGCGCTGCATCTCGGACTTGCCGAAGATGTTGATCTTGTCCTGCTCGGTGAGCAGCCGCACCGGCATGCGCTCGCCCACGCCATCGACCACGCACCAGCTGTTCTTCTCGACGCTGGCCGGCGCCACCGCACCGTTGAAGCGCAGGCCGAAGTACTGGTCTTCGTCGATGTCGTTGTAGGTGCCGGGGCGCACCGACTGCACGAAGGGCCCGCCGGTATTGAAGGCATAGCTGGCCGCGCCCTTGGGCGCCTGCCCGGCGAGGTCCTTGAAGCCGGCGTCCCTGGCCAGCGTGCAGCTCACGCCGGGCGGCAGATCCTGGCTGAAGTCGAACACCCACTCGCGCGAACTGGTCCAGCGCCCGGAGCCGTCCTTCATCGCCGCCGGGTCGTCGCACGAGAGCTTGACCGGCGCGGGCCGGCCCTGGTCGCCGAAGCGTATGGCATCGCTGTCGAACTTGACCACCACCTGCCGCACGCGGGCCACCTCGCCCTGCGGCGAGACCTGGGTGATGGCAGTGGCCTGCGCCTGCAGCGCGGCAAGGGCCACGGCCCCCGCGATGATGATGCCTCTCCCGCTGCGCCATTGCTGGGCCATGGTGCTCTCCTGAAAAGATAGCTGCCAGCGCTTAATCCATAAGCGCCGCATCCCGATCTTGCTTGTTTTTTTACGCGCAGAGGCCGGGCCTCGCTCCGGCCGCGAAAAACCCCGGGGGTCTGCGCTCACTGCGGCTTGAACCCGCTGTCATGGATGATCTTCACCCACACATCGGTATAGGCCTTCTCGCGCGCCGCCAGCTGCTCGGGCGACATATAGCCCACCGTCAGCCCCATGGCCACCAGCTGGGCATGCACATCGGGCTGGGCCACCGCCTTGGCGACGGCCTGCGAGACCTCGTGCACCATCACGGCCGGCGTGCCCGCGGGCGCATAGACGCCGTAGTACGGCATGTCCTCGAAGCCCTTGAACCCCAGCTCGCCGAAGGTGGGCACATCGGGCAGCGCCGCCTGGCGCTTGCCGCCCAGCGTGGCCAGCACGCGCAGCTTGCCGGCGCGGTGGGTTTCGATGAAGTCCTGCACCGAGCCCACGCCGGCGGGGATCTGGCCCGCCATCACATCGGCCAGCATGGGCGCGCTGCCGCGGTAGGGCGCGGCCACCAGGTCCAATTCGTAGCGCTTGCCCAGCAGCTGCACCAGGAACTCGGGCGTGGACGCCGGCGCCGGAATGCCCACCGCGCTCTTGCCGCCCTGGCGGCGCACCCACTGCACATACTCGTCGAAGGTCTTGGCGCCGGTGATCGGCGACACCGCCAGCGCATTGACGAAGCTGGCGAAGCCCGCCACCGGCACGAAATCGGTGCGCGGATCGAAGCCCGGGTTCTTCACCACATGCGGCAGGATGGAGATGGTGTGGTCGTGCGTGACGAAGAAGGTCGAGCCGTCCAGCGGCGCCGCCTTGAGCTGCTGCGCCGCGATCTGCCCGCCCGCGCCCGGGCGGTTCTCCACCACCACCGGCGTGCCCAGCGTGTCCTTCATCTTCTCGGCCAGCAGGCGCGCAATCGCGTCGGTGCCGCCGCCCGGCGGAAAGCCCACCAGCAGGCGCACGGGCTTGCCCTTGTTGTAGGCCGCGGCATGGCTGGACTGCATGCCCGTGCCCGCCAGCGCCGCAGCCAGCAGTTGGAGGGAGAAGTGTCGGCGGTTGATCGGCATCATGGTGCTAGGACGGATAAGTGAAAGGGAGTCAACCCGCCAGGCGGGCCTGGTGACGCGCCAGCTGCGCGCGCACCTGGGCCGGCGCGGTGCCGCCCAGCGTGTTGCGGGCGTTGAGCGAGCCTTCGAGGCTGAGCGCGTCGAACACGTCGGCCGCGATGCCGGGGTTGAAGGCCTGCAGCTCGGCCAGCGGCAGCTCGGTCAGATCCACGCCCTTTTGCGAGGCCAGCTTGACCGCATGGGCCACGGTCTCGTGCGCATCGCGGAAGGGCAAGCCCTTCTTGACCAGGTAGTCGGCCAGGTCGGTGGCCGTGGCATAGCCCTTGAGCGCGGCTGCGCGCATGGCCTGGGCGTTGACGCTGATGCCGCCCTCCTTCGCGCCGGTGGCCGGGTTGGCCTGGCCGCCAATCATCTCGGCGAAGATGCGCAGCGTGTCCTTGAGCGTGTCGACGGTGTCGAACAGCGGCTCCTTGTCTTCCTGGTTGTCCTTGTTGTAGGCCAGCGGCTGGCCCTTCATCAGCGTGATCAGGCCCATCAGGTGGCCGACCACGCGGCCGGTCTTGCCGCGCGCCAGCTCGGGCACGTCGGGGTTCTTCTTCTGCGGCATGATCGACGAGCCGGTGGTGAAGCGGTCGGCGATGCGGATGAAGCCGAAGTTCTGGCTCATCCAGATGATCAGCTCTTCGGACAGGCGCGAGACATGCACCATGCACAGGCTGGCGGCCGAGGCGAACTCGATCGCGAAGTCGCGGTCGCTCACGCCGTCCAGGCTGTTCTGGCACACGCCGGCCATGCCCAGCGTACGCGCCACGCGCTCGCGGTCCAGCGGGTAGGTGGTGCCGGCCAGCGCCGCGCTGCCCAGCGGCAGCACGTTGACCCGCTTGCGGGCGTCGCGCATGCGCTCCTGGTCGCGCTGGAACATCTCCACATAGGCCAGCAGGTGGTGCGCGAAGCTCACCGGCTGCGCCACCTGCAGGTGGGTGAAGCCGGGCAGGATCACGTCGACGTTCTTCTCGGCCACCTCCACCAGCGCCAGTTGCAGCTCGGACAGCAGGCCGTCGATCAGGTCGATCTCGCCGCGCAGCCACAGGCGCACGTCGGTGGCCACCTGGTCGTTGCGGCTGCGGCCGGTGTGCAGCCGCTTGCCGGCATCGCCCACCAGCTGGGTCAGGCGCGCCTCGATGTTCAGGTGCACGTCCTCCAGGTCCAGCTTCCAGTCGAACTGGCCCGACTCGATCTCGGTGGCGATCTGCGCCATGCCCTGCCGGATCTGGGCGTGGTCCTGCGCGCCGATGATGCCCTGCGCCGCCAGCATCTCGGCATGCGCCAGGCTGCCGGCGATGTCGGCCTGCCACAGGCGCTTGTCGAAGAACACGCTGGAGGTGTAGCGCTTGACCAGGTCGCTCATGGGCTCGGAGAACAGGGCCGACCAGGCCTGGGCCTTGGTGTCGAGCTGGTTGTGGCTGGCGGCGGGAGACGTAGGGGTGGACATGGATGGGAAAAATCGGGTTAAGCTGCTTGGCACATGCCGGCTTCCTGTCGGCATGCCGCAAGCCGCATGCCGGCAATATCGGCCATTGTGAGAAATATGTGCCGGAATTCTATAGCCATGCAGTCATCTTCCACCACCGGCGCCGGCCCTCCAGCCCCCGGCGCTCTGGTATTCGAGGCCTGCACCGCCAGCGTGGTGGTCCGCACCGTGCTGCTGGTGCAAGGCGTGCTCGCCATCGGCGCGGGCTTCGGCGCCGCCGGCGCGGCCGCCTGGCTGGCCGGCGCAGCGCTGCTCACCGCCGCCAGCCTGCCGGCCACGCTGCTGTGGCTGCTGGCCGCCTGCTCGCAAAAGCAGTTGCTGCAGCGCTGCGGCGCCGGGCCGCAGCTTGCAGCCGGCACCGGGCTGGGCGCGGGCTGCGGACTGCTGGCCGCGCTGCTGTACCGCTGGGCCGACCGTACTGGCGCCGGGCCCGCCTGGCTGGCCAGCGCCCTGGCCGGCGCGCTGCTGGCGGCCATGGTGGTCGCGGCGCTGCAATGGCGCGCCCAGGCGCGCACGCCGGCCGCCACCGGCGCGCGGCTGGCAGAGCTGCAGGCGCGCATCCGCCCGCATTTCCTGTTCAACGCCCTCAACAGCGCCATCGCCCTGGTGCAGCTCGATCCGCGCCGGGCCGAAAGCCTGCTCGAAGACCTGAGCGAGCTGTTCCGCCACGCGCTGGCCGAGCCGCATGGCACTTCGACGCTGGGCGACGAGATCCTGCTCGCCCGGCGCTACCTGGCGATCGAGCAGGCTCGCTTCGGCGAGCGCATGGCGGTGCAGTGGAACCTCGATGCGCGCGCCGCCGCGGCGGCGGTGCCGCCGCTGCTGCTGCAGCCGCTGG
The DNA here is from genome assembly GCF_057808605.1 of Comamonas sp. FG99. Lineage (NCBI taxonomy): Bacteria > Pseudomonadati > Pseudomonadota > Betaproteobacteria > Burkholderiales > Comamonadaceae > Comamonas > Comamonas sp. FG99. The sequence continues at coordinate 117,105 of NZ_JBMDII010000016.1, forward strand.
TGGAAAACGCGGTCAGGCACGGCATCGAGCCCGGCCGGGGGCGGGGCAAGATCATCGTCGCCACCCGCCGGCGCGGCACTACGGTGCAGATCCAGATCATGAACACCGCGCCGCCGCCCGGGCCCGCCGGCCATGCCGCCGGCAGCGGCATCGCGCTGGCCAATGTGCGCCAGCGCCTGCGCCTGCTCTACGACCTGGAATGCGACTTCCAGGCCTCGCGCAGCAACGGCCACTACTGGCTGCGCATCACCATTCCGGCCTGAAGCCCATGTACAGGCCCGGCGCATGAAAACCCTGATCGTCGACGACGAAGCCCTGGCCCGCAGCCGCCTCGCCCGCCTGCTGGGCGAAGCCGGCCTGGCCGCCGCCGACATCCACGCAGCCGCCGACGCGCAGCAGGCGCTGCAGTGCCTGGCGCGGCCCGGGCCGCGGTTCGAGCTGCTGCTGCTCGATATCCATATGCCGGGCACAAGCGGCCTGGCGCTGGCCCGGGCCATCGCTGCGCAGAGCGCGCCGCCGGCGGTGGTCTTCGTCACCGCCCATGCCGGGCATGCGCTGCAGGCGTTCGAGCTGAACGCGGTGGACTACCTCACCAAGCCGGTGCGGCTCGAGCGGCTGCGCCAGGCGCTGGCCAAGCTGCGCCGCGGCGACGGGGCAATGCCTGGCGAGGCGCTGCTGATCCACGGCCGCGGCCGCACGGAGCGCGTGCCGCTGGCCGAGGTGCTGTACCTCAAGGCCGAGCAGAAATACCTCACCGTGCGCACCGCGCGGCACAGCTACATCATGGACGGCTCGCTGGGCGAGCTGGAGCTGCGCCACCCGGGCCGCTTCCTGCGGGTGCACCGCAATGCGCTGGTGGCCCGCGGCGCGGTGCGCGCGCTCGAGAAATACCTGGCTGCCGACGGCAGCGAAGGCTGGCGCCTGCGCCTGCAGGGGCTGCCCGAGCACCTGCCGGTCTCGCGCCGCCAGCTAGCGGCGGTGCGCGCGGAGATTGGGCGCTGATTTTTTGCCGCCGGGCCGCCCCAAGGCAAAAAGCGCCCCTCTTGGAGGTAATGCCGTTCACTTAAGCCAGTGAACTGAATGAGTCCCTCAGGAGCCCCCGC